>DBHE01000029.1 GCA_002296055.1 Pseudomonadaceae bacterium UBA836
TCCGCCTGTGGCGGCGGCGGTACCTGTGCCCAGTGCAAGTGCATCGTTGAAAGCGGTGGCGGTGAAATGCTGCCGACCGAAGAGTCGCACTTCACCAAGCGCGAGGCGAAGGAAGGCTGGCGTCTGTCCTGCCAGACTCCGGTCAAGCAGGACATGAAGATCGAAGTGCCGGAAGAAGTGTTCGGCGTGAAGAGGTGGGAATGCACGGTCGAGTCCAACCCGAACGTTGCGACCTTCATCAAAGAGCTGACCCTGAAGCTGCCGGAAGGCGAAAACGTTGACTTCCGCGCTGGCGGTTACGTGCAGCTGGAATGCCCGCCGCACACCGTCAACTACAAGGATTTCGACATTCAGCCGGAATTCCGTGGCGACTGGGACAAGTTCAATCTGTGGAAGTACGTCTCCAAGGTTGATGAAACCACCATTCGTGCCTACTCCATGGCTAACTACCCGGAAGAGAAGGGCCTGGTGAAGTTCAACATCCGTGTTGCTTCGCCGCCGCCGGGTCGTGACGATCTGCCGCCGGGCAAGATGTCCTCCTGGGTCTTCTCGCTCAAGGCTGGCGACAAGGTGACCGTATACGGTCCGTTCGGTGAGTTCTTCGCCAAGGACACCGATGCCGAGATGGTCTTCATCGGTGGTGGTGCCGGTATGGCGCCGATGCGTTCGCACATCTTCGACCAGCTCAAGCGTCTGAACTCCAAGCGCAAGATGAGCTTCTGGTACGGCGCTCGCTCGCTGCGTGAAGCCTTCTATGTTGAGGAGTACGATCAGCTGGCGGCCGAGAACGACAACTTCAAGTGGCATCTGGCGCTGTCTGATCCTCTGCCGGAAGACAACTGGGAAGGCCCCACCGGCTTTATCCACAATGTACTGTTCGAGAACTATCTGAAGGACCATCCGGCGCCTGAAGACTGTGAGTTCTACATGTGTGGACCGCCGATGATGAACGCATCCGTGATCAAGATGCTGCAGGACCTTGGTGTCGAACCCGAGAACATCCTGCTCGACGACTTTGGCGGCTAGTTCATGCGCCTGAGCGTCATCCGGCCCGTTATTGCTGTTGCCTTGGCAGCAGCTCTAACGGGCTGTTTCAATTCTGTAGACCCGGTTGCCGAGATGTACGGCGCTACCATGGGCAGCACCTATTCGATCAAATGGGTGCCAGTCGAGGATGCGCCGGACACCGAAACCCTACAGGCTGATGTTGATCGTATGCTGGCGCAGTTTGATGCTGAGGTGTCGACCTGGCGCTCGGACTCAGCGCTCGCGCATTTCAATGCGGCGCCTGCCGGTACCTGCATGGATATGCCGCCATCGGTACTGGCGCTACTGGCGCAGGCGGATCAACTGGCTGGCGAAAGCAGCGGTGCGTTTGATGTTACCGTGGCGCCACTGCTCAAGCTTTGGGGCTTTCATGGCGACCCACAGCTGCAAGCGGTACCCGAGCAGCATTTGCTGGACCAGGCCATGGCCAAGGTCGGTCAGAAACACCTGCGGGTCGATGGTGGGCAGCTTTGCAAGGATGTCGGACTGACGGTGGATTTCAGCAGTATCGGCGCCGGTTACATGGTTGATCGAGTGGCTGAACGACTGGAGAGCTATGGCATCCAAAGTTACATGGTGGAAATCACCGGTGAGTTGAAGGCCGTTGGCCGCAAGCCGGGTGACCGGCCCTGGCGGATTGCTGTCGAGGAGCCGCGAGACGACAACCGTGTGGCGCAGATTATTCTCTCGCTGAACGGTGAGTCGGTGTCTACGTCGGGGGATTACCGCAACTACTTCGAGCTCGACGGGCAGCGGTTTTCCCACACCTTCGATGCGCGCACCGGGCGGCCGGTGATGCATCGGCTTGCTGCGGTCACCGTACTGGACCCCTCTGCCGTGAGGGCGGACGGCTTGTCTACGGTGTTGATGATCATGGGCGAAGAGGCTGGCTGGGAATATGCAGTCAGTCATCAGATCCCGGCGTTTTTTGTTGTGCGGGCCGGCGAGCTGTTCGAGTCTCGAGCGACCCCCCGCTTTACAGCCCTGACAGAGGGCGAGGAGTAAAACATGGTTTGGCTGCTGGCGTTTGCCCTGATGCTGTTGCTGTTTGCTGGCATGGCTGTGGGTGTGATGATGGGGCGCAAGCCCATTGCCGGCTCCTGTGGCGGCATTGGCGCTGTTGGCGTCGATAAGGCGTGTGGTATTTGCGGTGGTGACACCACCAAATGCGAAGAGGCGAGTGCCAATGCGGGTGTTGTACAGCGTCCGCGTACCGACCTGGCTCACGACGCGACCAAGGTCGACTAGGTCCGCGCTGCCTCCCGTGGCACTCTGAATTGCCTGTTGAAACAAGGAAATACTGAATGGCCGTATATAACTACGACGTAGTGGTGCTGGGCTCTGGTCCGGCGGGTGAAGGGGCGGCGATGAACGCCGCCAAGCACGGTCGCAAGGTGGCCGTGGTGGAGGAGCGCAAGGAAGTCGGCGGCAACTGCACTCACCTGGGGACTATTCCCTCCAAGGCGTTGCGTTACTCGGTCAAGCAGATCATCCAGTTCAACACCAACCCCATGTTCCGCCAGATTGGCGACCCGCGCTGGTTCTCGTTCCCTGATGTGCTGCGCAGCGCAGAGAAGGTGATGAGCAAGCAGGTAGCTTCGCGCACCAGTTACTACGCGCGTAACCGCGTGGACGTTTTCTTTGGCAAGGGGAGTTTTGCTGATGAGCACACTCTGGAGATTGTTGACGGCTCGGGCGCGGTCGACAAGCTGATTGCCAAGGAAATAATCATTGCGACCGGCTCGCGGCCTTACCGCCCGGCGGACGTGAATTTTGGTCACCCGCGTATTTACGACAGTGACACCATTCTCAAGCTCAATCACACCCCGCGCACGCTGATTATCTACGGTGCAGGGGTGATTGGTTGTGAATATGCGTCGATCTTCTGCGGACTTGGGGTAAAGGTAGACCTGATCGATACGCGTGAGCGTCTGCTTAACTTCCTTGATGATGAGATCTCGGATGCGTTGAGCTATCACCTGCGCAACAGCAGCGTGCTGATTCGGCACAACGAGGAGTACGAGAAGATCGAGGGTGTGGACGGCCGTGGCGTGATCCTACAGCTCAAGTCGGGCAAGCGTCTGAAGGCCGACGCGCTGCTGTGGTGTAACGGCCGGACCGGTAACACCGATGGCCTGGGCCTGGAGAATGTGGGCCTGCACCCCAACGGTCGTGGGCAGTTGGAGGTGGACGAGAACTACCGCACCAGCGTGCCCAATATTTATGCGGTGGGCGATGTGATTGGCTGGCCGAGTCTGGCCAGTGCGGCGTTCGACCAAGGGCGTTCGGCGGCCGGTAATATCGTCAGCAACAACGCCTGGCGCTTTGTTGATGATGTGCCAACCGGTATCTACACCATTCCTGAGATCAGCTCGCTGGGCAAGACTGAGCGGGAGCTTACTGAGGCTTGTGTGCCCTATGAAATCGGGCAGGCATTCTTCAAGAGTATTGCCCGGGCGCAGATCAGCGGTGAGCCGGTGGGGCTGCTGAAAATTCTGTTCCACCGCGAAACTCTGGAGGTGCTTGGCATTCACTGCTTTGGTGACCAGGCTGCGGAGATTGTGCACATTGGTCAGGCCATCATGAACCAGAAAGATGGCGCCAACACCATGAACTACTTCGTCAACACTACCTTCAATTACCCGACCATGGCTGAAGCCTATCGTGTCGCGGCACTGGACGGTCTGAACCGTCTGTTCTGAGTGGTCGGGGCGCGGCTAGCCGCGCCCCTGACTCACTTCCATCGCTCTTGCCGGGTAGTCCGTGATCAGGCTGTCGACGCCCATATCGATCAGTTGCTGCATACGCGAGGCGTCATTGACTGTCCAAACCGACACGTGCAGGCCTAGCGCCTGGGCTTGGCGCAATCGCTCTGGGTTGCATAGCTTCCAGTTGAGAATCAGGTACTGGCAGCCGTAGCGCTGTGCGCTTTTCAACGGGTTGAGCAGTCCGTATTCCTCGACCAGACCGGTAGGCAGGGTGAAACCGCTGCGTTTGGCGTAGCGCAGCAGCGTGCGGCTGGCTGAGGTCACTACGACCTTGTCGTGCAGGTTGTACCGCTCAACCAGCGCCATGATGGCCTGCAGCACGATACGCGACTGGCGCTCGGAGCCACTTTTTACTTCCAGCTGGTAGTGCTCAATCTCCGGGCAGGCCTGCAATAGCTGCTCTAGCGTCGGAATGGGGCAGGGCTCGGCCCAGCCGGGCAGCCCCAAGCGGGCGTCCATGCGTGTCAGTTCATCGGCGGTATGCTGAGCCACCTTGCCGCGTAGCCCGGTGGTGCGCTTGAGGGTCGGGTCGTGAATCACCATCAACTGCTGGTCTACCGACAGGTGCAGGTCCAGCTCTACCCGGGTAACGCCAGCTTCCAGTGCTTTTTTGAAGCTGGGCAGGGTGTTTTCTGGTGCTTCTGCCCGCGCACCACGGTGTCCGTAAATCAGCGTCATCGGCTCAGGGGGCCTTGTGTTGGCGAACGGCGTCAATCACCTTGTTGTACTCGAAGTAAACGCTAAAACCGGGGTAGTCCCAGCGGGTAATCGGCGGTTGGCCGACAGCGGCGTGGCGGCGGGTAGGTTCGCCCCAGCGTGCGCTGACGCTGTCGAAGCTGGCGCCGCGCTGGGGCAGGGCGGTTTGCGCCGTGCCGGCTTGCTCGCCGACCGGGATGCGCAGGGTATCGGCCTGAGCCGCACCAGCCAGCAGCAAGCTGGCGCCAAACAGCATAGCGGATAGGGTTTTCATGATGAGTTCCTTTCAGGTTGATTTGGCGGCGCGAATGTCCTGCGCCTGCTTCTGCAGGATATGCCGTGCCAACAGTTGACGTTGGGCGTCATTGAGCACATCAAAGTTCACTGCAATTTTGAAGCTGCCTGCTGCCTCACTCGCTTCGCAGCGGGTTACCCGTGCCGGCAGGGCCAGACCAAGGGGCGAGGGCAGCAGCACAATGTGCAAGGCAAGCCAGCTATTTGCGGGGTAGGGCTGGGGACTGATGAAGTCCATGCCGTCCTCGCTCAGACCAACTTGCTGCGGCGCGCCAAAGTCCGCACTCAGCTCCATGGCTAGCGCGCGACCCAGCAGGTCAATGCGTTTATTGATGATCTTCAGATACTGGGCTACTGCGCGGTCGCGTTCGCTGATCTGGCGCAACAGGTGCTGAGACTCGTAGTCCAGCATATGCATGTCGGTGAGCAGATTGAAAAGGCCGCTCTGGCGGGAGTCGAGATCGACCTCGGGGCCGGCAATGGGCTTGCATTCAAGATGTATCTGATCCTGAATGCGGAAGAACTCGCGGCTGTCTTCATGGTCTGTGTGCATGGCGAATCTCGTTGGGCGCTGATGACAAGCGCTGACCAGCCTTTGCCGTTCAGTGTAACATGTCGCGCACAATTCACCGGCTGGGGCCGGATTCAAGGTAGCCTGCTTTTCATGTTCAGACCCTTACCGTTTTTTATCGGCCTGCGTTATACCCGCGCCAAGCGGCGTAACCATTTCATCTCGTTTATCTCGCTGATCTCCATGCTCGGCCTGACCCTCGGCGTCATGGTCATGATTCTGGTGCTGTCGGTGATGAACGGCTTTGACCGTGAGTTGCGCACGCGCATTCTCGGCATGGTGCCTCACGCGACCATCAACGGCTATCAGCCGATTGACGACTGGCGCGCGTTAGCGGAGCAGCTGGAGGCTAACCCCAAGGTGGTCGGTACTGCGCCCTTCATTCAGCTTCAGGGCATGCTGACGCACAATGGTGGTGTTGCGCCGGTGCTGGTCAATGGGATTGATCCGCAGGCTGAAAAGCGGGTGTCAATTCTGCAGAATCATATGCAGTCCGGCTCGCTCGACAACCTGGCTGAAGGCGAGTTTGGCATTGTCATTGGCGAGCTGATTGCCAAGCGCTTTGATGTGGCGCCGGGCGACAAGCTCACCTTTGTGCTGCCGGAGGCTTCGGTTACGCCGGCTGGCGTGTTCCCGCGCCTGAAGCGTTTCACCGTGGCGGGTGTGTTCAAGGTGGGCGCCGAGCTGGATGGTTCGCTGGCAATGATTCATGTGGCCGATGCGGCGCGCCTGAGTCGCTGGCAGCCGGGGCAGGTCCAGGGCGTGCGTCTGCAAT
The DNA here is from genome assembly GCA_002296055.1 of Pseudomonadaceae bacterium UBA836. Classification (GTDB taxonomy): domain Bacteria; phylum Pseudomonadota; class Gammaproteobacteria; order Pseudomonadales; family Pseudomonadaceae; genus Halopseudomonas. Next base: position 6,152 of record DBHE01000029.1, read on the forward strand.
TGCAGAACCTGTTCGAGGCGCCTCAGGTGGCTTGGAAGCTGGTTCGCGAACTGCCCGGCGATTATTACGCCCAGGACTGGACGCGCACCCACGGCAACCTGTTTGCGGCGATCAAGATGGAAAAAACCATGATCGGCCTGCTGTTGATGCTGATCGTTGCGGTGGCGGCCTTCAACATTATCTCGACCCTGGTCATGGTGGTAACGGACAAGAAGGCGGACATCGCCATCTTGCGTACCCTGGGTGCTACCCCCGGTTCGATCATGGGCATCTTTATGGTTCAGGGCTCGCTGATCGGCATCGTCGGTACGGTCAGTGGCTGTATTCTTGGCGTGCTGGCGGCGCTCAATGTGTCCGATATGGTCGCCTGGCTGGAGCGGGTGCTGGGTATCCAGTTCCTCAGCTCGGATGTGTATTTCATCAGCTACCTGCCGTCTGAACTGATCTGGAGCGATGTGGCGGTTATCTGCACTACTGCCCTGAGTCTCAGTTTCCTTGCAACCCTGTATCCCGCTTGGCGGGCATCACGTACCGAGCCGGCGGAGGCCCTGCGTTATGACTGATGTCGTTCTCGAATGCCGTGACCTGAGCAAGGAATACTCGGTCGGTCCGCAGACCCTGCGTGTGCTGGACCAGGTGCAGCTGCGCCTGCTGCGCGGGGAGCGCGTGGCCATCGTCGGTAGCTCCGGCTCAGGGAAGACAACCTTGCTGAACATGCTTGGCGGATTGGACACGCCAACCTCCGGCGAGGTGCGGCTGGCCGGTCAGCAGATGTCTACCCTCAAGGAAGCCGAGCGGGGTCGCTTGCGCAATCAGCAACTGGGCTTTGTTTACCAGTTTCACCACCTGCTGCCGGAGTTCACTGCGCTGGAGAATGTCTGCATGCCGCTGTTGATCGGAAAAACGCCGATCGCCGAGGGGCGCCAGCGTGCAACCGCCATGCTTGAGCGGGTTGGGTTGGGCGAGCGCATTGGCCACAAGCCTGCTGAACTATCGGGTGGTGAGCGACAGCGGGTGGCCATTGCCCGTGCGCTCATCAGCCAGCCTGCCTGTGTGCTGTTGGATGAGCCGACCGGTAACCTGGATCAGCAGACCGCCGAGAGCATTCAGCAATTGATGCTGGAGCTGAGTCAAACCTTGCAGACCGCCTTTCTGGTGGTCACCCACGATCTGGCTCTGGCGGCCCGCATGGATCGTACCTTCACCCTCAAGCAGGGACAGCTGCGCGAGCAGGCCTGAGGCGCTGATTAGTCGGGCGACTGGCGACGGCGTCGCAATTTGCGGCGCTGCCAGTTGCGCGATACCCAGATGCGCCAATACAACAGCGTCAGTACATAGCCCAGCGCCGCAACCACCGTTCCGACAATCAGCGAGCCGAGCAATAGCGGCTGCCAGATATGCTGGATCTCGGCCATTAGCCAGGTGAGCGACAGCTCCATCGGCATGCCGCGTTCCGGCGCACCCAGCAGCAGGGTGCCAACCTTGTATTGGGCAAAGAAGATGGGCGGCATGGTGACCGGGTTGGTCAGCCAGACCAGGCTAACCGAAATGGGTAGGTTGGAGCGCGCAACGATAGCCACCGCCGCCGCAACCGCCATCTGCATCGGGATGGGCATGAACGCGACAAATAGGCCAACGGCCATAGCGCGAGACACGCTGTGGCGGTTGAGATGCCACAGGTTCGGATCGTGCAACAGGCTGCCCAGAAACTGCAGGGACTTGCTGCTCTTGATCCGATCCGGATGGGGCATCATGCGTTTGAGAAAA
>DBHE01000235.1 GCA_002296055.1 Pseudomonadaceae bacterium UBA836
GTGTTCGGCACGTGCGGGCCACGGCACATGTCGACGTATTCTTCGTGGTAGTACAGGCCCATCGCCTTCTCGTCGGGCATATCCTCGACCAGGCGCAGCTTGTACTCCTCACCACGGGACTCGAACACTTTGATGACCTCGTCACGCGGGGTCACTTTCTTGATCACGTCGTAATCAGTCGCAATCAGCTCAGCCATGCGCTTTTCGATGGCAGCCATGTCGTCCGGCGTGAAGGGGCGCTCGTAGGAGATGTCGTAATAAAAGCCATCATCAATCACCGGGCCGATAACCATCTTGGCGGTCGGATACAGCTGCTTGACGGCATGACCGATCAGGTGAGCACAGGAGTGGCGGATAATCTCAACGCCTTCTTCGTCCTTGGCGGTGATGATCTGCAAGCTTGCGTCCTGCTCGATCAGGTCACAGGCATCAACCAGGCGACCATCTACCTTGCCGGCGATCGTAGCCTTGGCCAGACCGGCACCAATCGACTGGGCGACTTCAGAAACGGTAACGGGATTATCGAAATTGCGCTGACTGCCGTCAGGGAGGGTAATAACGGGCATGTGCCACTCCTTCTCAGTGGTGACCCCTACGCAAGGCCACATGATGGAAACGCCGCACGGATGCCCCGCTGCAGTTCATACCGATGTCACGATTACCGGCAGCCCTCATCAGGCTACTGCAACAGCACTCCGTACAGCACAGAAACAAAAAACCCGGCCACAGGGGCCGGGTCCAAATTTGGTAGGCACAATTGGATTCGAACCAACGACCCCCACCATGTCAAGGTGGTTGCCGGATTTGGCTAACATCTTGATATGGTTAAATAAACCGGCTTTTCCGCTACGCTGGAAAGCGCGCAGTCTATCATAAAAGAATCAATAAGTTACACACTGTATTTTCCTACAGCAGCGACGCACCCATCAGGGGATTTAAGTCCTCCCCGTAGCGAGGGATTCGAACCCTCAGAGAACAAACCCAGCACCCCTGCAGACCGCGTAGCGCCTGCATAGCTTGCGATCTGATGGGCGCACGCGGGCGTGTAAAGGTGTCCGTAGCGCCCTAAAATTGCCCTAAGACCTCTTCCCGTCTTCACAACCAAGCAGCCCACCAATAAACTGTACGAATATACAGTCCTATGGTGCGGTCATGATTTTCTATGTCACACGAATGCGGGTGAAAGGGCGCAAGCTCACTCCTGAGCAGATTAGTCGCGGGGAGCGAGTCAGGTGCAACATGAGCATCGAGCACGAAAGCTGCGTACAGGGTCGCTCTTCGGTAGTTGCCAGGACGGCTGGAAGTGGTGGGCCGCTGGAGGCCGGGCCACTGCCCGACCTGATGGACTGTCAGCTGCACTCAATGCAGGCAAACGGAATGGTTCTGTCTGGGATAGAGGAAATTAACGGGGTGATGTATGCGCAGTCCTGGTTGTGCAGGCAGGAGCCGTGATGCAGATGGTATGCTGACCCAACGTTCAAGCACGGAAGCACCAAATGATGACAGCGAAGCAAGTCTGGACCGTAATAGCAACTGCCGCAATTTGTGGAGCACTCGGTGCGCCCATCATCATCTATCAGCTTCACTTCGGCACCAACATTTCGTCTGATCACACAGTGTGGGCTGAAATGGGGTCAGCTATGAGCGGGATCTACGCCCCCATCTTGGGCGCACTGACCCTTCTTGTTCTTTGGCAACAGCACAAGACGCTTCAGTCGCAGAATAACTTCATCCGCATTCAGCACATTATCACCACTACAAGCATGAATGCAGACGGAGTTCTGCAGCACCTAGAGCACCTAATCAAGCAACCAGAGGTTGCCAAGCACTTATTCTTCGCAAGCGCCTATAAAGACGAGGAGCTCGACCCGGACGACCCGAGGCAGCAGCAACAAATGCCAAAAAGCGTCGCAGACGAGTGGCAGCATTTCTACGTTTGTACTGCTGGTCTCGCGGACTCGGAGGATATCTATCTGCAGCATTGCTTCAGATCCATAATGCGGCAGGCGTCAATGAGACTCGGATTTAACAGCTGCAGGTCACTTGATGCTATTGCCTATGTCAACGACAAGGTCCTTCCCTACTACTTCAGGGATGCTCTTGACCACTCTAGCGAGCTAGTTGGCGAGTAACGAGTCATATTGCCGCTCACACGCCAGCCCCGCTACTCCTCGTCGGTCAGCCTCTGCTGCCAGCTCTCCCGCTCGCGCATCAGCCCTATCGAGCAACTCGGAATACAGTATGAGGGTTGCGGTGGTTGGCGAGCCTCCGGGGCAAGCGCCGGCACCCTGGGTGGCTCGACGGGTACGCTCGGCGAGTTGCTGCCGCAGGCTGTCAGCAGTGGAATCAGCAGCATCGGCATCAGCCTGAGCCTGCTCGATCTGTTGTTTCGCATCACGTCGTATCCCCTCTACAGCGGCTGCACGCCGCGTTTCCTCTGACCGGGCCTGCCGTTCGGCTGCTGCCCGCGCCTCTGCCCACGCTGCGCCGAGCGCGATGTATTTGCTCTCCCAGCGTGAGCCCTGCCAGCTCCACCCCACTCCAAACCCCAGCAGCACCAGGGCTACTAGGCCGCCGATCTGCAGCCAGAGCCTGTATTTACTACTCAGCATGCCGCACCTCTTCCATCGCCTGCGCGTACAGTGGGGCCCACGTCTTGGGGTGTGGCTTACCGGGGCGCCAGTTTCGGATGTAGTAGTCCCAGGCGACCTGCACTTCCCCTATTGCCGGCAGCGGGCGCGGGTCTGTCCAGAGCAGCAGGCGGGCGAAGCCGGCGGCAAGTATGTCGTCGTGCTCCAGGGCATCGAACACGGCAGCCGAGGTTGGCGCTACACCTCGGGCCGCGCTCAGGCCTTTGGCAAGGTCTCGGCTGGCTGAGTGGGTGAGCACTCCAACTACGGCGCCGCCCCGCTCAAACTGCCAAAAACCATGCGCTGGGCCGCCGATCTGGTGCCGGTGCTCGAAGCGGGATTCCTGCAGACCAATGGCCAACATCTGCACCTCGGCTTCTGGCGATGTCATGCGATCGGGCAGCAGTGAGAGCGCAGCCGCAATCGGGCCACGCCGGATTTGATCCAGGGTCATGTTTTCTCCAGGCATGAAAAAAGCCGCCTCAGTGGGCGGCCTGTTGTGATGGGGTTAGCGTTTTGTCGAGCTGCCCAGCGACAGCCGCGGCCCAGGTGGGCATGCTGGCCTGGCTCTACACGGATGTGGGCGGCTTGAAATCGTCGCCGGTGATGTTTGTAGTACCGGCCCTATCCCAGCGCGTCTCGCGCGGCGCTCGCAGACATGCCGTGGCCAACCATGGCTTTGACAGCGAACTCGTCGCTGACATAGCTCCCCGCTCGCAGCTGAGCACGGTAGCAGTCCAACTCGAAAAGAATGCGCAGCGCCTTGACCCGATAGGACCAGTGGTAAGTCCACGGCGCAACACCTGCGATCAAACCGTATGCAGGCGCCACCAGCAGCGCCATCGCCCCAGCCACCGCAAGGGTAAAGACCACGAACGCCCACCAGTGCAGGGCGTGACGGACTTCGTGCGTCAGCAGGCCAATGTCTCCGCTGTACTTGCTGTCGATGGTAATCCGCCAAAACTTCTGGGTGCCGGGTGACTTCTGGGCGGCTTTATATTTCACAGAATAGAACTTCATGCGATCAACCTCGTAATCAGTGACGCAGGCAGCTCTTTGCGGAAGTAAACGATGCGCCGGATAAAGCCATTAAGGTTCGCGCCTATAAGCAGAGAAGTTGCGCTCGGGTCTGACGTATAAGCCACTGCGTACTTTTTGTTTGATGCGCTATCAACAATGACC
>DBHE01000044.1:0-8894 GCA_002296055.1 Pseudomonadaceae bacterium UBA836
CTCTTCACGCAGCAGACGCAGGCTGGTGAGCGTGGCATGCGCAACGGCAGGCGGCTGGCTGGTGGTATAGATGTAGGGACGGGCAAACTGGATCAGGGTTTCGATCAGCTCCTCGCTGCCGGCGACAAAGGCCCCCGCCGTGCCAAATGCCTTGCCGAGGGTGCCCACCAGCACCGGTACCTGCTCCATGGACAGGCCATAGTGCTCGACGATGCCGCCCCCCTGATCACCCAGACAACCAAAGCCATGGGCGTCATCAACCATGACCCAGGCCCCGGCACCGGACGCCTCGGCGCACACCGCCGGCAGGTCAGCCAGGTCGCCATCCATGCTGAACACGCCGTCGGTCACGACCAGCGTATTGCCCTGTGCCTTGCCCAATCGGCTGCGCAGGCTGGCAGCATCATTGTGCAGGTAGCGCGAGAAGCGAGCACCGGCAAGCAGCCCTGCATCAAGCAACGACGCATGATTGAGCCGGTCCTGCAGTACGGTGTCGCCCTGCCCCACCAGCGCGGTTACTGCTCCCATATTGGCCATGTAGCCGCTGGACAACAGCAGTGCGCGAGGCCGGCCAGTGAACTCGGCCAACGCCTCTTCCAGCGCATGGTGAGCGCCGCTGTGACCGGTAACCAGGTGCGACGCCCCACCGCCAGTGCCCCAGCGCTGTACACCCTCGACAAAGACGTCGTTGACGCGCGGGTCGTTGGCCAGTCCGAGGTAGTCATTGCTGCAAAAGCTCAGCAACCGCTCGCCATCCACCAGTACCTCAACGCCCTGCGGCGTTTGCAGCAATGGACGCTGACGGTACAAGTGCGCAGCACGGCGCTCGGCGAGGCGGGAGGAAAGATTGAAGGACATCAGAAAGCTCCAAGCGACAAGCAGCAAGCGTCAAGCCACAGCAGGTCAACGTGCGGCTTGCAGCTTATGGCTTGAGGCTGCCGTCGTTAAACGGCCGAATAAAACAGTTTGCTATCGCGCTGCTCAATCAGCGCCTGCTCGATAGCCGCCTGGTGCACTTCATCGGCGTGTTCTTCGCGGGCTTCGGGTTGGATGCCGAGGCGGGCGAACAGGCGCATGTCCTTGTCCGCCTGCGGGTTGCCGGTGGTCAGCAGCTTCTCGCCGTAGAAGATGGAGTTAGCGCCAGCCAGGAAGGCCAGGGCCTGCATCTGTTCATTCATTTGCTCGCGGCCAGCGGACAGACGCACATGGGATTGCGGCATCATGATGCGGGCCACCGCCAGCATGCGAATAAAGTCGAAGGGGTCGATGTCTTCTTCGTTTGCCAGCGGCGTGCCTTCAACCTTCACTAGCATGTTGATCGGCACACTTTCCGGGTGCTCAGGCAAGTTGGCCAGCTGGATCAGCAGACCGGCGCGGTCTTGCAGCGACTCGCCCATGCCGAGGATGCCGCCGGAGCAGATCTTCATGCCGGCGTCGCGCACATAGGCAAGCGTCTGCAGGCGCTCACTGTAGGTGCGGGTGGTAATGATGTTGCCGTAGAACTCGGGCGAGGTATCCAGGTTGTGGTTGTAATAATCCAGACCGGCCTCGGCCAGCGCGGCGGTCTGTTCCTGGGTTAGTTTGCCCAGAGTCATGCAGGTTTCCAGGCCGAGCGCCTTGACGCCCTCGACCATCTTAAGCACATAGGGCATGTCCTTGGCGGAGGGGTGCTTCCAGGCGGCCCCCATGCAAAAACGAGTAGAGCCGATGGCTTTGGCGTCAGCTGCGGCCTTGAGCACCTTTTCGACTTCCATCAGTTTTTCTTTGTCCAGGCCGGTGTTGTAATGACCCGATTGCGGACAGTACTTGCAGTCCTCCGGGCAGGCACCGGTCTTGATGGACAGCAGGGTCGAGACCTGCACACGGTTAGGGTCGAAGTACTGGCGATGCACGCTCTGGGCCTGAAACAGCAGGTCGTTGAACGGCAGTTTGAACAGCGCCAGCACCTCGGCCGGGGTCCAATCGTGGCGGGTCACGGAAACGATCATGGATATTGTCCCTGTTATTTGTCTGAGAACCGCGTGGCGGTCCTAGGGTCTGTTGACGTTTCGTTCAGCTGCCTGCCGGAGGCCATTTTTCGGCCAGGCAAGGCGGAGGGAGCGTAGTGTGGTCATTCCACATAAGCGACCGACAACGCAGCATGGCCGAAAAATGGCCCCGGCCCTGCGGGTTGCGCCTGTAAAGCTGCCACTCAGCGTCGCTCGTCGCTCACGTGGAATGACCACAAAAACGCCGGGAGCGTTTTTGCGCGCCAGCCCCGAAGGGGTGAAGCGCAGGGATGCGCTGAACACCCTACGCTTCTCGCTCCTTGATTGGCGGCTTTACAGGCAGCAACAGGCGGATGAACGAAACGTCAACAGACCCTAACTCTGCAGGGAATCATAACGGCAGCACGGAGGCTGTCAACCATTGAAAAACACGCAAGTTTACAAGTGGATAAAAAACAACCTATCACAGCCTTGCCTGCTGTGCCTGTCGGCCACCGAGGCGCAGCATGACGGCATCTGTCACGCTTGTCTGACTGATCTGCCCTGGCAACAGGGCTGCTGTGAGCGTTGCGCCCTGCCACTGCCGCACAGCAGCAGCCTATGCGGCCGTTGCCTGAAAAGTCCTCCCGCCTTCTGCCGCGCCGTGGTACCGATGCTCTACCGCTTCCCCCTAGACGCGTTGATTCCCGCCTTCAAATACCATCGCCACAACCGTTACGGCTGGCTGTTGGCACAGCTACTGGCAGAACACCTGCAACAACAGCTGGCGGAGCCGGAGGCGCTGATTCCTGATTTGCTGCTGCCGGTCCCAATGCATCCGCGCAGGCAGGCACAACGCGGTTACAACCAAGCCTTTGAACTGGCGCGTGACCTTGCCAAAACCCTTGAGCTACCGTGCCGCGCAGACTTACTGCAGCGTGTCCGCCAGACTACGGCCCAGGAAGGGCTGGATGCCGCAGCACGCCGGCGCAACCTGCGCGGCGCATTCACTTGCCCCAAACCCGAGCAGCTCGAAGGGCAGCACCTGGCGCTGATTGATGACGTGATGACCACGGGCGCCACCCTGAACGAGGCCAGCCGTACCCTGCTGGCCGCAGGCGCGGCCTCGGTACAGGTCTGGTGTGTAGCACGCACACCCTGATCGGCGCTACGCCGGGCGCCCCGGTCCTGCTACCCTTGTCGGCTCAATAGCCAACGCGAGCCGCACCATGTCCAGCCATCCCTTTGCTGCCCTCACCCCCGACACTGTGCTGGACGCCGTAGAGTCGCTGGGCTATCTGTCAGACGCTCGCATTCTCACACTCAATAGCTACGAAAACCGGGTCTTTCAAGTTGGCATCGAAGACGCTCAGCCGTTGATCGCCAAATTCTATCGCCCAGGGCGCTGGAGCGATGAGTCGATCATAGAGGAGCACACCTTCAGTCTGGAGCTGGCCGAGCGCGATATTCCGGTCATTGCCCCGCAGCAGATCGACGGCAGCACCCTATTCGAGCACGCAGGCTTTCGCTTCAGCCTGTTCCGCCGCTTTGGCGGACACGCCCCGGAGTTGGACGACCCCGACCACCTGCTGATGCTGGGCCGCCTGCTCGGCCGGTTACACGCCGTCGGCGCCATGCACCCGTTTGCCCACCGCCCAACCCTCGACTGGCAAAGCTTTGGCCGCGACAGCCTGGACTTTCTACGCGCCAGCGGGGTGGTGCCTACCAGCCTGCAGCCGGCCTACTTCTCGGTAGCCGAAGACCTGCTACAGGTCGTCAAGCAGCGACTCGACGCCCACCCGGCCAAACAGATCCGCCTGCACGGCGACCTCCACGTCGGCAACCTGCTATGGCGCGATGACAGTCTGTATATGGTCGACTTGGACGATTGCCGCATGGGCCCGGCGGTGCAGGACCTGTGGATGATGCTCTCGGGTGAACGCGACCAGCGCCAGGCACAACTGGCCGAGCTAGTCGACGGCTACAACGAGTTTCACGACTTCAACCCGGCCGAACTGGCGCTGATCGAGCCGCTGCGCAGTCTGCGCCTGGTGCATTACAGCGCCTGGCTGGCGCGTCGCTGGGATGACCCAGCCTTTCCGATGCACTTCCCCTGGTTTGCCCAAGAGCGCTACTGGGCCGATCAGATACTGACCCTGCGCGAGCAGCGCGCGGCGCTGGATGAGCCGGTGCTTCGACTGTTCTGATCGCATGGCATCAAGCCAATCAATGGCGATTCCCTGGCACCGGGCGAGCCAATACACTGCCCCGCGACCATTTTTGAGGTGACCGACATGTCCGAACTGCTGATTGACCAACGTAACCTGGCGTTTGAACTGTACGAGGTGCTAGACGCCGAGGCACTGACCCAGCGCCCGCGCTTTGCCGATCACAACCGCGAAACCTTCGACGCGGCCATCGGCACTGCCCGCACCATCGCCGAAAAACTGTTTGCACCGCACAACCGCAAGAACGATGAGCACGAGCCCCAGTACGTCAACGGCGCTGCGGAGCTGATCCCCGAGGTAAAACCGGCGGTCGACGCCTTCCTTGAAGCCGGCTTTCTGAACGCCACCCGCACCTTCGAGCAGGGCGGCATGCAGATGCCCAACCTGCTGTCGCAGGCCTGCTTTGCCCACTTCCAGTCGGCCAACGCCGCGACCTCGTCTTACGCCATGCTGACCATGGGCGCCGCCAACCTGATTGAGAGCTTCGGCACCGAAGAGCAGAAAGAACGCTATCTGCAGCCGATGATAGACGGCCGCTTCTTCGGCACCATGGCGTTGACCGAGCCGCATGCGGGCTCCTCGCTGTCTGACATCCGCACCAAGGCCGAACCAGCCGGTGACGGCACCTACCGCCTCAAGGGCAACAAGATTTTCATCTCCGCCGGCGACCATCCGCTGTCGGAGAACATCGTACACATGGTACTGGCCAAGCTGCCCGACGCGCCGCCCGGCGTCAAAGGCATCTCGCTGTTTATCGTGCCCAAGTTCCTGGTCAACGACGACGGCTCCCTCGGTGAGCGCAACGACGTGACTCTGGCCGGCCTGTTCCACAAGATGGGCTGGCGCGGCACCACCTCGACCGCACTGAACTTCGGCGACAAGGACAACTGCGTCGGCTATCTCGTCGGCAAGCCGCACCACGGCCTGTCGTACATGTTCCAGATGATGAACGAAGCACGTATCGGCGTTGGCATGGGTGCGGTGATGCTCGGCTACGCCGGCTACCTGTACTCGCTCAACTACGCCCGCGAGCGTCCGCAGGGTCGCCTGCCCGATGGCAAAGACCCGACCGCCGGGCAGGTCTCGATCATCGAGCACGCCGACGTCAAACGCATGCTGCTGGCGCAGAAGGCGTACGTTGAAGGCGCTTTCGACCTGGGTCTGTACTCCTCTCGCCTGTTCGACGACACCGAGACACTGGACACCGAAGAAGAGCGCAAGAACGCGCTGCAGCTGCTTGACCTGCTGACACCAATCGTTAAAGCCTGGCCGTCTGACTACTGCCTCAAGGCCAACGAACTGGCGATCCAGATCCTCGGCGGCCACGGCTATACCCGCGAGTACCCGGTCGAGCAGTTCTACCGCGACAACCGCCTGAACCCGATTCACGAAGGCACCAATGGCATTCAGTCGCTCGACCTGCTGGCCCGCAAGGTCACCATGAATGGCGGCGCCGCGCTCAAGCAGCTGTCCGGCATAATTCAAAGCTGCTGCAAACGCGCTGCCGAGTACAGCGAGCTGAACGAGCTGCGCGAGCCGTTGGAAAAACTGCACGCGCACATCGGCAGCGTCACCATGGCATTGCTGGGCGACATGGGTCAGGGCAAGGTCAATCAGGCGCTCGCCAACTCCGCGCTGTATCTGAAGGCCTTCGGCCACATGGTGATCGGCTGGCGCTGGCTGGAGCAGGCGATCAAGGCGCAGCAGGGCCTGGCTGCCGGCAACCAAGCCGACCAGGCGTTCTATCAGGGCAAGCTACAGGCCGCCCGCTACTTCCTGCGCTGGGAAGTGCCGTCCTGCCACCACGACCTGAACGTACTGGAAAACCGCGATCTGACCTGTTTCGACATGCAGGACAGCTGGTTCTAAAGCAACACAGCGGCTGGTGACTCCACAGCCGCAGGCAACATCTCAACAGGCCACCACGCGGTGGCCTGTTGCTTTTGTGGAACCCTATCCCGGCACAGCAGTCAGCTTCCCAATCCACAACAGGAGGGCTAACCTTGCGCTCAGGCCAATTCAGGAACCCCGTCATGCTGCGTCTCCCCTTGCTGCTGTGCTGGCTACTGTTCTCATCGTGGGCACTGGCCCAGCAGAACACCTCCGCAGACGAACTCGATCAACGCATCGAGGCGCTCAACACCAATATCGACAGTGTCAGCAACAGCAGCCTGCCCGAGGCAGAAAAGCGCGAGCTGACGGAAGCCTATCAGAGCACGCTGACGTTTCTGCGGCAGACCCAGCAGACCCTGGATGAACAGCAGCAGTTGCAAGAGCAGCTGGCCGATGCGCCCCGCCAGACTCAGAGCGTGCGTGCACAGTTCAACAGCCTGTCCAAGAGTGACGGCGGCGGCAATCGCAGCCAATTGGAGCAGCAGTCACTGAGCAGCCTGGAGACGCGCCTGAGCGAACAAGTGGCGCAGATGTTTACCTGGCAAAACGAGCTGACCGCCGTTAATGGCCAACTGATCGCCGCGCAAACTCGTCCAGAGCGGACGCAGGCCAGCGTGACCGAAAACCAGACCCGCAGTCAGCAACTGAACGAGCAGCTGCGCACCCAGCAGCGCCTGGCACCCAGCCAGCTGACTCGTGCGCGCATCGAGCAACTGCAGGCCGAATTGGGCTACCTGCACGCCAACAGCGAACTTATGCGTCAGCGCCTTGCCGGTAACGGCGTATTGCAAGATCTGGCCACCCAGCAGAAGAACCTGCTGACCTTGCAGATCAAGCGTATAGAGGAAGAAATTCGCGTTCTGCAGAGCGTCGTCAACGACAAGCGCCAGGACGAGTCAGAACAAACGGTAAGCGACGCCACCCTGCCCGAGGGCCAAAGCCAGAATAAGGTGTTGCAGGCCCAAAGCAGCATCAACCGCCAGCTGAGCGAAGAGCTGTTGAACGCCACCCGACAAATTGGCGTACTGACGCGGGACAACATCGAAACCAAGCAACAGACCGAGCAGCTGACCCAGATCGACAAGGCGCTGGAACAACAGATCGAGGTGCTTGAAGGCAGTCTGCTGCTGTCGCGCATCCTGCACCAGCAGAAGAGCCAGCTACCAAAAGTTGAGACCGACAAGGACCTGGCCGACCAAATTGCCGACCTGCGACTGCACCAGTTTGAGCTGAACCAACTGGCACAAAGCCTGGAAAACCCGGATGCCTACCTCAATGACCTGCTGCTAAAAATCCCCACGGCGCAGCGTGACAGTCTGCGCCCTGCGTTGGAGCAAATGGTCAGCGCCCGCGTCAACCTGGTAGAACAGCTCAACGGTAACATCAACACCCTGATCAACCTGGCCATCACCCTGCAGATCAACCAGCGCCAGCTGCAGCAACTGAGCAACGACCTGCAACGCACCATCGATGACCAGTTGTTCTGGGTCGCCAGCAGTCGGCCGATTGACCGCAGCTGGCTGACCGAACTGCCAAGCCAAGTCGCTGCGCAGGTCGACGAGATGAACCTGCCGCAACAGGCACGGCATCTGGCAGACGCCATCACGCGGCATTGGGTCGCCAGCGTGCTGGTACTGCTCGCTCTAGGCATTCACCTCTGGCGCCGCCCCAAACTGCTGCAGCGCATCAACACCTTGCACGATGAAGTAGGACACTTCCGCCGAGACAGCAGCTGGCACACACCGCTGGCGTTGTTGCTGACCGCCATTCGGGTCGCCAACATCCCCTTGCTGCTGCTGGCGGTGGGCGTGCTGATTCTGCTCGACACCCAGCAGGGCATGCCTGCCGTGGGCGCTGCGGTGATCAAACTGTCGCTGGCCTGGTTCGCTCTGCACCTGATGTACCGGGTATTCGACCCGCGGGGCATTGCAACGCGCCACTTCCACTGGGATGAATCGCTGGTTCAGCGCCTGCGCAAACTGGTGCGCAACCTGGCCTGGGTGCTGTTGCCACTGGTGCTGGTGCTGGGGCTACACGGATCGCTCCCCGAATACGTCGGCACCGATGCAGCCGGGCGCACCGGCATGCTGCTTGGCATGTTTGCCCTGGCCTTTCTGCTTGGCCGCTTCATGCTGCGCAGCGAACCGCTGTACAGCTCGCGCATCCTGCATTATCTGGCCAGTGCGCTGCTGATCCTCAGCCCGCTGGCGCTAGCGGGCCTGACTGCCTGGGGCTACCACTACACCGCGGTCAAACTGGCAGAGCGCTTTATCGACAGCCTCTACCTGATCGTGCTGTGGATGCTGGTGGAGGGCACCGTGGTGCGCAACCTCAACGTTGCCGGGCGGCGCCTGGCCTACCAGCGCGCGGTGAGCAAACGGCAGGCGGCACAAACCCGCGAAGCCCAGAGCGACACCGAGGTGGCGGTCGAGATTCCAGAGATGAACCTGCAACAGATTAACCAGCAGTCATTGCGTCTGGCCAAGCTGACGCTGGTGATTCTCTTCACCATCGGCTTGTACTTCACCTGGGCGGATCTGATCAGCGCTACCTCCTATCTGGAGTCGGTCACGCTTTGGCACTACGAGGGTACCGGTCTGAATGCCGGCGAGGCTGTACCGATCAGCGTCGGTGACATCCTCGGTGCACTGGTCACAGTGGTGCTGACCATCACCCTGGCGCGCAACCTGCCGGGCCTGCTGGAAATTCTTGTGCTTTCGCGCCTTGAGCTGCGCCAGGGCAGCAGCTACGCCATCACCACCCTGCTCAGCTATGTGATCGTCGGCTTTGGCCTGGTGTCGTCGCT
>DBHE01000044.1:9294-12143 GCA_002296055.1 Pseudomonadaceae bacterium UBA836
GGCTTGCAGGAAATCTTCGCCAACTTCATCTCCGGCCTGATCATCCTGTTCGAGCGCCCGGTGCGCATTGGCGACGTAGTCACTATCGGGCCGCTGTCGGGCACCATCAACCGTATCCGCATTCGCGCCACCACCATTACCGATTTTGACCGCAAGGAAATTATTGTTCCGAACAAGAATTTCGTCACCGAGCAAATCATCAACTGGTCACTGCAGGACACCATCACCCGCGTGATCATCAAGGTGGGCGTGGCTTATGGCTCAGATGTCACCATGGTACGCAAGCTGTTGATGCAGATCGCGCAGGATAACCCGCGCGTCCTCAAGGACCCTGAACCGCTGGTGTTTTTCCTCAATTTTGCCGAAAGCACGCTGGATCACGAGCTGCGCATTCACGTCAAGGAGCTGGCCGACCGCAACATGGCCATCGACGAAATCAACCGCGAGATTGACCGCCTGTTCAAGGAGAACGGGATCGAAATCGCCTTCCGACAGCTGGACGTTAACCTGCGTACCAGCAAGGGGCTGGAAAAGCTGGTGCAGAGCTACCGCATTGATGAAAAGGACAGCACCAACGTCACGGCCGAGCCAGCACGTCCGACTGCCGCGCAAGACCCGATTACCCCTGGTGACCAGGGCGATGGGACCGGCGGCGCCGACGATCTGTCTCCACGCTGAGCCACCCAACCGCCGCTGCCCCTGCGGGCAGCGGTTGCGCTTGCCAACACACTGAAACAGAATACGACGAATTTTCATTTGTAAAGGACGCAGGCGCGCCCATCATGAACGTCAAACTCTGGTTTCTGATTCACAAGTGGAGCAGCCTGGTCTGCACCCTCTTCCTGCTGATGCTGTGCATTACCGGCCTGCCGCTGATCTTCAATCATGAGCTTGAGCATCTACTGGAAGATGAGATCGAGGCCCCGGCCATGCCGGCCGACACCCCTATGGCCAGCCTTGATGTGCTGAGCGAGCGCGCGCTAAGTGCCCGTCCGGGCGATGTTATTCGCTTCATGTTCTGGGACGAAGAAGATCACCCGCACCAGACCTTCGTCTCCATGGCACCCAGTCTGGACGCTGCGCCGGACGACAGTCGCTTTATCACTCTGGACTCGCGTACCGGCGCCGTACTGGACGAGCCGGGCCCACCCGGCGGCTTTCTGTACATCATGTTCAAGCTGCATGTAGATATGTTTGCCGGCCTGCCGGGCATGCTGTTTCTGGGTTTCATGGGCCTGTTGTTCGTGGTGGCCATTGTCTCAGGCGTGGTGCTGTACACACCCTTTATGCGCAAGCTGGACTTTGGCACCGTGCGCAGGCAACGCAGCAAGCGCCTGAAATGGCTGGACCTGCATAACCTGCTCGGTGTGGTCACATTGGTCTGGGCACTGGTGGTCGGCCTGACCGGTGCTATCAACACCCTCAGCCCGATTGTGGTCGGCCTCTGGCAACAGGGTCAGCTGGCCGCCATGACCGCCGACTACGCCGATCAGCCGCCCCCCACCCAGATTGGCTCGGTGCAGCAAGCCTTGGATACTGCCAACAGCCGCGTTGACGGCATGCACCTGAGCCTGATCGCCTGGCCCGGGACGCAGTTCAGCAGCCAGCACCACTACGGCGTCTTCTTTCGCGGCGACACGCCCTTGACCGCCCGCTTACTGCAACCCGTGCTGATTGACGCGGGCAGCGGCCGGGCGCTGGAGCCCGAAGCCCTGCCCTGGTATGTACAGACGCTGTTGCTGTCGCAGCCCCTGCACTTTGGCGATTACGGCGGCATGCCGCTGAAAGTCATTTGGGCACTGCTGGATATCATCACTATTGTGGTGCTGATTTCCGGGCTGTACCTGTGGCTGGGCCGGCGCGCCAGCACGGCGCGGCGAGTCGACGAGGTCAACAGCGGCGGGCTGGCCGAGGAAGCACAACCATGAACCGAACCCGCAAAAACCTGTGGCAGATTTTCCGCGCCCCACTGTTGCTGGCGCTGCTCAGCATCGTTGGCCTGGTGGCCGCACTGATCGGCGACGGCCTGCTGGACTTGGTCTCCTGGCTCACACTGGGCAGCACCCTGCTGGTGATTGCGTGGTACTGGAGCAGGCGCAGCGGTTAGACTGGCCGTTTTGACCGCCAAGCAATCTGATCACCGACGAGGGAGCCGCCATGTCGCCGCATATTATCGAACCTACCAGCCCCGCCAACCGCGCCGTTATCTGGTTGCACGGACTGGGCGCCGACTGCTACGACTTTGTCCCGGTGGTCGAGGCACTCCAGCTGCCAGACAACCACGGCATTCGCTTTATCTTTCCGCAGGCGCCAACCCGCCCGGTCACCATCAACGGTGGCTTTCCCATGCCCAGCTGGTACGACATCCTCGGCGTGTCGCCCGCCCGCGCCATCAACCAGGCGCAGCTGGATGAATCCATCGCCCTGGTACGCCAACTGATTGATGAGCAGTGTGCCCAGGGCATCGCGCTGGAAAATATCGTGCTGGCCGGGTTCTCCCAGGGCGGCGCGGTCGTGCTGTGCACCGCAGTCAGCAGCCAGCTGCCGCTGGCCGGCGTTATGGCGCTGTCCACCTATGGGCCAGACCTCGACCAGTTGCTGCAACGCCACCCGGTAGAGCACCCGCTGGCGCTGTTCCACGCCCACGGTCGCTTTGACGAGGTACTGCCGCTGTCGATGGGCCGCGAAGCCCATGACCTGATGCAGGCCGCCGGGCACCAGGCCAGCTGGCACGAGTACCCCATGGCGCACGAGGTCTGCATGCCGGAGATTGCCGACATTCGCCAATGGCTGGTCGAGCAACTGAGCCTCTGATCCGCCGCTCTACTGTTCAAAAAACAACCGCAAGG
>DBHE01000094.1 GCA_002296055.1 Pseudomonadaceae bacterium UBA836
CCGTCTTTGGTGATCAGCGGCGCGCCGAAGCTGCGCTCGATCAGCACGTTGCGGCCCTTCGGACCCAGGGTAGCTTTTACTGCGTTGGCCAGCGTGTTGACGCCGTCCAGCATCTTGTTGCGACCGGAAATACCGAATTTAACTTCTTTTGCAGCCATGATTGCTTTCCTTCAAATGAATTCGTTAAGGGGTTAGCGGCGGCTGGATCAGCCTTCGATTACACCGTAGATTTCGGACTCGCTCATGATCAGCAGGTCTTCACCATCAACCTTGATGGTGTTGTTGCCGGAGTAAGGACCGAATACCACCTTGTCGCCTTCTTTGACGGCCAGCGCACGAACTTCGCCGTTGTCCTGCAGACGCCCGGTACCTACAGCAACGATAACGCCGGTATTCGGCTTTTCAGCGGCCGAACCGGGCAGCACGATACCGCCAGCGGTCTTGGTTTCTTCTTCGCTGCGACGAACGACTACGCGATCGTGTAACGGACGAATTTTCATCGTTGTG
Source organism: Pseudomonadaceae bacterium UBA836 (assembly GCA_002296055.1). Classification (GTDB taxonomy): domain Bacteria; phylum Pseudomonadota; class Gammaproteobacteria; order Pseudomonadales; family Pseudomonadaceae; genus Halopseudomonas. The sequence goes on from DBHE01000094.1 coordinate 508, forward strand.
TGTCTCCCAATTAATTGTCTCAAATGCCGGCAATCCGGCGCTTTCACGTTGAAATCCGCAGCCGCCGAGGCCGCTGCGGGGGACGCGCCTGTTGGCACGTCGCTGTTCACGGCTCGTGCGCGCACGAGCCTGCTAAACCGGTGTGAACTAGATGGGGCTGCGCCAGGGCTTTTCAAGGCCCGGACAAAACATTTTTTTCAGTCACGCTCGATGTGGTGATCGCGCGGCACGCGCTGATCTTCACCATCGCGCCACTCACCTTCAATAATGGTGGTATCACCCTGCTTCCAGACACTGGGGCCGCCCGGCTCCCCAGGGCCCGGTTTGCCGCGCGACACTAGCGCCATGACCAGGCACGGAACCGCCAAGGTGTCGGTAATCAAACCGGGGATCATCAACAGCACGCCCGCCAGCAGCCACCACATACCGGTTTTCAGTACCGCAAACGGGGACCGGTTCTCGGCCATGCGAATCTGCAATTGCTGCAGCATGGACCAGCCCTGACGCTGAATCAGCACCAAGCCCAGCAGACCGCTACCGATTACCCACAACAGGGTTGCCCCGACGCCGATACGGTCGCCGAGCACAATCAGTGATGCCAACTCCAGCAGCGGCAGAATCAGCAGCAACACTCGAAATAAGGCCATGTAAACCTCTCTATATGGTCAGTCAGGACTATATGGGTACGCCGGCGGCCGCTTTCAAGGCATCAGCAACAAGGTGCTCGGGCGCAGCTTGACACAAAGTCAGAAAGTGACCCGAATGCGGGTTCAGGTCTTCAAAAACCACCAAATCTGGTGCATGCTTGCGCACCTGTTTCAATGACCTATTACGAGGAGTGTCTGATGCAACTGCAAGACAGCGTTATCATCATTACCGGTGGCGGCCAGGGTCTAGGGCGAGCCATGGGCGAATTCCTGGCGGCCAAAGGTGCCAAACTGGCACTGGTTGACCTGAACCAGGAGGCGCTGGACGCTGCCGTTGCCGCTTGCAAGCAAGCTGGTGGAGACGCTCGCTCCTATATCTGCAACGTGGCCAACGAAGAACAGGTTACCCACATGGTGAACCAGGTGGCCGATGACTTTGGCGCCATTCACGGCCTGATCAACAATGCCGGCATCCTGCGCGACGGCCTGCTGCTGAAAGCAAAAGACGGGCAAATTCAGAAAATGAGCATGGCGCAGTGGCAGTCGGTCATCGATGTCAACCTGACCGGCGTCTTCCTGGGTACCCGTGAGGTTGCGGCAAAAATGATCGAACTGGGCACCCCAGGCCTGATCATCAACATCTCCTCCATCTCCCGCGCGGGCAATATTGGCCAGTCCAACTACTCCGCCGCCAAGGCCGGCGTCGCCGCCATGACCGTCACCTGGGCCAAAGAACTGTCGCGCTACGGTATCCGTGTTGCTGGCATTGCGCCGGGCTTTATCGAAACCGAAATGACCGGCAGCATGAAGCCCGAAGCGCTGGAAAAGATGACCTCCGGGATTCCTCTCAAGCGGATGGGCAAACCGGCAGAGATCGCCCATTCGGCTGCCTACCTGTTCGAGAACGACTACTACACAGGTCGCATTCTGGAGCTGGACGGCGGCCTGCGTATCTAATTGACGCCGACGCAGCGCAGCGCCACCAGCGCCGCGCTGCCTGCCTTACCAGCCTACCCCTACCCCCAGGGTGTATCGGGTATCGCGATAGCCGGTCTCATCGGTTGTGTTGAGGTAGTCCAACTCGCCTTTCAGACTGAGCGACGCCCAGCTGGTCAGCCGGTAACGCAGCCCCAACTCGGTGTCAAGCTGGTAGCGCACCGCCGGGTCGGCAGGCAATTGCACCTCGGCGTTATGGAACAGTTCAAAGCGTTTGCCTAGCAGGTATCGCCGATAATCCCACTGCAGCCCCAGCGCATCGTACTTGTCACGGGTGCCGTCGCGCTCCTCGGTCCAGAGCCGCCCCAGCAGCACCGAGGTCTCAAAGCGACCCAAGCCATTGTTCCACCACTGATAGCCAGGGCCCGTACCAAGCTGACGCTGGCGAGCAAGTTCCTCAATGTGATCGCGCTTGTAGCGCATACGCCCGGCCCAGAACCAGTGGTCATCAAGAAAGCGGTTGAGGTCATAAGACGCATCAAGCACGTGGCTGGTTTTCACATCATTGCTGTAGTCGCGGTCGTATTCCAGCGTCATATCGTGGCGCCAGCGCCCGTGCTGCAGGCTTGAGGCAATATCCACGTCGACGTCGCGCTTTTCAGTACCGGAGGCGTCCTTGATGTCCAATTCGGCGTCAATGTCCCCCTCCCAGACCATGTCGTGCACCAGCGGGCGCGGTACCAACAGACGGTCAATGCGGGCAATGTCGGTCGCAATCGGCTGGCGATTGGGAACCCGTAGCATGACCTGCCCCGGCTCCTCAGCCTCTGCCAGCTGCACCGTATACTCATCGCCATTACCCAGGCGCACCAACACTGGCTCGTCGCTGGTGAAGGTACGAATGCGGCTGGTGCTGATGGACAAGGTGCCTGCATACTCGGTGCGCAGCACCAGCTTGCCAGCGTCCAGAAACTCCACCTTGCCGCTGACACGATCCCCATTGTCGAGCCACAGCGTATCGGCGACACTGCCCATCGACAGTGTTGCCACAACCAAACCCATAACCAGCTGACGCAACATCATTGCCTCACACCCCAAAATATGTCGGGAAAAACGAAAACCTTGCATGAAAGACCAGCAAACATCCGGCATGTTCCAGCCCGATAACCCAGACCCGCGCCGCGACGCCTTCTTTCAGGCGCTGGCCAGCATCCCGGCGGGCAGAGTCACCAGCTACGGCCGCCTGGCCGCGCTGGCGGGGCTGGGTCGTGGCGCGCGGCTGGCGGGCCGCTGGCTCGGGCAACTACCCGAAGGTACCCGCCTGCCCTGGCATCGCGTACTCAATAGCCAGGGCAAGCTGTCACTGGGCGCTGATACCCCGGCTGGACGCGAGCAACGCGCACGCCTGAGCGCCGAGGGTGTGCTGATCCGAAACGGCCGCGTCAACCTGCAACACTATGGCTGGCCTGACGCCTGAGCCGCCGCAACAAGGACATCCATGAGTCTTCAAAACACATCAGACAGCCCGCAGCCACCCCACGACGGGCTCCGAGTCTACCTCAAGCCACGCGTCATCGGCATGCTGTTCCTTGGCTTCTCTGCCGGTCTGCCGTTACTGCTGGTTGGCGGCACATTCAGCGCGTGGCTGCGCGATATCGGCGTTGAACTGGCCTCCATCGGCTTTCTCAGCTGGGTCGGTATGGCGCATTCAATCAAGGTTCTCTGGGCACCGCTGATCGACCGCCTGCCAGTGCCTGTGCTGACACGCCTGTTCGGTCGCCGACGTAGCTGGATGCTGCTGGCCCAGCTGGTGATTGCCGGCTCGCTGCTCGGCATGTCTCTGAGCAACCCCTTGGAGCACCTGGAGTGGGTAGCGCTCTGGGCCGTGCTGGCCGCCTTTGGCTCGGCTACTCAAGACGTTGCAATCGATGCCTACCGGGTTGAGGCCGAAGCACGCCACCGGCAGGCAGCAATGGCGGCCACCTATGTGACCGGCTATCGGGTCGCGATTCTGGCCGCCGGCGCCGGCGCACTGCACATTGCGGCCCTGCAAGACTGGAGCAGCGCCTACACCATGATGGCGGCACTCATGCTGGTCGGCCTTATCACGACGCTGTGCATTGCCGAGCCCGAGGTGCACGACAACCGCGACGCAGAAGCAGCCGAGCAAGCCTTGGCACAACAGCTGGGGACCACCGGTACGGGCTGGCGCCAGAGCCTGTCGAACTGGGCAACCAGCGCCTTTATCGCTCCCTTTACCGAGTTTTTCGGCCGCTATGGCCGCGTTGCCATCGTGATCCTGTTGTTTGTCGCCACCTTTCGCATCAGCGACATTTTCATGGGTACCATGGCCAACCCCTTCTATCTGGATATCGGCTTCAGCAAGCAGCAGATTGCCAACATCGCCGCCGCCTTCGGGCTGGCCATGACGCTGGGTGGTGCGGCACTGGGCGGTTTTATGGTGGCACGCTTTGGCATTGCTCCGATCCTGGTTTTAACCGCCTTTATGGCCCCGGCCACCAACCTGGTTTTTGCCTGGCTAGCCTTCATCGGGCCGCAGCCGGACGGGCTGGTGCTGGCGATCATCGCCGACAACATTACTGGCGGATTGGCCATTTCTGTCTTCATCGCGTACCTGTCCAGCCTCACCAACACGGCCTATACCGCCACCCAGTACGCGCTGTTCAGTTCACTGATGACCCTGCCCGGACAGTTTGCCGCCGGCTTCACAGGGCTGCTGGCGGCCAAACTAGGCTGGATCGGATTCTTCTGCGTCACCGCGTTAACCGGGCTGCCGGCGATCATCCTGGCCTTCGCCCTGCTCAAGCTGGCGCACCCTGACCGCGTTTCCCGCCCGGGCATTGACTGACGGTACAACAGCGAGAAAACCGCCGCGCATAAAGCAGAAAACCCGGCAAAAGCCGGGTTTTCCCTACCGCATTGGCGATTACTTCGCTGCCGCGTCGGTAACCATGTGCACGGTACGCTGCGGGAAGGGAATAGTGATCCCCTGTGCATCGAAGGCTTCCTTGGCCTGCTCCTGGATATCCCAGAACACACCCCAGAAGTCTTCGGTTTTGGCCCACATACGCAGCGAAAGGTTGACCGAGTTATCACCCAACGACACCAGCCAGACCGCCGCCTCCGGATCTTTCAATACGCGGCTGTCAGCCGCTGCCAGACCCAGCAAAATGGAGCGCGCCTGCTTTACATCGTCGCCATAGTCGATGCCGATATTGACGTCGACGCGGCGGGTTGGTTGACGCGAGTAGTTGACGATATTGCCGTTGGACAGGCTGCCGTTGGGGATGATGACAGTCTTGTTGTCCGGCGTTTTCAAAATGGTATTGAAGATCTGGATACTATCGACCGTACCCGCCACACCCTGAGCCTCGATGTACTCACCGGCACGGAACGGGCGCAGAAACAGGATCAGTGCACCGCCGGCAAAGTTAGCCAGGCTGCCCTGCAGCGCCAGACCGACAGCCAGACCGGCAGCACCCAGCATGGCAATAAAGGACGTGGTTTCGATACCGACCATGCCCGCGACGCTGATCAGCAACAGCACCTTTAGAGCAATCGACACCAGCGCAGTCACAAAGCCATGCAAGGTCGGCTCGACATTGCGCTTGTTCATCACGGCGTCCATCGCCTTGATGACACGGCCAATCAGCCACCAACCAATAACCAGCGTCAGCAGCGCAAGCGCCAGCTTGCTGCCATACTCGATTACCAACGGCAGCCAGGCTTCTTCCAGCCCCTTCAGCTTTTCCATCAGTTGCTCCATTACTTCCCCCTTTTGCATCTAAAAAATAGCCGACTGAGCCTCAGTCGCGAAAATTGTTGAACTGCAGCGGCATCTCCAACGCGCTGCCGCGCAACAGCGCCATCACCTCTTGCAGGTCATCGCGCTTTTTGCCGGTCACTCGCACCTGGTCACCCTGAATGGCGGCCTGGACCTTGAGTTTAGCGTCCTTGATCAGAGACACGATCTTGCGAGCGAGTTCCTTGTCGATTCCCTCCCGAAGCAGCACATCCTGCTTGACCTGCTTGCCCGAGGCAAACGGCTCCTTGCGGTCCAGGCAGCGAATATCCAGGTTGCGCTTGGTCATGCTGAGCTCAAGAATGCCCATCATCTGCTCAAGCTGAAAGTCGGCATCACCGGTCAGGGTAATCTGCAGCTGCTTGTCGTTAAACTCAAAACTGCCCTTGCCGCGCAGGTCATAACGACGATCCAGCTCCTTCTTGGCATTATCGACCGCGTTGGTCACCTCATGTTTGTCCAGTTCGGAAACCACGTCAAAGGACGGCATGCAACTTCCCCTAAATGGTAAATATATGATGTTGATTGCAAAACAACAGTATACCCTCGTGGCATTATAGCTAGATTGGCCAACATCCAGCAGGGAGCACCTCATGCCCAATCCCCAACTCAGTATTCTGGTGGTGGATGACACCAAGTTCAGTAGCGCTGTCATCGGCCACACACTGAGCCAGGCCGGCTACAACGACATTCGCTTCGCCAGCTCGGCGGTTGATGCGCTACGCATGCATGAGGAGCGCGCCGCCAGTGTCATGGTGGCCGACTGGTTGATGCCGGAAATGGACGGTCTGGAGCTGACCACCCGCATTCGCCAGCTGGATGAGCAAACTGATCATTACACTTACGTGGTCCTGCTGACCGCACGTGAGGGCGACAACGTCTTAAGCGAAGCCTTTGACCGCGGCGTAGACGACTTCATCAGCAAATCAGCCATGAACGAGCAGCTGCTACCGCGCATTTTCGCCGCCGACCGCACCTCGCAGTTGATCAACCGTCTGCTGGATGAAAACCGCCTGCTGGCAACCAACAACGCCCAACTCGAAGAGCACAACCTGGTCGACCGGCTGACGGCGATTGGTAACCGCCGCTACCTGCTGCAACGCCTCAGCGATGCACTGCGTAGCGTCGAGTCACGCGGGGGCGCGTGCTGCCTGGTGGTCATGGGCGTACAAAATCTGCCCACCCTGCACGAACGCTTTGGCGACCTCGTACAGCAAGAAGTCCTGCGCGGCACGGCACGACGCCTGCAGCAACTGGTGCGCCCCACCGATGTCATCGCACGGGTCGACAGTAACGCCTTCGCCATCGTCACCCTGGCCGAAGAAGCCGCCGACCTGAAGCCAGCGAGCTTTCGCCGTCTGCACGACGGCCTCAACCTGAAGGCGTTCAAAACCAGTGACGGCTACCTGTCGATTCGTGCCGGCATGGCTATATGCACGTTGACCGACAAGCAGACACTACCTGACCCGCAAGTGATGCTGGAGCAGGTGGAGGCCAAGCTGTCCGAGGCCTACGAAACCAACCTGATCACCGAAACCAGGCTGTCCTGACCCCGTGATGCATATTCTTGGCCCAGGCAGCCTGGGCCTGCTATGGGCCGCCCGCCTGCAGTTGGCGGGCATCGATTACCGATTGATTGTGCGCAACCAGCAGCAACTGGACAGCTGGCAGCAACGTGACAACCAGCTGATCTTCAACGATGGCAGCCAGCGCCATGTTCTGACCCTGGCCCTTGAAACAGCAGCGCATGACACCCCCATCAAGCAGTTGATCGTTGCCACAAAAGCGCACGCGGCCCTGGCCGCCGTGCAGCAGCTGCAGCCTCGACTGGCGCCAGCGTCCGACATACTCATGCTGCAAAATGGTCTCGGCGCGCAGCAGGCGGTCGCCCGGGCCTGCCCGGACCAGCGCCTCTATGCCGCCAGCGTCACTGACGGCGCCTGGCAACCCGCACCGGGAGAGCTGGTCTGGGCTGGGCGCGGCCGCACCACCCTGGGCCCGCTCAACACCGATGCAGACGCCCCCGCCTGGCTGCAGGCACTGCCACCGGCCTTGTTTGATTGGCACTGGCAAATCCCGATCCTGCCGACGCTATGGCGTAAGCTGGCCATCAACTGCGCGATCAACCCCTATACACTCATCTACGACTGCTGCAACGGCGAAGTGCCTGAGCGCGCAGGCGAATGGCTGCCAGCCTGCCTGGCGGAGCTTGAGCACCTATTGCTTCACCAGGGCATCGACGATGACTTGACCGACATCGTCCACCAGGTGATACGCAACACCGCGGCCAACAGCTCCTCCATGCGCCAAGACTTGCATGCCGGTAGACGCACCGAAATTGACTATATCCTCGGCTACGCCTGCCGCCAGGCCCGTCACGACGGGCTGCCGGTACCGGCTTTGGAGCGCTTGCTGCAATCCGCTCAAGCCTGCCTGCAGCACCACCACTTACCCACTGATTGAGCTTACTCAACCGGAGAACACCCCATGGGCTACCGCCTCAGTAAGATCTATACACGCACCGGCGACCGCGGTGACACCGGCCTGGCGGACGGCCAACGTATCCGCAAGGACCATCCACGAATTGAAGCAATGGGCGATGTCGACGAACTGAACTGCCAGCTGGGTGTACTGTTGAGTCAGCTGGACGCGCCAGAACTGGCCGATCTGAAAGCGGCACTGGTGCCGCTGCAGCACCGCCTGTTCGACCTGGGCGGCGAGCTGGCGGTACCCGGCCACGACATCATCGAAGCAAGCGACGTGGCAGCATTGGAAGTATTGGTGGATGAGTACAATGAAGCGCTGTCACCACTACAGAACTTCATCCTACCGGGCGGTTCACCTTTGGTGGCACAGGCACACTTGGTGCGCAGTGTCTGCCGGCGCGCGGAGCGCCACTACCTGACTCTCGCGGCGGAGCAGAAGGTAAACAACCAGTCGGCTATCTACCTTAACCGCCTGTCCGACCTGCTGTTTGTGGTGGCCCGCAGCATCGCGCGCTTGCAGGCTGTTGATGAAGTTCTGTGGGCCCCCAAGCCCAAGCCAGAGGCTTAGGCCGGCAGCCTCAGCAACGGCTATACCTTGAAGGCGTTGATAATGCCTTGCAGCGATTGCACCAGCTGCCCCATGCGCCCGCTGGCGTCCTCCGAGCGGCGGGCACCATCGGCAGTGCGCTCACCCGCCTGATTGATCTGCACGATGTTCTGATCGATATCGTGGCTGACCACTGTCTGCTCTTCGGCGGCGGCGGCAATCTGCTGGCTCTGGTCAACAATCTGCGTCACTGCCTTCAAGATACTGTCCAGCCCCTGCTGAACCCGTAGAGAGGCATCTACCGTAGAGGCGGTCATGCCATGGCTGCTGTCCATGGCCCGCACCGCTGCCCCTACACCGTCCTGCAGACGCACGATCATCTGCTCAATTTCTTCAGTGGACTGCTGCGTACGACGCGCCAGGGTACGCACCTCGTCCGCTACCACGGCAAAGCCCCGGCCCTGCTCACCAGCCCGAGCGGCCTCGATAGCGGCGTTCAGCGCCAGCAGGTTGGTTTGCTCGGCCACACCTTTGATCACGTCCAGCACCCTACTGATCGACGCGCTGTCTTCGGCCAGCTGGTTGATAACCCGCACCGAGTTCTCGATCTCACCGGCCAGCTTCTCGATGCCGTCGACCGAGGACTCAACCAGGCGTCGGCCATTAAGGGTTTCCGTGTTCACCTGCTCTGCGTTGGTAACCGCCAGAGCAGCGCTACGGGCCACTTCCTGGGAGGTGGCAGCCATTTCGTTCATGGCCGTTGCAACCTGCTCAATCTGGCTGCGCTGAGCGGTCACCGACTGATTGCTTTCCGCGGCGATCTGCTCAACCTCGCGGGACTGCTCCTGCACCTGCCCAGAGGTCACGCTGACCTGCTGGATCAGCTCGCGCACGCGCTGCACCGTGTTATTGAAATCACTGGCCAGGGCGCCCAGCTCGTCGCGGCTATCAACATCCACGCGCACGGTCATGTCGCCCTGGGCCACCTGCCCCATTTGCTGCGACAGGCGCTTGAGTGTACGGCGAGTCGCCATGTAGAAGCCCGCATACAGGTAGATAATCAGCAGACCAACCGCGAGCAGCGAGACAATCAAGACCATCATGGCGCGCTCGTTCTGACCCAGGCGGCTTTCCAGCTGAGCGCCCAGGTAGTCGAAAATGGCGGCATTCAACGCATAGGTGGTATCAATCTCGCCGCTGATGCGGTCAAAGAAAGCGTCCCAGCTGCTGTCCAGCGAAGCAGCGATGATGATGTCTTCTTCAAAGATCAGCGACGCGTTGTCGATACTTTCGCGGCTGCGCGCCGCCGCTGAGGCCAGCGTGGCGTTACCGGTCGCGCCGATCGACTGATCCAGGTTCTGTTGATAATCAGTGCCCAACTTCTGCAGCACAGTTACCAGCTCATCCATCTCGCGGCTGGCATCAGAATTGAGAAAACCAAGCCCCATCGAGTAGGCGCCGGTCGCACGCCCTTGCCCAAGAGTAGAGGTGACCTCCGGCATGCTGGCAATCAGCAGCTCGGTGAGTTGGCGAATGTTGCGATCAAAATCCTGCGGCAGTCCGGCGTAGGCCGCAGTGAGATTCAGCAGACTACCGACATTATCCAGCGCCTGAGCGGACATGCCGCTGCGTGAAATGATCGACTGGGCGCCGATCTCTTCATAGCTGGCAACCAGTTGGTCGCGCATCTGAATAACATCTGCCGCTGCCGGGTCTTCTGCACTCAGTGGCAACTGCTGCAGCTGCTGCACCAGTTGCGCGCGCACTTGCGTCAGGCGCTCTTCAATGCCCGTCGTCTCGCCACCCTGACCAATGCGCAGGTTCACCACATCCAGATCACGCACCAATTCGGCACTTTGCAGCGCCTTGGCCACACCCTGCACGACCGCCAGGCTGTCCAGCGCGTGCCGTGTGACTTCAACCCGCTCGTAGGACTGTTGCACGAGCAGCGTACTGACAAAACCGAGGGGGACAAAAAACAGCACGCTGATCAGACAAAACTTCATGCCGTAGCTAAGTCTATTCATCAACGCAATGGCAGGGGACAGAAGACTATTCACCCGTGAACTCTCCTAAAAGTAAGCTGCCCCGCGGTTCGGGCTAGGCATCAGCTGCACTGACGCTGGTTGTTTTAATGATTCCGCTGCAGAGGCTGACGCTGCGCTCCACCTCTTAATGTCTCATGTTGACGCTATCGGCTTCAATTACGACAACTTTAAGAAAACGCCGTCAGCCCAATACCACCAACAACGCCATCACCACCGCCCAAGCGAGCAGCGCGCGCTTAAGCAAGGTTCGAGTATCGGCGAGCGCGCCGGTGTCATCCTCATCAGCCAGACTCCCCTGGCCACCAGACAAGGCAGCCACAGCGGTGCGATCGACCAGCTCATCAGCACTAACGTCCCAGCTTAGCAGCGCACCAGCCAAGGCATCGCGCACATGATCAAAATGCCCTACCAGCGCAAAACTCACCGCCAGCAAACGCGCCGGCAGCCATTCCAGGGCGTGTACAAGGGCAGGAGCAGGCCCTGCCTGCGGCGATGCCTGCCGCTCGGTCAGCAGGTGCAACAGGCGGTACCCCAGTGCGCCGACCGGGCCCAACAAAACAAACCAGAACACGGTCACCACGTAGCCGTGCAACACCTCGTGCAACAAGGCGCTACGCGCAGCAGCCACCAAGGGCGGCAGTGTGCCGTCAGCATCGGCGGGCACTGGCACCCCAAGGTCCTGCTCAGCCAGCTGCAATGCAGCCTGCTGGTCACCGCGTGCTAGCGCAGCCTCAAACTCGGCTGTCATCCCTTCCAGGGGGTCACGGCGCCCCATGCAGGCCAGTAGCACCAACGCGGACAGCAGCAGGAGCAGCAAACCCAAGCTTTGGCTGGCCAGCCACCACTGCAGCAGGGCAAGCGGCACAAGCGGCAAGAGCGCCAACAGCATGACCAGCCAAGGGCCGCGATCAGCCCAACGCGCGGTAAAATCAATCCACAGACGTGGCACATCCACTGGTAAGCCACGGCGCAGCGGCGCCAGCCACATCAGGCCACATACCAACAGCAGGGCAAGAAAATACATCAGCTCACTCCCTTGAGCGCAGAAAGATAGCGCTGCCAATCAAAGGCGATACCGGGGTCCGACTTGCGTCCCGGCGCGATAAACTCATGGCCGGTAATACGGCTATTGGTGATGGCCGGATAGGCGGCTTGCAGCGCTTTGGTCAGCGCTAGCAAAGCAGCGTATTGGGCATCAGTGTAGGCAAGCTCATCAGTGCCTTCGAGCTCGATACCGATAGAGAAGTCATTGCAATTGTCCCGGCCGGCATAGCGCGAAGCGCCAGCATGCCAGGCACGCCGGTCGCACGAGACAAATTGGGTAACCAGGCCGTCACGCTCAATCAGAAAATGCGCCGACACCCGCAGTGACGCAATGTCGGCAAAATAGGGATGCTGGGCAGGATCGAGCTCGCCCTGAAAGAAGGACTGCACATAGCCGCCACCAAACTCACCAGGCGGCAGGCTGATATTGTGGATAACAAGCAGGGAGATATCGTCGCTCGGACGCTCATTGCAATGCGCAGAAAGACACCGTGGCGCCCCTTCCAACCAGCCGTCGCGCACCTGCATACCGCCCTTCCCCCTGTAGCCAAAGCCTTATGCTATCAGGCGGCGAGAGCGGACGCATTCAGGACTTTGACTGGAGCTGACGCAAATTGCCGATCACCGACTCCAGCGCGCGATCAAACAGCTGATTCTCATCCAGCAGGCTGATGCGACCCTGATCGAAACAGCGGGCCAGCTCCTGACGACCAAATTCAGCCACCTTCAGGCCGTTGCGGTTAACAAAGATGAATTTGCCGCTGAAACTGATAATGGCGGCCAGCTTGCAGCGCTGGCTCGCCTTGCCTTCGGCCGACTCCAACTGAAACCAGCATCCCGTACCGAGACTATCGATCCAGCGCTGAGCGCCAACGCTGGGCAGGTCCTCAACCGTCTCGACCGGCGCCTCCAGCTCTTCTTGCTGAATGACCGGCTGCTCGATATGTACCGCTTCAACGGCAACCGGCGCAGGCTCCGGTGTTGCCAACGCCGGCGCCGGAGCGGGCTCTTCGACAACAGCCTCTACCAGCTCTGCGCCGTGCTCGCTTTCGGTTGGGACCGCAGGCTCAACGGCCAAGGCCAGAGCAGCCTGCTGCGGCTGCTGCAAGGCTTTTAGCTGCGCCGCCACCGCTGCGGCATCCAGACCCAGCAGTTCGAGCCCCTCGGACAAGGCCGCTTCAGTCTGGCGATTATGCTCGATGCGCAGCTCGCGGCCGGCGTAACTTACCGGCTCAACGCTGACGACCATCGCCATGGCGGTTTCCAGCGCCTGCTGCCAAGCGATGGAATCTGCGCCTTCGCGCAGAAACACCATCTGCATCACCTGGCTCCAGGTGTCGCGCAGCATGTCTACCAGGGTCACCGGCAGGGTGCGCCCCACCAGCAGGCCATTAATTTCACGCGCCACCTGGGCACGTGCCGCCTGAATACGCGCCCGCCCCTCTTCGGCATCACGGGTGCGCTGCTCTACGCGGTCCGCGCGGCGCTGTTCGGTGCGCAAAAAATCGGTCAGCCGCTGATACAAAGTGTCGAACAGCCCTGCATCGGGCTCCGACTCGGCCAACAACTGCTCAACGATCTCTTCCAGCAGCGCATGCAGCTGATCACGGCGCAGGTCATCATGCTCGTTCCAGCCCATGGTGGCCCGGGACAACTCATTGAGCAGGCGGCGAGCCGGGTGTGAAGAACGACTGAAAAAGCTCTTGTCTACGATGGCCACACGGAGCACGGGTAGCTGCAGGCGGGTGATCAGCACCTTGACTGCTGAGGGCAACTCCCGATCTTCGAGGATAAAGTCGAACAGCATGGACACCAGACTGATGACATCATCATCTACGCGCGCGACAGTCTTGCGGTCAGCGCCCATCTCACGCTGCTGGTGCAACAGCTGCTGAATCTGCTGACGCAGGCCCGCCCCGCCCGATTCGGCAGCGAAGCTCTCCGGCGACACGGCCGACAGCACCTGCAGCAACTCGTTACTGTGCATCGGCACCGACCCTGCGCCTGAACCTGCCAGCCCAGACAAGGCCATATCGCCACTGGCCAGCCGCCACTTGCCGATCAGCTCACTGAACATGCCCAGCACTTCCTGCTGCTCAGACGCCGTGCCGCGCGGTGCATCGGCAGTGCTGTCGCCACGACCATCGCCCGTACCGCGCGCCGGCATCGGGCGGCGGCTGGAACTGACGGCCGACAGGCGCAGATCAGGCATGACGCCCGCACTGATCAGCGCCTCGTTGAGCCCTTCATACAAAGTGTCGATGCCATTGAGGACGCAGCGCTCAAACAGCTTGAAAACAATCAGCCGTACCTTGATGTTCAGCTCGAGTGTTTCCAGCGCCTCGGCAAAATGCTCTACCAGACCACTGGGAGCAAAGGGGCAATTGCGCTCGTCAACACGCTTGCGCGCCAGGCTATTCACCCGCATGGCCAAATGGGCCAGCGCAGTTTGGTTACGACCGGCGACACGACTGACCATGCCGTCCAGCGCCACCGACTGTTCAAGTTCTTCGGGCTGTACCAGCGTTAGCGAATCCAGCTCGAAGGACACCGCGGCGGGGCCCTGCGCACCAGCCTCACTGGAGAGCTGCTCCGCCGACAGCACCAGCGCGTCGCAGGTGTGGCGAATGACGCTCAGGCGCTGCAACCGCACACTGCGCATGGCTTCAAAGAACAGCGTTTGCTCGGCGTTGTTGGCAGCCTTGTCGGCCATCTCAAACAAGGCGTCATCCGCCATGTCGAACACTTCGACCAGACCACGCTGCAGATAGGCCGAGGTGAGATCCCGCACCGTCAGCAACGGCGCAGGCAGCAACGATCCGCCGGCCGCTGTGCGGGCTGCCAGATTAGGCTTGATAGATACCACCTTGGGGTCTTGGGACATGCTTGCTCTCCAGACAAGATTACCTTGTCGTGCCTGCGTATACGCCTGTATGCACTGCCTGCCTTGAACGCTGCGATCCCTGCGCCGACTTTATGGCGTCAAAATTCTAGTAGCTTGCAGTATACCCATTTCAGAATACAAAGGATGCGCCCCCTGTCGGTTTCTTGATAAGAGTCACAATTCGGGCCACGCAGCCGCAACACGACACATCTGGTAACGCACTGCGCGATCCTGGTATATCCTGAGTCCGGGAAGCGTTTTTCTGATCAAAACCTGCCTGACAACTAACGGACGCGCCACAAGCGCGCAATCCAATAAAACACCAAGGAGCCACGCTCAATGGAAGCGATCATTGCCCTTATCGGGGATATTAACGGCATTGTATGGGGGCCAGCGATGCTGGCACTGCTGGCCGGCACCGGCTTGTATCTGACCCTGGGTCTCAAACTGACGCCGCAGCGCAAACTCTTCTACGGCTTCAGCATGCTCTGGCGCGGCCGCAAGAGCAGCGAAGAAGGCGACATCAGCCCGTTTAATGCGCTGATGACGGCGCTGTCGGCCACTGTGGGCACCGGTAACATTGCCGGCGTTGCCACGGCGGTATTCCTCGGCGGCCCCGGCGCGCTGTTCTGGATGTGGGTCATTGCAGTGGTAGGTATGGCCACCAAGTTCTGCGAAGCGGTGCTGGCAGTACGCTTCCGCGAAAAAGACGCGCTCGGCAACCACGTCGGCGGCCCGATGTACTACATCAAGAACGGCCTGGGCGAGAAGTGGAAGTGGCTGGGCGTGCTGTTCGCCATCTTCGGCATGCTGGCCGGCTTCGGCATCGGTAACACCATCCAGTCCAACTCGGTTGCCGACGCGCTGAACAGCTCTTTCAGCATCCCCCCGCTGGTCACCGGCATCATTATTGCCGTGCTGGTTGCCCTGGTACTGCTGGGCGGCATCAAGCGTATCGGTGAAGTAGCAGGCAAGCTGGTGCCGATCATGGCGATCTTTTACGTTGGTGGCGGCCTGATCATCCTGATCCTGCATGCCGACAAGATCCCGGAAGCCTTCAGCCAGATCTTCTACTACGCCTTCAACCCAAGTGCAGCAGCCGGCGGTTTTGCTGGCGCGACCGTCTGGATGGCCATGCGCTTTGGTATCGCCCGCGGCGTGTTCTCCAACGAGGCAGGCCTGGGTAGCGCCCCGATTGCCCACGCGGCAGCGCAAACCAACAACCCGATCCGCCAAGGCACCGTTGCCATGCTGGGTACCTTTATTGACACCATCATCATCTGCTCGATCACCGGTCTGGTGATCATGGTGACCGGCGCCTGGACCAGCGGCGAGAACGGTGCACCGCTGTCGGCACTGGCGTTCAGCCAGGGCTTGCCGGGCATGTGGGGTCAATACATCGTCAGCATCGGCCTGGCTGTCTTTGCCTTCACCACCATCATCGGCTGGAGCTTCTACTCCGAGAAGTGCACGCAGTTCCTGTTCGGCGAGCGCTCAAACCTGCCGTTCCGCCTGCTGTGGATCATCGCCATTCCGCTGGGCACCCTGCCGGGTATCGACCTGAACAGCCTGTGGCTGGTGGCTGATACGCTGAACGCCATGATGGCCATTCCCAACCTGATTGCGCTGCTGCTGCTCAGCCCTGTGGTCTTCAAACTGACCAAGGACTACTTTGCCGACCCGGCAAACTACATGAACAAGTAACAGCCCGTCAGACCTGAAGATGCCCGCCGCCAGGCGGGCATTTTTGTTGCGATCGGGTATACTCGCCGGCACTTGCGATCAGACGCCGGAGCCAGCATGCCCAACCTCACTCTCGACAGCCTGCAGACCACTATCGTTGATGATGTGCGCCGCGCCTTGGCCGAAGACGTGGGCGATGGCGATATCACTGCCAGCCTGATCCCGGCAGAGCGTCAGGCAGACGGCCGGATCATCACCCGTGAAGCGGCCGTGTTCTGCGGCAAGGCCTGGGCAGATGAAGTCGCTCACCAGGTCGACCCGCAGATTGCCATCGAATGGCTGGTCAACGACGGCGACAACCTGCTCGCAGATCAGACTATCTGTCGCTTCAGCGGCCCTGCCCGCGGCCTGCTGACTGCCGAACGCTCAATGCTCAACTTCATCCAGTTGCTATCAGCGACCGCTACCCGCAGCCGTCACTTCGCGGATATGGTTGCCGGCACCAGCGTCAAACTCTTGGATACCCGCAAGACACTGCCGGGCCTGCGTCTGGCGCAGAAGTACGCCGTCACCTGCGGCGGCTGCCACAACCACCGCATCGGTCTGTATGACGCCTTCCTGATCAAGGAAAACCACATCGCTGCCTGCGGCGGCATCGCCCAGGCCATCAGCCGCGCCCACGAAATTGCACCGGGCAAGCCGGTAGAGGTGGAAGTAGAAAGTCTGGATGAACTGAAACAGGCTCTGGCGGCGGGCGCCGACATCGTCATGCTCGACGAGCTGAGCGACGATGACATGCGCACGGCGGTCAAACTCAACGGCGGGCGCGCCAAACTGGAAGCCTCTGGCGGCATTACCGAGAAAACCCTGCGCAGCGTGGCAGAGACAGGCGTGGACTACATTTCGATCGGCAGCATGACCAAGGATGTCAAAGCCGTCGACCTGTCGATGCGCCTGCGGTTTCAAGGCACCAACTGACAGGCAACTGCAGCACGATCAAAGTCGCGCCAGCACCGCACTGCAGCTTGGCAAGTGCCAGTCGACCAGATCGGGCCACGGATTGTCCGGCAGGATCAGACAGGTGCGGCTGCCAGCCGCCCTGCCCGCTTCAAGATCAAAACGAAAGTCTCCCACCATCACCGCCTCGTCCGGTGTCAGCTGCCAGCGATCCAGCAACTGATGAATGCCGTCCGGTGAGGGTTTGGGCTCGGCCTCCTCTCGCCCCAGCACATCTTCGGGGGCAAAACAGTCGAGAATCCCCAGACAACTGAGCGTCGAGCGCGCAACCACCTGCAGATTGCGCGTCAAAATGCCCAGTCGCCGCCCCTGGTCACGCAGCTGACGCACCAGCGCCACAGCGCCGGGCGCCGGCTGTACTTCCGCCGCCAGCCGCAGCTCGATGGCATCAAGCTGGGCTTTCATCGCGGTGTAGTCTGCGGCAGGCAAGGTCGCCATGTAGGTCAGGATATCCGCATCAGCCGGCACCCCAAGCTCGCGACGAATCGCCGGAAAGTCATGCTGAGCCAGCGTCAGCGTGCCATCCAGATCAAACACCCAGCCACGCAACTGCTGCATTTCAGCGCTCGACCTTGCGCATCAACGATTCCTGGGTCACCGAAGCCACCAGCTCGCCAGCCCGGTTGAAAATCTGGCCACGCGACAGGCCCCGCGAGCCGCTGGCCGACGGGCTGTCCATGGCGTACAGCAGCCAGTCGTCCATCCGCAGCGGGCGGTGATACCAGAGCGAGTGATCCAGACTTGCCACCTGCATGGCGCGAGACCAGCTGGAAATACCGTGCGGCTGCATGGCGGTGCCCAACAGATGGAAGTCCGAGGCATAGGCCAGCAGATAGCGGTGGACCTGCGGGTCATCCGGCAAGGTGCCGTCGGCGCGGTACCACATGTAGCGCACCGGCTCCCCGGCCTTGGGCTCAAAGGGGTTGAACTCACCGACCGGGCGAATTTCGATTGGCTTGCCACATAACACCTTGTCCCGCACTTTTTCGTGAATCAGGTGCTGGTAACGGCGAGTCCACTCGGTTTCGTTGGGCAGGTCTTCCGGGCCCGGCACATCCGGCATGACTGCCTGATGCTCATAACCCGCCTCATCGCCCTGAAAGGAGCTGATCATGGTGAAGATCGGCTTACCCTTCTGAATGGCCTGCACGCGGCGGGTGGTGAAGCTGCCGCCATCGCGCAAAGGATCAACCTGGTAAACGATCGGCAGGTCGGCATTACCCGGCCGCAGAAAATAGCCGTGCACCGAATGCACATGGCGCTCGGAGTCGACAGTCTGGCTGGCCGCCGACAACGACTGGCCCAGCACCTGTCCGCCAAAGAGCTGTTTGAAGCCCAGATCCTGGCTACGGCCACGGAACAGGTTTTCCTCGATTTTCTCCAGCGCCAACAGGTCAACCAGATCGTCCAGCAGTTCACTCATAGTGCATCCTCACGTCATGCCCGACCGCTATCGGGCAGGTACTTCTCGGCAATAATGGCGGCGTGCGCGCCGCTCGAATGCTGGCCAGTTTAACCCGGATTGTCTCGCATGAGCAGAGCGCATCATTGCTGAGACTTGCCCGCCAGCAGCGGGCTACCCATACTCACAGCGCACCAGCCTCAAGGAGCCCCCGTGGATCTGCCTCTGATCTACCACCCGGATTACAGCTTCCCGTTCCCGGCCCCCCATCGCTTTCCGATGGACAAATTTGTCCGCCTGCACGACCACCTGCGCGCCAGCACCCTGCTGCACGACGGCAACCTGCACAGCCCTGAGCGCTGCAGCCGCGAACTGCTAACCCTTGCCCACGATGCC
>DBHE01000247.1:0-19100 GCA_002296055.1 Pseudomonadaceae bacterium UBA836
TGCACTCAGCTTCTGCAACCGCCCGGCCTTCAGATTCGGGTTGATCTCATGGTTGCCCTTGAAGCCAAGGCGCGAGGAGTTGCTGGAAAGGTTGGTTTCAGAGTAGTCGGCGCCGTCATCGAGGAAATCCACCGAAACATGTGCACGGCCATAGACGGTCACATCTGCCATTGCCACAGCGGGTACCGCCAGAGCGGCACCAACAGCAACCGCAATCAACTTCATCTTCATCGAAAAGCTCCTTCGTTTTATGAAACGCCGTCATTGCCTGCGGCATGACATCGTCTGTTTGGACGGAGGCAATTATGGAAATCCGATATGACAGAAGGCTTGCTGCTCCATGACATTTTCGAGTCAATGGAACTTTTTCAAAAACAAGCAATTGCGTTATGTAACGGCTTCTGTGAGAGGGCTTCGAAGCGACTGTCGAAGGGTGCAGGCGTGCTTCGCCGGCGAAGTCACCAAACAGTTCTGCGGCAATCTGGTCCAGCGGTGAGCTGGCGCAGCGCTGCACCGATGCGCAAACGCCTCGGCTCGAAAGCCATTCGGCCAGAGCTGACAAACGCTCGCCATCTGTGCCGCTGCCGATCAGTTGCAGCCTGTCATCCTGATCGGCAATCGTGATAAACAGCACCGCCTCCGGCGTTGCACCGGAGGCGAGCAACCGGGCCATCAAAGGCCCCCTGCCCGGATCTGCCTGCCGTTCTTCCCGGCAGGACAGAAACAGTACGGGCAGGGGCGGTCTTTGCGCTGACGCCACTAGCGACGCACCTTGCTGGCCGGTTCGCCACCAATGCCGAAGTGTGTCTTGGGCATTTCGCTGATGATCACCCGAACGCTCGGCAGGGGCGCATCCAGTGCCCGGACAATGGCCTCGCTCACTTCGCGAATCAGCGCTTCCTTTTGCTCGTCGCTACGACCTTCCAGCATATGAATCTGTGCAATCGGCATGGCATGCTCCTTAAATGAATCGGCAGGTGACGCTACCCAGCCCCTGGTAGCGCACGCTGATATTGTCGCCCGCTTCGACGGTAATGGCCGCGGTGATGCCGCCGGTCATGATGAAGCTACCGGCCGGGATGTGTTCGCCACGCTCAGCCAGCAAATTGGCCAGCATGGCGACACTCGACGCCGGGTGGCCGAGGACCGCGGCGCCAGCACCAACATCAACCACTTCGCCGTTCTTCTCCACCACTACACCGAAGTTTTTCAGGTCAACGTCTTCGACATTGGCCATCATGCCACCTGTGATAAAGCGCGTTGACGAGGCGTTGTCGGCCACCACGCTGATCAGATCGAACTTGAAGTTCTCGTAGCGCGAGTCAATCACCTCGACCGTCGGCACCACATAATCGGTCGCTGCGAGTACATCGCCGATGTGGCAGCCCGGGCCCTTGAGCGGCGCCTTGGTCACAAAGGAAATTTCCGCCTCGATCTTCGGGTGGATCAGCTCGCTGGTGTCCACCACGCCACCGTCGGGCACACTGAAATAGTCGGCCAGGAAGCCGTAGATCGGGGTTTCCACGCCCATCTGCGCCATTTTTGCCCAGGAGGTCAGGCCCATCTTCAGGCCGACGACCTTGTTGCCGCGAGCCTCCTTGCGCCGGCGGATTTCCCACTGGATATCGTAGGCATCGGCGAAGGTCATCTGCGGGTAGTCGTTGGTGATCTTGTGGATGTCGTGCGCCTGCAGCTCGGCGTTCTCGATATGTTCGGCCAGTGCCAGTACCTGCTCGGGCGTCAGGGTGCGTTTCTGCTCTTTCATGCCGACTGCTCCTGTTTTTTCAGCAGATCCAGTGCTACATCCACGATCATGTCTTCCTGGCCGCCGACCATGCGGCGCTTGCCCAGCTCGACCAGGATGTCGACCGTTTTCAGGCCGTATTTCTGCGCCGCCACCTCGGAGTGACGCAGGAAGCTGGAGTAGACGCCGGCATAGCCCAGCGCCAGGGTTTCGCGGTCAACCCGCACCGGGCGATCCTGCAGCGGGCGGACGATGTCATCGGCGGCGTCCATCAGGGTGTAGAGGTCGGTACCGTGCTCCCAGCCGAGCCGTTCGGCGGCGGCGATGAACACTTCCAGCGGCGCGTTGCCGGCGCCGGCGCCCATGCCGGCCAGGCTGGCGTCGATGCGGTCACAGCCCTCTTCCACCGCGGCAATCGAGTTGGCGACCCCGAGGCTCAGGTTGTGGTGGGCGTGCATGCCGGTCTGGGTTTCCGGCTTGAGTACATCCTTCAGAGCGCGGAAGCGGTCACGGATATCCTGCATGCCCATGGCGCCGCCGGAGTCGACCACATACAGGCAGGTGGCACCGTAGTCCTCCATCAGCTTGGCCTGCTGCGCCAGGCCCTGCGGGGTCTGCATGTGGCTCATCATCAGAAAGCCGACGGTATCCATACCCAGCTTGCGGGCATGCTCAATGTGCTGTCTGGAGACATCGGCTTCGGTACAGTGCGTGGCCACCCGCACGATGCGTGCCCCGGCGCTGTAGGCGTTGTCCAGGTCATGGGTAGTACCGATGCCGGGCAGCAACAGGGTGGCGATTTGCGAGTGGGTGATCACTTCGGCCACCGCCTCGATCCATTCCAGGTCGGTGTGGGCACCAAAGCCGTAGTTGAAGCTGGAGCCCTGCAGGCCGTCACCGTGGGCCACTTCGATGGAGTCGACCTTAGCCTTGTCCAGTGCGCGGGCGATGTCCTGCACATTCTTGATCGAATACTGGTGGCGAATCGCATGGCTGCCGTCACGCAGGGTGACGTCGGAGATATAGAGTTTCTTGCCGGGATTGAATGTCATGATCGTGTCCTCAGGCCAGGTTCATCGACTGCGCCATGCGCTCGGCGGTCGCCAGCGCCGCAGAGGTCATGATGTCGAGGTTTCCGGCGTAGGCCGGCAGGTAATGGGCGGCACCTTCGACTTCCAGAAAGATCGAGGTTTTCAGCCCGCTCAAGTGGCCAAGGCCCGGTACGTTCAGCGGCTGATCCGGCGGGATCACGTCGAATTGCACCTTTTGCTTGAGGCGGTAACCCGGCACGTAGCTGTTGACCGCCTGCACCATTTCCTCGACCGAGGCTTCAACGGCGGCCTGATCGGCCAGTTCGCTGAGCACATAGACGGTATCGCGCATAATCAGCGGCGGCTCGGCCGGGTTCATGATGATGATCGCCTTGCCACGACGGGCACCGCCGATCACTTCAATCGCCTTGGAGGTGGTCTCGGTGAATTCATCGATGTTGGCGCGGGTACCCGGGCCGGCGGACTTCGAGGAAATCGACGCAACGATTTCGCCGTAGTGCACCTTGGCCACACGCGAGACCGCGGCCACCATCGGGATGGTCGCCTGACCGCCACAGGTCACCATGTTGACGTTGGTCTCGTTGATGTTCTGCTCCAGGTTCACGACCGGCACGCAGTAGGGGCCGATGGCCGCCGGGGTCAGATCGATAATGCGCAGGCCCGGCTTGTGACCGCGCAGCAGCACTTCGTTGTGCCTGTGGGCACCGGCCGAAGTGGCATCAAAGATAAAGTCGATGTCGGCAAATTCCGGCATCTTGACCAGCCCATCCACCCCTTCGTGGGTGGTGGCCACGCCCATGCGCGCAGCACGCGCCAGGCCATCGGATTCGGGGTCGATACCCACCATGGCACCCATGGCGATATGCTGACTGTTACGCAAAATCTTGATCATCAGGTCGGTGCCGATGTTGCCCGAGCCGATGATCGCGGCTTTCAGTTTTTTGCTCATTGTCCTTTCCCTCTCTGGGAATAATCCGCTGTACAGGCGTGATCGCAGGGCCACGCCCGTCGAGTCACACGAAACGCACGCTGGCCGTACCCATACCGCCAATGCTGACCTGCATGAAGTCGCCGGTCTTGACCGGCTCAAGCGGCACCAGCGAGCCGGACAGGATGACCTCGCCGGCCTTAAGGGAAATGCCGAAGCGGCCCAGGGTGTTGGCCAGCCAGGCAACGCAGTTGACTGGTGAGCCCAGCGCTGCGGCGCCTGCGCCGGTGCTGATGATCTGGCCGTTCTTTTCCACCACCATGCCGCAGGTCACCAGATCGACCTTGCGCGGCGATACCGCCTGATCACCCAGCACGAACAGCCCGCAGGAGGCGTTGTCGGCGACCGTGTCCTGAATCGCGATCTTCCAGTCCTGGATACGCGAATCGACGATCTCGAAGCACGGCATCACGCATTCGGTTGCCGCCAGCACATCGGCGTTGGTGACCCCGGGGCCGGTCAGGTCGCGCTTGAGAATGAAGGCAATCTCGCCTTCGGCGCGCGGCTGCATCAACTTCTCGCTGATCGGCATGGCTTCACCGCTGTTGTAGACCATGGCGTCGGTCAGGTAGCCGAAATCGGGCTGGTGCACATTGAGCATGTTCTGCACGGCCTTGCTGGTGACGCCGATCTTCTTGCCGATCACCCGCTCACCGGCGTCCAGTCGGTTCTGCAGCATGCGCAGCGAGATGTGATAGGCATCGTCGATGCTGATATCAAAGCCACGGCTGGTCAGCGGGCTGACCGCCTCGCGCTTGAGCATTGCCTGGTACAGCTCGTCGCCAAGCTGGTTGATCTGAGTCTGATCCATGATCAGTTCGCTCCTGAAGCGCTGTCGGCTTCGTTGAGAAAATCTTCTACCAGCCGCGCAAAGCGACCGGCATGTTCGATCTGGGTCCAGTGGCCGCAATGGCCATAGACATGCAACTGGGCATTGGGAATAAGCTGCGCCAGCTGCAGTGAGGCCTGCAACGGGATGACCTGATCCTCGCGCCCGTGGATAACCAGCGTCTCGTGTTGCACGGCGCGGATATCCGCCTCGTTGCTGGCAAGGCCGTCGACCCAGCGCTGACGTGGCGCCGGGAACATCTGCGCAAAGGATTCCTGGAACCCGGGGCGGATACTGGCCTGGTAACGCAGCTCGGCCAGTTCGTCGGTGACCAGCGCGCGGTCGTAGGCAAAGGTATCCATAAGGCTGCGCATGGTCTGGAAGGACGGCTCATAGCCCCAGACCCGATCCAGCCCGTCGGTAATCGGGAAGCTCACGCCAACGCTACCCATCAGCACCAGCCGGCGCACTCGCTGCGGATAGCGAATGGCGAGCGCCAGCGCGATACCGCCGCCAAAAGAGTTGCCCACCAGATCAGCCTGTTCGATGCCCAGTGCATCGAGCACGCCGATGGCATGCTCGACCCAGACATCGCGCTGATAATCCGGGTTGGCCGGGCGCTCGCTGTAACCGAAGCCCAGCATGTCGGGGGCAATGACCCGGCGCTGTTTGGCCAGCTCGGGCATCACCAGACGCCAGTTGGCCCAGGCGGTGACGCCCGGCCCGGAGCCGTGAATCAGCATCAGCGGGAAGCCTTTGCCATGCTCATGCACATTGGTCTGGTAACCGCCAGCGATGATGCTGCGGCCCAACTCGGGACTCTCTACTGTCACATTCATAAGCACCTCACAGCTTCACGCAGATGTTTTTCATTTCGGTGTAGAACTCGAGCGAATGCACCCCGCCCTCACGCCCGATGCCCGACTGTTTGCTGCCACCAAAGGCGGTACGCAGATCGCGCAGGAACCAGCTGTTGACCCAGATGATGCCGGCCTCCAGCTGACCGGCGACCCGGTGCGCGCGGGTGACGTTTTCGGTCCAGACGGCCGAGGCCAGGCCGTAGGGCAGGCTGTTGGCCAGAGCCACGGCTTCTTCTTCGCTGTCAAACGGGCGGATATGGCAACAGGGGCCGAAGATCTCTTCGGTTACCACGGCCGAGTCATCCTTCAGGTCGGTCCAAATAGTCGGCTGCACCCAGGCGCCGTGGGCCAGCTCTGCCGGCATGTCCGGCACACCGCCGCCGGTAATCACGGTGGCCCCGTCCTCAACGGCTTTCTGGTAGTAGGACAGCACCTTCTCACGGTGCTTAAGGCTGATCAGCGGACCAAAATTGCTGGTGGCATCGTCCGGCGGGCCTAGCACCAGCTGCTCGGCACCGGCTTTCAGGCGCGCGACAAACTCGTCGAAGATCGGCCGCTGAACGTAGACACGCTCGGTGCCCAGACACACCTGACCGCAGTTGGCAAAGGCCGAGCGCAGCGTGCCCTCGATCGCCTTGTCCATATCGCAGTCGGCAAACACGATGCCGGCATTCTTGCCACCCAGCTCAAGGGACACCTGACGCACGCCGTTGGCGGCTGCCTTCATGATGGTTTCGCCGGTGCCGGTCTCGCCGGTGAAGGTGTAGGCGTCCACATCCGGATGCTCGGTCAAGAAGGCGCCGGCCGAGTTGCCACCAAAACCGTGGACCACGTTGTAGACCCCATCGGGCACCCCGGCCTGCTGCATAACCTCGCCCAGCAGCGCAGTGGTGGTCGGCGTTTCCTCGGAGGGTTTGACCACCACGGTATTACCGCAGGCCAATGCCGGGCCGACCTTCCAGGTCATCAGCAGCAGCGGCAGGTTCCAAGGACTGATCACACCGATCACGCCCTTGGGCCGGCGAACCGCGTAGTTGAGCGCACCAGCACCGTCCGGCGTTGCCATCTCGAATGCCTCGGCGGCAACATTCTTGATCAGGTCGGCGAATACCTTGAAGTTGGCGGCGCCACGCGGAATGTCGATATGGCTGGCCAACGAACGCGGCTTGCCGGTGTCCAGACATTCGGCTTCGAGGAACTCATCAAAGCGCGCGGTGATGCCATCGGCAACCCGGTGCAGGATGGCCGTGCGCTCCTCGACCGACATCTTTCCCCAAGGCCCTTTCAGCGCCGCCCGCGCTGCGCGCACGGCGGCATCAACTTCCTCGCGCCCGGCTTCGTGCACCTTGCTGAGCACACTGCCGTTGGCCGGGTTAATATTGTCGAACAGCCGACCGCTGGCCGAGCCGACGTACGCGCCGTTGATGTAATGCTTGATTTCTTTCATGGCTAAACAGCTCCCGCCAAAATAGGTAAGGTCAGGTCAGTACGGTGAGAAAACGCTCATTGAGCTGACGGTCGTGGTAGAAAATCGCCTTGCCTAGGTCCGCAGCGGCCCAGGTAACCGGTTTGTGGTCCGGGTAGTTGTAGTCGCCACCGCAGAACACCTCATTACGGTTACCGGAGGGGTCGAAGAAATAGATGGTCTTGCCGTGGGTCAGACCGTGGCGGGTAGGGCCGATATCGATCGAGGTATCGGTCATGCTGATCAGGTCGGCGGCGCGCAGCACGTCCTCCCAGTTTTCCAGAAAGAAGGAAACATGGTGAAACTTGCCTTTCTCGGGGTGCATGATGAAAGCCACGTCATGCGCTTTGGTCGAGATGCTGAGGAACTGGGCGATGCGGTCGCCGTTCTCGTCCAGCACCTGCTCGGCCAGGTAAAACCCGAGCACATTGACGAACAGATCGTAGGTGGCCGCCAGCTCATCGCCATACATCAGGCAGTGGTCGAAACGCACCGCGCGCATGCCCTTGAGGTCCATTGGCCAGGCCTCCGGGTTAACCTCGGTGACGCCCCACTTGCCGGTGTATTCCTTCTCGGCATAGAGCTCAAAGGCGTGCCCGCTGGGAGCGACAAAGCGGATGCGGCGGCCACAGCCGCGCAGCTCGCCGGCCGGAATATGCTCTACTGGGCAGCCCCAGGCGAGCAGGTCCTGCTCCAGCTGCACCAGCGTTGCCTCGTCCACCACCTTGAAGCCCATGAAATCCATGCCGGGCTCATCGGACGGATTGAGCACCAGCGAGAATTTGTCGACCTCGGTCCAGGCTTTCAGGTAAATCCGGCCCTGTTCGTCGCGGTCGGTTTCAATCAGGCCGACCAGGTCGCGATAGTGTTTCAGGGCGGCTTCGGCATCCAGTACCCGGATCTGCACGTGACCGGGACGCATCACACCTTTTCTCATCACATCACCTCATTGGAATTGTTGTTGGTGCCTGCCAGCTCGGGTGCTGGCCGATATTCAAAGCTCAGGTCACTGCGCGGATAGACCCGACAGGCCAGTACCCGTCCGCAGCGGCGCGATGCCTCGTCTACGTGTTTTTTGCTCATGGGCCCGCAGCTGAACTCGCCGCTGATCACATGGACCTTGCACAGACCGCAGCCACCGCCGCGGCAGCCCACCGGAATGCAGCGCTTGCCGGCCAGCTCCATCGCCTTGAGCAGCGAGTTATCGCTTGCGCAGTTGAAGCGCAGGCCTCTGACCAGCTCGGTCATTTCGAATGTGTCAGTCATCGTTGTTATTCTCGACTGCCGTTCGTTTGCTCACGCCAAGGCCCTGTCACCCGTCGCTGCGGCACTGCGCAACCGAGGGCTGGCCTTCGCGTCCAGGATTCAGATCCGCTTGAATAGCGCGGAGCGCTGGGTGTCCTCTGCGCCGTCGGCGGCGGTGTAGAAACGCTCCATAAAAATGTCGCGCTCAAACAGCCGGCCCTGCATCAGGGCGGTAATCGCCGCATCGATCATCGGCGGCGGGCCGCACAGGTAGGCCTTGTGACCGACAAAGCGGCCGTCAAAGTGCGCCTTGGCAGCGTCGTGCACATAGCCACGGAAACCCTGCCACTCGCTGTCATCGGCGGCCTGGCTGAGCGCCGGTACATAGGTGAAATTGGCGTGGCTGGCAGCCAGTTGCTCGAACAGCTCGGCGTTATAGAGCTCGCTGCGGTTGCGTGCGCCCTGAAACAGGGTGATTTGGCGGCTGTCGCCCTGTTCCAGCAGGTCGAGAATCATCGACTGCGGGCTGGACAGCCCCGAGCCGCCGGCAATAAAGATCAGATCGCCCGGCTGCGAGTTGCGTACAAAGAACATGCCGTAGGGTCCGGACAGCGACAGCTGATCACCCACCTTCAGTTGCTGATGGATGTAGCCGGTGGCTGCGCCACCTTCGACCAGCCGCACATGCAGCTCGACCTCGTCCGGCCGGCTCGGCGGATTGGCCAGCGAGAACGCACGGCTGCCCTCAATGCCCGGCAGTTCCAGGTTGATGTACTGGCCAGCCTGAAACTGCATCGCGCGATCCAGCTTCAGGCGCACGCCCAAAATGGTCGGTGACAGTGGCAGCAGTTCGCTGACCGTGGCCTGGTAGTCCTCTACCGAATAGCCCTCGAAGTCCTCATCCACATCGATATCGGCTTCGATGGTCACATCGCTCTGCACCGTGGCGCAGCAGGCCAGCACCTTGCCTTCGTCGCGCTCAACATCCATCAGCGCGAACGGCGAGGCCTCGCCGATATCCACGTCGCCCTCCAGCACCTGCACCTTGCAGGTCGCGCAGGTGCCGTGGCCGCAGGCAAACGGCAGCCAGACGCCCTGACGCAGCGCGGCCTGGAGGATGGTCTGGTCTTGCTCGACTTCGATCTGTTCGCCGGTCGGCTCAATCGTGACTGTGTAGCTCATGACCGCCTCCTCAGACTACGCCGCCGGCGATACCGTCAAGGCCGGGCACGCGCAGGGTCAGCATCGCTTTGTGCGTCACCCCATTCTGCGCCAGGCTGAGCGCAGGGTCCGGGCTGAACGGCTGGTGGTTGAGCTGCCACTGGGCCTGGCCAAAGTCCAGGCCGGCGGCCTGCGGGTGGGCGGCAATGGCCGGGCGCACAACCTCCTCGCAGAACTCGCCCATGCTCATCTCGGGCGACGCTAGAAAGGAAAACGGCGAACAGAACAGCAGATGGTTCGGCCAGTACAGATAGACCAGTTGCATGCCATTGAAGTTGGCCTGCAGGTCACGCGGCTCGGCGGTGTATTGATAAAGGGCTTTAACGCTCATGGAGATCACCTTGTTCTTGTTGTCGCCCCGACCTGTCGGTCGGGGACGGGTGTTGTGAAAGCTCAGGCGGCGTCCCGGGAGTCGTCATCGCCCCCGAGCGGCCGATTGCCCTTGATCGCCTGCCAGCGCTGGTGATCCGGCGACCCCACGTAGTCGAAATTGTCCTGGCCGATATTGATGTGGTAGTACTTCGAGACCACGGTCTCGACGTCTGCACCCTCGCAATTGCCCTGATAGATCTGGTGCACAGGCAACCAGGACTGGATGTACTTCTCGGGCTCGTGCTTGAAAATGTCGCAGCAGCCATCCGAGCAGAAGTGATAACGCTCGCCCTCGTGCTCGAGTGTGCGCAGGCTCAGCTGGGTCGGATCGCCATGCTCGGTGAACAGGGCCGGCACCTGACACACCTGGCACAGCTGCGGCAGGGTGTTGTTGTAGAAACGCTCACCCTTGTCCCGCATCTCCTGCCAGTGCTCGAAACGCGGGCGGTAGTACTTGTCGAAGGTGTCCGGGTACTGCTCGGACAGCCAGTCCATTTCCGCGGCACTGGGCAGCCAGGTATGGAAGTTGGTGGCGTGGCTGTACTGATAGAAGGTCGACCACAGCTGATGGCTGATGTGGTTCTTGCCGTCGTTGGCCACGTCCTGATACTTGGGCGGGCGAATGCCGTAACGCTCCAGATCCTTGAACAGGGCGCCGCCGTTCTGCTCGTAATAGACCTCCCACGCATCCTTCCAAGACATCACCTTGTTGGGCAGCATGTAGTCCATCATCATGCTGACCAGGCTCAGCAGGCGGTAACCGCGCCAGAACCACTTGTCGATCCAGTGCTGCACGATCGGCACGTTGTCCTCGTGCTGTTCGAGCATGAACTTGATGACCTCAAGGCCCAGGGTCATGTGGCGGGCTTCGTCCGATTGCGCCGAGAAGCCGAAGGTCACGGTGGCCATATCGCCGTTGTAAGCCGCGCCGGACATGAACGGCACGAACAGCAGGTTGGTCAGCACATATTCGAACGAGAACGAAATGGCCGTCAGAAACTCGAACGGGCCAGCCGAGCGGGCGTCGTCAAAGAACGACTTGGGCACCGACAGGAACCAGACCCGGTCGTGCATGTGGGCAAAATCGTGTAGGCCGTTGAAGTGCTTGTTGTAGTGACTCATGGCGTGCAGCTGGGTCTGCACGTGACGCAGCTCGTCAATCGACTGCATCTGGCAGGCTACCCGCGCACCGGCACCGCTGAAATGCCGGCCAACCTTGGCGTAGCCCTGAAACGCGCCGTATTCCAGCGGCGAAACACCGGTCAGAAACAGCTTGAGGGCGTTGACGTAGCGCGCATCGGAAATATTCTGGTGGCCGTTGTTCTGGGCGAAGGCGTCAAAGATGGCGTACAGCTTCTTCTCTTTCTCGGCCTGATACTTCCAGTAGGCATCCATGGTCAGGCGGAAGGGGTCTTCCCACTTGTCCCAGTCGGTGATCTTGATCCCCTCGAAGCGCTCGTAGGGAAAGATGTCTTCCTTCTTCTGGTAGCTCGGTTCCCAGGCCATGTCGCGGGTCAGGTACTGGTACTTGTCTTTGAGGCTGAGCTTCTTGTTCTTGGTAGCCATGAGGGGTCTCCTAGTTTTTCCACTCGAGGATGAAGTGGTCTTCATCCTCATCCACGTTGCCGCCGATGCTGATCACGTCCAGGAGCATTTCCTGCACGTCCCACTCACGACCGATCTTTTCCTCAACCGTGGCACGGTTGATTACCAGGCGCTTTTCAGCCTGGATGCGGATCATGGCCGGGTGGTACTGCACTTCGGCGTGAGGGTTGTCTTCGGCCATCGCCTCTACCAGGTAGCGGGCGTTGTCGTTGTCCTGAAAAACGATGAAGGCGAGCTGGCTCATGCGGCGACCTCCTCGGCGACCAGGCCGAGCTTTTTCAGCCGCTGGTCGAATTGGCCAACCACCTCGTCCAGCGCTGCGACACCGACGCTGGCGTTGGCGAGCGGCTGCAGGGCAGCGATGACCCGCGGCTGCCAGTGGGCAATCCAGCGCTGCAACTGCTCGGCATTGGCATCACTTTCCGCGCGCACGGTCTTGAGCATGGCGTCGACCCAGCGGCAGGATTCGGCGTGCCAGTCACGCATGAACTCGGTGAGCATCGAGACATCCTCGGCCCCCTGCTCCGCCAGCCATTGATCGAACTTGTGATACATCAGCGGGTACAGCAGGCCATCAATCAGCAGGTTCTGCAGTACGGTCAGCTCGAACCAGTCCTTGACCACCAGACTGTCCTCAACCAGCTTGCGCAGCGGCTGCCAGAGTGCGTCGTCCATCCAGTAGGTCTTCGAGCGATCCAGTGCCTCGCCAGTGCTGCCATCGATCAGCAGGGCAATGCGCGACAGGTACTGGCCCATGCCCAGGCGGTCCATGGCCTGATAGATGTGCATCTGGGTGACCGTGCCGGCCACCGCATCGCCAGCGATGCTGCTGTTGTTCATGTTGGCGCCCAGCTCCATATGGCGCAGCGGCACCAGCAGACGCAGCAAAGTTTCCTGCAGCGCCTCCGGCATGCGGGTCAGCAGATTGCGCTTGTCGCAGAAGCTGAAGCTGTGCTCGGCGGCCTCCTGCATCTTGGCGCGGTTCTGCACGTAGGCACCGTAAAAGAACTGACGGGGATCGCTTACCGCGTACCAGTCGGCCATGCGGATGGCGGTGCGGGTCGGGTCATTCAGACCGTGCTCGGCATCCCACAGGGGGCGGTAATGGAAGTTGGTGGTCGCCTCGATATCGAAGCTGGCTTCCTGATAGCGCGAGGCAGGCTTGTCGCCAAAGCGGCGCTTGATGTTGCTGTAGGTGTGCCGAATCGGCTCCACCGAGTTGGTTTTGATTTCAATACTCATGACAACCGTACCGTTTTGTTTTTGTGGGGGTGTGTCGGATCGGAATCAGCGCTGGCCTTTCTCGCCGAAGCGCCACTTCACCATGTCCTCGTCAACCTGACGGGCCATGGCCTCATCCATGTGAACAACCTTGTTGTGTTTGCAGAACTGAACGAAAGCGTCTTTCGGAAGCACCAGTTCGACGAACAGATCGGGGTGACCGATGGCAAAGTCGAACTCGACAAAGCGGGCGTCCGGTTCGCTGCGTACCCGAATCCAGCGGGTCATCTGGTCAAAGCTTTGGGCGGTCTGGCTCATAGGGCTTCACCGTGCTTGTTGTTGTGAGCAGACCTACAGCAACGGCTATGCCAGCCAGCGAGAACGGCGCGAAATAAGACCTCAACCAATTGATATTTAAGACTTTTTATTTTTACCCATTGATACGCCGCATCACCGGAAGCGCTCGACGGCGGAGGGAATCACGGGGGGGAATTTGATGATTTGATGAAACAGCGCTGCGCATGTCAGCAAATGCTCACCCAGCGCGACGCCCCCCCTTGGCCAATTAAACATCTGGTTGATTTTTAACCGCAGACAGCGTCAAGATGCCGAGACACTCAGCGCGTCACAGCATGTTGTGAGACAGCGCAAACCGCCCAACAAAAACAACAGGGGCTAATGCATCATGGCGACCAACTACAAGCCGCACCTGCAGTATTCGGACTATCACGATCTGACCGAGCAGATCCGTTTTCAGAGCACTGACGGCAAAATCTGGTTTGCCGAGCAGCGCATGCTGCTGATGCAGGTGTCCGCTATGGCCAGCTTCCGACGTGAGCTGGTAAACACCCTTGGTATCGAGCGCGCCAAGGGCTTCTTTCTGCGCATGGGCTACCAGTCAGGGCTCAAGGATGCTGAGCTGGCCCGCAAGTTCAGGCCGCACAGCAACGAGCTCGATATCTTCCTCGTCGGGCCGCAGCTGCATTCACTCAAGGGCATGGTCAAGGTCAAGCCAATCCAGATTGATCTTGACCACCAGAAGGGCCACTTCTACGGCGAACTGGAGTGGGTAGACTCGTTCGAGGTCGAGATTTGCCAGACGGAATTGGGGCTGATACATGAACCTGCCTGCTGGTCATTGCTGGGCTATGCCTGTGCCTACAGCTCCTCATTCATGCGGCGTGAAATCATCTACCGCGAAGTCAGCTGCCGCGGCTGCGGCGATGAGCGCTGCCTGATCGTCGGCAAGCCGGCGGAGGAATGGGATGACGCGGAGCAGTTCAAAAGCTACTTCAGGGAAGACCCCATTATCGAGGAGCTGTACGACCTGCAATCGCGGCTGAGTTCGCTGCAAAACGACCTGGATCAGCAGGAAGGTCAGTACTACGGCATCGGCCAGTCGGGCGCCTA
Source organism: Pseudomonadaceae bacterium UBA836 (assembly GCA_002296055.1). Classification (GTDB taxonomy): domain Bacteria; phylum Pseudomonadota; class Gammaproteobacteria; order Pseudomonadales; family Pseudomonadaceae; genus Halopseudomonas. The sequence goes on from DBHE01000247.1 coordinate 14,013, forward strand.
CAAAAAGGTCTGCAAAACCATCGACAAGGCCGCCAAGGGCAAGGTCTCGGTGCTGTTGCTGGGCGAGACCGGCGTTGGCAAGGAGGTGATTGCCCGCAGTGTGCATCAGCGCAGCGAGCGCGCCGACAAGCCATTCGTGGCCGTCAACTGCGCCGCGATCCCGCCCGACCTGATCGAGGCAGAACTGTTCGGCGTTGAGAAAGGCGCCTACACCGGGGCTCACCAGGCGCGTGCAGGCCGTTTTGAACGGGCCAATGGCGGAACCATCTTTCTTGACGAGGTGATCGAACTGCCGCCAAGAGCCCAGGCCACCCTGCTGCGCGTGCTGCAGGAAGGCGAGCTGGAGCGGGTGGGTGATTCGCATACCCGCAAGATCGATGTGCGGGTGATTGCCGCCACCAACGAAAGCCTGGCCGATGCCGTCGAAAAGGGACGCTTCCGAGCTGACCTGTACTACCGCCTGAATGTGTTCCCGGTTCAGATTCCGCCACTGCGGGAGCGGCAGGAGGACATTCCGCTGCTGGCCGAGCACTTCCTGCGCAAGTCGCACCATGCCTACCAGAAGCGCACCCTGGGGCTGTCGGACAAGGCGCTGGAGCTATGCCTGAACTACCACTGGCCAGGCAATATCCGCGAACTGGAAAACGTCATCGAACGCGGCGTGATTCTGACCGACAGCAACGAGAGCATCAGCCAGGACGCGCTGTTCGCAGTCAGCCCGGAGATTATCGAGACATCCTGCGATGACCGTCTGAACGATTTCGGCACCATCGTCCATGGCAGCGACATCGCCACCGGAGGCGACTGGGTATCGCAGATTCTGACCTCTGGCGTCAGCCTGGAAGAGGTCGAAAACAGCCTCATGCGTCGCGCCATGGATGACGCCGGCCAAAACGTATCCGAGGCCGCCAGGAGGCTCGGGCTGACACGCCCGGCGCTGGCATATCGGCTGAAGAAGTCCGGCATTCTGGAAGAGAGCGAACAGCACTAGCCCCGCAGCGGCCACCCGCCCGAATAGCTCCTTGCACCGGGCAAGGAGCGCCCTCTCACCCGTCAGAGCAGCCCAGTCCGAACCCGCGCTTTACCAAATCAGCAAGCCCCGCCTGCACTTTTATCAATTGATCAAATTACCCTGCCCGAAACGCAGCTGCATTCCCGCAAAAAAACCACCATCCGATAAAAAACCGTTATCAATCAGTCAGTTGTAATTATACGGAAACGCTGGCACAGCGCATGCTACCGAGCTTTTGTCGCTCCGTGAATAAAAATAAAACCCTGATTGGTGACATACCATGTTTAACATACCAACACCTCTCCGAGGTGCGCCGGGTCGTCGGCATCTGCTTGCCGGACTGGCTTGCTCGATGTTCCTGACCGGCTGCGAGGCGCCGCTGAATCTGGACGCAGTAGACCGCCAGCACAGCGAAGCCCTGCAACGCACCGACTTCTACCAGGCCATGGCCAGCAATGGTGAAACCACCCTAATCGTCGGTAACGATGGCGTGGTGCTGCGCAGCAGTGATCAGGGCACCAGCTGGCAACGCCAGCCGCTACCGACCAGCATGAGTCTGGTCGATCTGGATGTGTGTCCGGACCGCAGTTTCATCGCCCTGAGCTTCGATAATCAGCTCTGGCACGGCAACCCGGATGCCAGCCAGTGGCGCAGCCACTCACTGCCCAGCAGCGAGCAGATGATGGCCACCGCCTGTGCGCCGGACGGCAGCTGGTGGACGGTCGGCAGTTTCAGCACCCTGCAGCACAGTGCAGACCAGGGCGCCAGCTGGGACGAATCCAGCCTGGATGAGGACGCCATTCTCACCACCCTGCAGTTCATCGACGCCGAGCACGCCGTGGTAACCGGCGAATACGGGCTGGTCTATCAAAGCCGCGACGCCGGGGTCAGCTGGGAGCCGGCCGGCAGCCTGCCTGACGAGTTCTACCCCCACGCCAGCTTCTTCCGCGACCTCGATGAAGGCTGGGTTGGTGGGCTGAACGGCTTTATCTGGCACACCCGCGATGGCGGCGAAACCTGGCGCAAGCAGCCCAGCGGCACCGAAGCGCCGATCTTCGGCTTTGTCAGTGATGGCAACGCACTCTACGCCCTCGGCGAAAACACCACCGTACTCAGCCTGTACGGCAGCCGCTGGCAGCCGCTGGCCACGCCCAATCAGCCCCTGTATCTGCGTGCCGGTCTGCTCGTGCCCGAGCAGCATCTGCTGGCGGCCGGCGGGCGCGGCACGCTGCTGAATATTCAACTCCCAAAGGCCCTGGCGGCCAGCGCTGACTGAGGAACCGACATGTCTGGATTACATCGTTTTACCCATGCCATGCACGGTCTTGAGGTGTGGATGTTCAACAATCCACGCAAGGTGCTGGCCGCCATCGCCCTGCTGACCCTGCTGTTTGCGCTGCGCATACCGGGGCTGAAAATCTATACCGACTTTGCCGATCTGCTGCCGCAGGAACACCCCTATATCGAGCTGCACAACAGCATCAAGGACAGCTTCGGCGGTGCCAACGTGCTGGTCGTGGGCGTCGCCTTCGACAACGGTGACATTTTCTCCAACGCCAACCTGGCCACCATTGACCGGGTCACCCAGGCCGTCGACAACCTGCCCGGCGTCAACCACAACCTGGTGACCAGCGTCACCCACCGCAACTCGCGCAAGATCTGGCTGACCGAGGTCGGCTCGATCAACTCCGAGCCCTACTTTGACCCGCAAAACGGCAACTACAGCGATGAGCAACTGGCGCAGATGCGCGCGGATGTAGCCGCCAACCCGCGCATCTACGGCCCGCTGGTGGCCTCCGACTTCAAGATGGCGCTGGTCAAGGCGCAATTGATTGAAGGCCAGCTCGACTACGCAGCCACCTTCGCCCAGTTGCAGGCCCTGCGCGAGGCGGAAAGCGGCAATGGCGTGACCCTGTATGCCACCGGCCAGCCGGTACTGGTGGGCTGGGCCTACACCTACATGGACCAGATTCTGCAGATCTTCATCTTTACCGTGCTGATCATGCTGTCGCTGCTGGTATTCCATTTCCGCAAGGCCTACGGGGTGCTGATTCCCCTCGGCGGCGTGCTGATCTCGACTATCTGGGGCCTGGGCATCATCAGCCTGCTGGGCTTCAATCTCGACCCGCTGGGGCTGGTTATTCCCTTCCTGATTGCCGCGCGGGCGATGAGCCACGGGGTGCAACTGGTCGAGCGCTATTACGCCGAGGTGCGGGTTCTTGGCAACGGCCCGAAAGCGGCCAGGGCCACCTTCGACAGCCTGTTCCGCCCGGGCTCGCTTGGCGTGGTCTCCGACGCTGTAGGCCTGTCGCTGATCGCCATCGGCTCCATTGCCCTGAATACCAAGCTGGGCGTGTATGCCTCGCTGTGGGCGATGACCGTCATCCTGACCGTGCTGATTGGCGTACCGCTGCTGCTGTCGATCCTGCCGACGCCGAAAAACCCCGAGATCAAGGAAACCTTCCTGCGCCATATCGGCGCCACCTGCGCCCGCACCGTCAGCCGTCCGGGCGCGGCGCGGGTCGTGCTTGGCGCTGCCGCGCTGGCCATGGCCCTGGGTCTGGTCGCCGCCTCCCAGGTACGTATCGGCGACTCGGAACCGGGTTCACCCATCCTCTACCCCGACCACGACTACAACCTGTCGTCCAAGGAAGTGAATGACCGCTTCCCCGGCTCAGAAGAGCTGTACATCATCGCCGAACACGCCGAGAAAGGCGGGCTGAAAAAGCCCGAGGTACTGCGCGCCCTGCAGGACTTGCAGGCGCACATGCTGGCCGATCCGGCGGTCGGTGGCAGCAAGGGTCTGCCGGACCTGATCAAGCAGGTCAACCGGCTGATGCACAACGACGATCCACGCTGGTTCCAGATCCCCCATGAAGCGGACTACGTCGGCGGCCTGATGTTTACCTATATGGCGTCGAGCCCGATTCCCGGGGCGTTGAACGAGTTCAACGATACCGACGATCGCATCGCCAACCTGGTGTTCTACTACAAGGATCGCCAGGGCGAGACCATCCGTCGTGCCATTCACATGGCGCGCGAATGGATCGCCGAACACGACGGCCAGGTTGAAGGCCTGACCATCCGGCTGGCCGGCGGCACCCTCGGCGTTGCGGCGGCCATGAACGAGTCGGCCTTCGAGACCAATCTGGTGGTGCTGCCGCTGGTGTTCCTGCTGATCTTCGCCTTCGTGATGCTGTTCTACACCTCCTGGCACGCCGGGCTGATGATGCTGTTGGCGATGACCTTCGCGACCACCCTCACCTACGCCTACATGGGCCTGGCCGGGCTCAACATCGACATCAACACAGTGCCGGTCATCGCCGTCGGCATCGGCGTGGGCATCGACTACTCGATCTACATGATGGACCGCATCCGCGAGGAGATGGCCAAGAGCGGCAGGCTGGTCGATGCCGTTCGCCAGGCGATCGCCACCACCGGCATGGCCATCAGTTTCACCGCCGTCACCCTGATGGCCGGCATCGTCATGTGGGTGTTGCTGTCGGACCTGCGCTTCCAGTCCGACGCGGCAATGCTGCTGTGCGTGATGATCGTCATCAACGGTCTGGCCGCCATGCTGCTGGTGCCCTCTTGGGTGCTGGTAATGCGCCCGCGCTTCATCACCGATGTCTACGCCGACGAGGATGGCATCCTGCATGCCAACCGCCCGGCAGCCAGTGCCCCGCAGCCTGTCGGGGCGCTGATAACGGGGCAAGGTTGAGCTCGACTCGTCCTGCCCTACCCCACTGAAATGAGGAACTGCCAATGCAAACAAAAATAAAAGGCCTCGGACGCTGGAGCCTCGCTCTGGCGAGCGGCACCGGGCTGCTGCTGAGCTCGCTTAGCGCCGCGATTGCCAGTGAGGAAACGGAGATCACCGGCTTCTATGAAAACGCGACCTATGTGCGGGACTCCGCCGGTCTGTCGAAATTTCGCAACACGGTGCAGATCAACGCTGAACGCGAGTTCGGCGAACTCGGCATCTTCAGCAACGTTTCCTGGAACGGCGTATTTCGTGGCAGCTACGACGGGGTCTACGACCTCAACAGCAACGAATACGGCCGCAGAGCCGGCGG
>DBHE01000247.1:19489-25774 GCA_002296055.1 Pseudomonadaceae bacterium UBA836
TTGCCCAACACCTTCAATCTGGCCGATCACCCCAACAAGGGCATGATTGTGCTCGGCGAGAACCTGCACAGCACCAGCGGCGGCGTCGCCTTCGGCGTCCCGGTGCGGCCTTGTGATGTCGATAGCCGCGGTTGTATCAACGGCTATCTGGACCAGGACACCAACGAACTGCGCTTCTCCGAGTTCAATGACCGGCTCGACTTCATCCGCGAACTGTATGTCGACTTCGACTACAACTTCGACAACGGCCACATCCTCAGCACCCGCCTGGGCAAGCAGCAGGTCATCTGGGGCCGCACCGACCTGTTCCGGGTGCTGGACGTCATCAACCCGGTCGACTTCTCGCGCAATAATATTTACGACGAGCTGGAAGACATCCGCATCCCGATGTGGATCGTCAAATCCGACTACCGCATGGGCGCTGGCGACATCTTCGACGACCTGAACGTATCCTTCGTCTGGAACTTCGACCGCTTCCGCCCGCACAACATCGGCCAATGCGGCTCGCCCAACGTGATTCTCGACGCGGGTTGCTTCTTCCGCGGCATGAACACACTCTGGGAGTACGGCGGCACCGTCGCTAATTTCGCCAACGGTAACATTGCCACCGACTTCGGCCCTGGCCAGATCGGCATCCGCAAAGCCCACATGCCCGGGTGGAGTTTGTCCAACACCCAGTTCGGTATCAAGCTTGAGGGTGTCTACCGCGACGTTGGCTTCTCGCTCAATGCACTCACCTACCGCAGTCAGTTGCCTTCGCTGCGCGGCGGTATCCCGGCGCAAAATGCATTCACCGGCGTCACCGGAATCTGGCCATCCCTCATCGCATTCGATATCCACTTCCCCCGCGTCAACCTGATCGGCGGCTCGCTGGACTACTACGCCCAGGGTCTGGATACCGTGTTCCGCGTCGAACTCGCTCACACCGAAGGCGAAGAGTTCGCCAACACCATCCAGACCAGACTGTTCTCGGAGAGCAACGTCACGCGCTATGTGGTCGGTGCCGACAAGAACATCTTCATACCATGGCTTAACAGCCGCCGCGCCTTCCTGTTCTCGGGCCAGATCTTCGGCCAGCACATTCACGAGTACCAGAGTGAGCAGCGTCTTCTGGGCCGGGTAGGCATACCGGACTGGAAGGCCAACTGGACCGGCACCCTGCTGGTCAAGGGCTGGTGGATGAATGACCGGCTTAGCCCGCAACTACTGGCAGCGCATGACTTCCGCGCCGGTGCCACCACCATCGCACCAAGCATCGAATGGCTGGTCAGCGACAACCTTCGCGTCATCGGTGGTGCAAACCTGAAAGTCGGCAGCGGTGCCAACAAGTTCGATGACTGCCGCACCTGTAACCCCTGGGACCCGTTCACCGCCGGGTACCCGGGCCACCCCGAAGGTGTCAGCCTGGGCTTGAGCGGCTATGAGCCGTTGGGTCGCTTCCGCGCCGGCCCGCTGGGCATGGCCAAAAACCAGGATGAACTGCAACTGACCGTCCGCTACAGCTTCTGATTCGGAGAACAACATGAACAACAACAAGCACACCCGTATCCTGGCCAGTGTACTGACGGCACTGGCGATGGCCTGCACCGCGCAGGCCCAGGCCGATGTCGTCGACAACAGCTTCTATCCCTATCGTGAGTCCGCGCCCAGCGCACCGGGCCTCACTACCGGCATGACCATCAATCAGGCCAACGTTGCCCAGTTCCGGGACATCATCGACCCGGCGTTCTACAACTTCATCGAACAGGGCTGGGTTGAAATCAAGGTCGGCGAGACCACCTCCTTCGACCTTCATCCCAACTACGTGGAAGCCAGCCGGGCGGGTCTCGGCAACGTCAGTCTGGGCGCCAAGCCCGGCGAGCTGAATGGCTGGCAGGCCGGACGGCCATTCCCGGAAGATCCGGATGCCAACGATCCGCGTGCCGGCGAGAAACTCGCCTGGAACTACAAGTACGGCTACAACTGGGGCGACAGTGCCGCCATCTCCCCGTTCTACTGGAAGTATCGGGACATGAACACCGACAAGGTTGAGCGCACCATCAAGTTCAACTTTCACTTCCTGAACTTCACCGGCCGGGTCAATCAGGAGCCGCTGCCGGCGATCACGCCCAACCCGTCGGAGCTGTTCCGCGGTATCTACGTGCAAGTTCTCGAGCCACATGATGTGCGCAATACCCAGCTGCTCATCCACCGTGCCATGGACGACCTCAAGCGCGACAACTCCTGGCTGTATCTGGGCTTTCAGCGCCGCGTACGCCGCCTAGCCACCGGTCAGGTCACCGACGCCTTCCTTGGTTCAGATCTGATGATCGAAGACTTCGAGGGCTACAACGGCCGTATTTCCGACATGAACTGGGCCTACAAGGGCACCCGTTACATGCTCATGCCCTTCTATAACCACAACGAGCTGCAACTCGATACCGAAACCCATCAGGACAGCGACGGTTATCAGGTCGTGGCGTTCTCCGGCAAGGGCGGTTGCTTCCCGAACATCACCTGGCAGCTGCGCAAGGTCTACGAAGTGGAGGCCACCCCGGTCGACGGCAGCCACCCGCTGTCCCGCCGCGTGCACTTCATGGATGCCCAGACCTTCACCATCCCGCGCACCGTGGCCTATGACCGCAAGGGCAGCATGTGGAAAACCTTCACCATCGGCCAGGCCCACCCGGACCACCACCTGCCTGCCAACCAGGGCAGTGGCGTATCCATTGACGACAGCTTCAGCATGATCGACGTACAGGCCATGCACTGCACCACCGGCCAATTCAAGGGCCAAGTCGACCCCAGCCTGAGCACCCCGGACATGTTCAGCGTTCAGCACATGCGCGCCACCGGGAACTGATCAGCAACACCGGCACTGCTCCGTATTAAGCCCGCGCAATGCGGGCTTTTTTTTGTTTTCGAGGACTCGGAGGGAAGCAGATTTCACTTGGCGAGGTACAGAACCTGCATTAGTAACAACCCATCTCACCTGTCGGCTGGACTGGTACTGCTAAATCCGTGGCAGCCACTGACCTGCGGGGAAAACCTCGTCTCGGGTTTACCCTGCGGGCCAGGCCGGGCGCTACGACCTAGAGCATCGCCAGTCCGAAACTCGGGCTCCTTCAAAGCTGCCATAGCGGAATGCATGATACGCAACGGAACCTGCAGCGCACCTAAAGCGCCACTTGAACCGGGTGGAGTGCCATTCGAAATTCAACTGAATCTTCCCTGGTTTCGTAGTCACCAGATGACCGCTTTTGGCCGATAAGAGACACTCGCGCTAGGCTGCTATTGGCGAGAAACTAACGTCTGACATCAGAAAGAACCCTATACTCGGAGCTCCATATGCAGCAAAAAAAAGACCTAAAAGGACGCCGTGCCAATGTACTGCACGTCCAAGCGACCAACAGGCTTTCCGGAGTCGAAGTAAGCCAGTACATGGCAGCAAGAATAGAGGAGTATGCTAACGGCCACATTTCATCGGCAGAGCTCCTGGCTGAAGCAAAGAAAAGATACAGCATTCACAAGCTATCATCATCTCCCCGGGGCTAAGTCCAGGCTCAAATAGAGGGTGCCTGAGCTTGTTATACAGCGCCTCCCCACTCTATTGCATTGAGAACGCTGAGTACCTGCTGCGCCCCGGTCTCCGTAGCGCAGAGCACTTCCGGGCTTTCTCCCCCTAACGCAGCATTCGGCTCTGCGGCCCAAGCAGCAGCGAAAGTGTCGTCATTGAACACCTCGGAAGCTCGAATACGAACCTGGCCCAAGTGATTTGAATACGTCACACCACCACCTGAGGTGGCTTCCTCCTCCAGCCCTGCTCGTTCGCGTTCAGATTTCCCAACACCCAGATTGTCAGTCGCCTGAGCTAAGAAGTGCTTATAACATGACGAGCGCGCCAGACTAGAGCAAAACAGAGGCTGGTGAAGCGCCACTAGCCGCCTTCGCATCTCTGCGTCCGCTTCGTCATCAATCAACCACTCTTCCAACCGCCCGAGCGAGAACACCTGATCAGCTGACGGATAATGCCTCAGCAGGCCTTTCGCATGGTTACGGATATCTGATGGTAAGTGAGAATTGCGGCAGATTTCGCGCAGAAACCTCTCAGTCTCCACAACGCTCCGCGTTCGCTCATAGGGAAGGGTCACGGCGATCACCTCACTTCATATCATTAGCGGGCGTGTCAGCGAAGCCAACACCGTTGGTCTCCATGGGTTAGTTACGATGACTGATATGGGGGACTGTATCAGCAATCAAAAACAGGCCAGTAGCTGCTGTCTGTAATGTTGAGAAAAGCTGACTTTGTAGGCCCCTTCAACAACATCATCACCCAGGATCAGAACTGTGTTGACCTCAGCACCAGACTCAGCGTCTTCGCCGTCAACCTCCTGAGAGGGCCCACTAACGACATCTTCCATGAACCCGACGCAGCTATCGGCTGCGCCAATCGTCGGCTTCGCCGTTGGCACCCCGCTAAGCACTGCCAAATCGTCCGGTAGGTCATCAGCAATACGCTCAGCGAATCCCCTCAACTTTTCCTCGGCCAACATAAACAACCAAGCAAACCGATCTGGCTCACCAGAACGTCGCAGCACCCGCCCAAGTACCTGGCGGAAGTGCAACTCAGTACGAATACGACTGAGATAACAGCACACCTGAAGCCGGGGGATGTCAGTGCCCTCACTGATCATGCCTACGGCGACGATCCATCGGCTGCCACTGGTCCTAAAGCGATTAATGGTCTGCTGAGCATTGGGAGTCTTATTTGTGACCAAGCTATACGTTTCGTTCCGGGCTTGCAGAGAGCGAGCAATATACTCCGCGTGCTCGATGTCGGTCGCGACGACCAGCCCGGCAGCGTCAGGTCTGATCTGCCGCAGCTCATCAAGCTGCCTGCATCCGAGATCAAGAACGCGCTCGATAACCTCCTCGTGACGCACCAACGCTTCGTAAGTAACACGAGATCCGCTCAGGAGCTGCTCTACGCCACTGAATAGTTTGGCGGTGCTACCGGCGCCCTGCTCCTCTTCCAACGTCACCTCATTGTTGTCGAGCAGCACAATGCGAGGGCTTCGACATACGCCATCGGCTATCGCCTCTCTCAGCGAGTAGCGGTAGTCACAGATCAGCTGTCCGTCAGGCGTCGAGTAGCGAGCAAGTGCGATGCCCTTGTCGTCCGTTCGCCAAGGAGTTCCCGACAGAGCCAGAGTAAATTCAGCACGATCCTGAATTCGACACAGTATTTGAAGCCCCCAAGCATTACTAAAGGAAGGATCACTTCCGGCGCAATGGTGGATCTCATCGAAAACCGCGAGCACTCGATAGTCAGCAAAAAGCTGCCAAAAGTCTTGGTCACGAAATTCCATTGCTTGGTAGGTGTAGGCGCTGCCAATTGCGCCGATACGCCCGTCTAGGCGCCGACTAAGGACAGACGAAAAGGTTGTCCGAAAGCCCTCGACCACCTGGCACGATGGCGCAAAACACAAGACAAGATCGATCTTCCCCTCATCAAGCAACCGCTTCGCGAGTTCAGCGGCCATACGAGTCTTGCCGGCTCCAGGTGTGGCCTGACAGAAAAAGTGTGGAGAAACGGCATAATGCGCCATCGCTTGAGATATGCAGCGGCGCTGCCAAAGACGGAGTCCGCCGCTCATCACGGTGTGGCTAGGGTCTTGAGCGTCTTTTCGATGGCACGAAGGTGGCCGAGCAGACGCGAGCTCCGATCTCTAGCCTCCAAATACTGGCTCTCCAGCAAGTGATGGAGGTGAGGCATTTCCTTCAGGAGCTTTTTAAAACACTCTGCCTCGCCCATAGAGGACAAAAAATCCATACGTGTTTCTTTGTGCAACCTATCCAGCTCCTGATCAGAGTCGCTGGGGACAGCTTTAACGGCCGAATCGACGGGCGCTTCCACCTCAACTTTAGCCGGAGCAGAAAGGCCTCTCTCGAAGCTACCGGTTACAAGCTGCAGTTCCAGATGCTGCGGTGCACTAAGAACCTGATAGCGCTGCCCTCTCGAGCGGCGCTCACCATCAATAGTGACCCATCCTACGCGCACCAACCTGCGGATCTGTTCATAAACATAAAGCCTGATATCTGCGAGACGAAAGCTTCCGCTGTCCAAGCCCGCAGCGTAGGCATCGCGTAGCTCCGCCGTCGTGAACTTAGCGAGACTAGGCTCTTGGAGCAGGTCGTAAAGACGCCTGTCTAACGTAAATTCAGCCGGTTTCATTTAAGCCCTAAGAAAGAGAAGCGAAATGCGGATTATAATCCGTGGCCTGTGAATCACACCGGGTTTCGTGG
>DBHE01000020.1:0-14662 GCA_002296055.1 Pseudomonadaceae bacterium UBA836
TTCGGGGCGCCTTGCGTTCAATTGTTTATCCTTTCCGGAGTACCCCATGGCTCGCGTTACCGTTGAAGACTGCCTGGAAAATGTAGAAAACCGTTTTGAGCTGGTCATGCTGGCCTCCAAGCGCGCCCGTCAGCTGGCCACCGGTGGCAAAGAAGCCAAGGTAGCCTGGGAAAACGACAAACCCACCGTGGTGGCACTGCGTGAAGTGGCCGACGGCCTGATCACCAACGCCATCATGGCCGAAGAAGCCCTGCAGGATCAGCAGGAGCCGCTGTACTCGCTGGAAGCGACCGACGAGCTGGCCGAGTAAGAGACAGGTTTGCTGTTGCGCAGGCCGGCTATCCCTGAGGTCATCACCCGCGCTGGCGGGTGCGGGAGAGCTACATGTCTGCGATAGAGGTTTTTGCCGACAATCTGGGTAACTACCTTGAGCCGGAGCAGGTCAACCTGGTCCGGCGCGCCTATTTCTACGCCGAGCAGGCCCACGACGGCCAGACCCGTCGCAGCGGTGAGCCTTACGTCACCCACCCGCTCGCCGTAGCCCACATCCTTGCCGACATGCACATGGACCATCAGAGCCTGATGGCCGCCATGCTGCACGACGTGATCGAAGACACCGGCATCCCCAAGGATGCACTGGTCGAGCAATTTGGCGACACCGTCGCCGAGTTGGTAGACGGGGTCAGCAAGCTGACCCAGATGACCTTCGAAACCAAGGCCGAGGCACAGGCCGAGAACTTCCAGAAGATGGCGCTGGCCATGGCCCGCGACATCCGCGTGATCCTGGTCAAGCTGGCCGACCGCCTGCACAACATGCGCACCCTGGGCGCGCTGGCGCCGGAAAAGCGCCGCCGCATCGCCAAGGAAACCCTGGAGATCTACGCGCCGATCGCCAACCGTCTGGGCATGCACAGCTTGAGCACCGAGTTCGAAGACCTCGGCTTTAAAGCCATGCACCCGATGCGCTCGAACCTGATCGATCGAGCCGTGCGCAATGCCCGAGGCAACCGCAAGGAGCTGCTCAACCGCATTCTCGAATCGCTGCAGGCCTGCCTGGAACGGGAGGGCCTGCAGGGCAAGGTCATGGGCCGCGAGAAGCACCTGTACGGCATTTACCAGAAGATGCGCGGCAAGAAGAAGTCGTTCAACGAGATCATGGACGTCTACGCCTTCCGCATCATCGTCGACAAGCCCGATACCTGCTACCGCGTGCTGGGCGCCGTGCACAGCCTGTACAAGCCCTTCCCGGGCCGCTTCAAAGACTACATCGCCATTCCCAAGGCCAACGGCTACCAGTCCCTGCACACCACGCTGTTTGGCATGCACGGGGTGCCGATCGAAATTCAGATCCGCACCGAAGAAATGGAAGAGCTGGCCAACAACGGCATCGCCGCGCACTGGGTCTACAAGTCCAAAGAAGAGGTCATCAACGGCAACCACGCGCGCACCCGCCAGTGGTTGAAGAGCGTGCTGGAGCTGCAACAGAACGCCGGTAACTCGCTGGAGTTCATCGAAAACGTCAAGATCGACCTGTTCCCAGACGAAGTCTACATTTTCACTCCAAAAGGCCGCATCATGGAGCTACCCAAGGGCTCCACACCGGTCGACTTCGCCTACGCTGTACACACCGACATCGGCAACAGCTGCATCGCCTGCCGCGTCAATCGACGCCTGGCGCCGCTGTCCGAGCCGCTGGAAAGCGGCGAAACCGTCGAGATCATCACCGCGCCAGGCGCGCGCCCCAACCCAGCCTGGCTCAGCTTTGTCATCACCGGCAAAGCGCGCAGCAATATCCGCCACTTCCTCAAGCACCAGCGCCACTCCGAGTCCATCGCTCTGGGTGAGCGTCTGCTGGACAAGGTGCTGGCCAGCTTCGACACCCAACTGGGCGCCATCCCCGAGGCTCGCGTGCAGTCTGTTCTGAACGACTGCGGCATGGAGTTGATGGAAGACCTGCTGGCCGATATCGGTCTGGGCAACCGCATGGCGTATGTGGTGGCCCGCCGCCTGCTAGCCAGCGACGGCGCCACCGATGACGAGCCGCAGAAGATCGACCAGCCAGCCAGCAACGAGGAAACCGGCGAGAAGCCGCTGGCCATCCGCGGCACCGAGGGGCTGGTGGTCAGCTTCGCCCGCTGCTGTAACCCGATTCCGGGTGACCCGATTGTCGGCTACCTGTCGTCCGGCAAGGGCATGGTCATCCACCAGGAAAACTGCCGCAATCTGGCCGACAGCCGCCACAACACCGAGAAAACCCTGCATCTGACCTGGGACAAGGATGTGAGCGGCGAATTTACCGTCGAGCTGCGCGTCGAGCTGGAGCACCAGCGCGGTATCATCGCCCAGCTCGCCACCGGCATTACCGTGGCCGACGCCAGCATCGACAAGATCAGCGTCGATGAGCGCGACGGCCGCGTCAGCGTGGTACAACTGGTCGTGCGCGTGCGCGACCGCCTGCACCTCTCACAATTGATCAAACGCATCCGCAACCTCAAGGGCGTGATGCGTATCACCCGTCTCAAGAACTGATTGCCGTCGGAGCATCCATGAACAAGCAAGTTATCACCAGCGAACAGGCCCCTTCGGCCATCGGCCCGTACTCCCAGGCCATCAAGGTGGGCAACACCGTCTACCTGTCAGGCCAGATTCCGCTGGACCCGGCCACCATGGAGGTGGTTGGGGGTTTTGAAGCTCAAGTCTGCCGCGTCTTCGACAACCTCAGCGCGGTGGCCGAAGCAGCCGGCGGCAAGCTGCAGGACATCGTCAAGCTGAACATCTTCCTGACCGACCTGGGCAACTTCGCCACCGTCAACGAGATCATGGAACGCTACTTCGAAAAGCCCTACCCCGCCCGCGCCGCCATCGGCGTCGCCGCCCTGCCCAAGGGCGTACCGGTTGAGATGGACGGGATTATGGTGGTGGGCTGAAGGCCCACCACCTGCGGCAAGCTATAAGCTACAAGCCGCAAGCTAAAAGCTAAAAGAAAAAACCGCGCGGATCCTACCTGCGCGGTTTTTTTGTTTCACAGCAGCCACAAACGCCGTTAGGACCTCTCGAAAGGCCCAGCCTGCTTTTTCTTGCAGCTTGAAGCTTACGGCTTGCAGCTGGCGAAGCCCTCCTAACCGAGCGAAGCCTTGAGGCTGATATCAGCATTCAGCAGCTTGGAAATCGGGCAGCCCTGCTTCGCCTTGCCAGCGATGTCATCGAAGGTTTTCTGGTCGATGCCGGGGATGGTGGCGTTCATGGTCAGCGCCACGGCGGTGACGGCGAAGCCGTCGTCCTGCTTGCTGAGGGTGACCTCGGCTTTGGTGTCGATGCTGCTCGGGGTGTAGCCGGCCTCACCCAGCAGATTGGCAAAGGCCATTGAAAAGCAGCCAGCGTGCGCGGCACCGATCAGCTCTTCCGGGTTGGTACCGGGCTGATCCTCAAAGCGCGTGTTGAAACCGTAGGGGTTGGCCTTGAGGGCGCCACTTTCGGTAGAAATGGTGCCCTTGCCTTCCTTCAGTGAACCTTCCCAATGAGCGGATGCTGATTTTTTCATCTGCGCCTCCTCGTGTGCGGTTGCAGGTTTGTGCTACTCACCTTGCGACCCACACGACGGGCAGATAATTCCCCTTAACTTTTTACACCGCTATTCCAGCAACGCGGCATACCCTTCGCGGTAGCTCGGATACTGCGGCACCCAGCCGGATTCGCGCGCCAGTGCATTACTGCAGCGTTTGCTGCCGACCCGGGTGCTGCCGGGGCCATCAACCTGGGCGCTGACGCCAAGCTGCCCTTGCAACCAGCCGACCACCTCGTGCAACGGCGCCGGCTCGTCATCCACGCCCAGATAGCAGGGCGCCAGCAGTTCGCGCTGCTCAGCCTGCTGCAGCAGGTGCACCATGAGCCCGGCGGCATCGTCACGGTGGATGCGGTTAGTGTACTGCGGCGGCTCAGCCGGCACGTTCATGCCTGCTCTGGCCTGCTCAATCAAACGGTTACGACCCGGCCCGTAGATGCCCGCCAGCCGCACGACCGAGGCCGGATGACCACTGCGCAAAGCGACATCTTCCGCCGCCAGGAGGGCACGCCCTGTATCGCTGCCGGCTAGCGCGGGGCTGTTCTCGGTCACCCATTCTCCCGCCTGCTGGGCATATACGCCGGAGCTGGATACCTGCAGCAGATGACGTAACGGGCGCTTACGCTCGCCCAGCCAGCTCAGCGCATGCTCCAGGCCCTGAACATACAAGCGCTGATACAGCTCAGCGTCGCGCTTGCCTGCGGCCGGGCAGTAAACCAGATAGTCCAGCTGCGCCGGCCAATCCGCCGGCCGCTCAGGCATACACAGGTCACCAGCCACCGGCAGCACACCAGCGGGCAAGCCGGTGGTATCGCGACGCAATCCGTACACCTGCCACCCGTCAGCCAGCAGGCGTCGCGCCAGCTCACTTCCCACATCGCCGCACCCGGCAATCAACACACTCGGCATGACGCTTGCGCCTCCTCTAGTTACTCTTGGCGCCCACTGTAACAGGCCGACAGCCCGCTGGCGCAGCGCGATGACAACGCTGTCAACATTCACCCCACACGGCGCGCTGTACGATTGTTTTACTCTATTAAACAACCGGCTATGCTAGGGCCTATTGACGTTTCATTCGCCCACACGTGGCAGCCTGTTTACCCGCCTACGCAGACTTTCCGCCGATGACCCTGACCGAACTTCGCTACATCGTCACCCTCGCCCAAGAGCAGCATTTTGGCCACGCAGCCGAGCGCTGCCACGTCTCTCAGCCGACCCTCAGCGTAGGAGTCAAGAAACTGGAAGAAGAGCTGGGCGTGATGATCTTCGAGCGCAGCAAGAGTGCCGTGCGCGTCACCCCGATTGGTGAGCGCATCGTGGCCCAGGCGCAAAAGGTGCTGGAAGAAGCCAGTGCCATCCGTGAGCTGGCTACAGCCGGCAAAAACCAGCTGGCGGCACCGCTCAAGGTCGGTGCCATTTACACCATCGGGCCGTACCTGTTTCCGCACCTGGTGCCGCAACTGCACAAGGTGGCACCGGAGATGCCGCTGTACATCGAAGAGAACTTCACGCACGTACTGCGTGACAAGCTGCGCAACGGTGAGCTGGATGCCATCATCATCGCGCTGCCCTTCCAGGAGCCGGACGTACTGACCAAACCACTGTACGACGAGCCCTTCAGCCTGTTGCTGCCCGCCAGCCACGCCTGGGCGCAGCGCGACAGCGTGACTCTCGACGAGCTGGACGACAGCAAACTGTTGCTGCTGGGTGAAGGCCACTGCTTCCGCGACCAGGTGCTTGAGGCTTGCCCAACCCTGCGCAAGAGCGATGAGCAGCACAAGCACACCACAGTGGAATCCAGCTCACTGGAAACCATACGTCATATGGTCGCTTCCGGCATTGGCATGACCGTGCTGCCCATGTCTGCTGCCGATGATCGCTATTACAGTTCGGATCTGCTGATCACCAAGCCGTTCAAAGCGCCAGCGCCGTACCGCACCGTGGCCATTGCCTGGCGTGCCAGCTTTCCGCGGCCCAAGGCCATCGAGCTACTGAGCGACTCGATCCGCCTGTGCTCGGTAGGTCAGCCGCCCAAGTGACAGAGCACACCTCGCTGACGGTGCTCAAGGGCATCGGCCCGGCACTGGCAGAGAAGCTTGACCGACTGGGCCTCAGCTCGGTGCAGGACCTCCTGTTTCACCTGCCTCTGCGCTACCAGGATCGCACCCGGGTCACCCCGATCGGCGCCCTGCGCCCAGGCCTGGACGCCGTGGTTGAAGGCACGGTGCTGGCCGCCGAGGTGGTGATGGGGCGACGGCGCAGCCTGCTGTGCCGCCTGCAGGACGGCAGCGGCACCCTCAGCCTGCGTTTCTACTACTTCTCTGCGGGCCTGAAAGCCAGCTTGAGCCGCGGCAGCCACTGGCGCTGCTACGGCGAAGTCCGCCCCGGCGCCTCCGGGCTGGAAATCTACCATCCGGAACTGCACAACCTGGACAACGCCCAGGCCCTGCCGGTCAGCGACACCCTGACACCCATCTACCCGGCAACCGAAGGGTTGTCGCAACAGCGGCTGCGCAGCCTGACCGATGCTGCCTTGCAATGGCTCGACCAGGGTAACCATCTGGCCGAGTGGCTGCCGGGCCAACTGGCAGAGCAGTACCACCTGCCGCCGCTACGCGAGGCCGTGCAGCTGCTGCACCGCCCGCCACCGGATATCGATCTGGAAGCCCTGCAGGACGGTCGCCACTGGGCCCAGCACCGATTGGCCTTTGAAGAGCTGATGGCACACCAGCTGGCCATGCTGCGTCTACGCGCCCAGATGCGCGCTCACAAGGCACCGACCATGCGGGCCGCCGGCGAGCTGGCCGACGGCTTCATCAAACAACTGGGGTTTGCCCTGACCGGCGCCCAGCGCCGCGTAGCCGACGAAATCCTGCTGGACCTGGCCCAACCGCGGCCCATGCTGCGTTTGGTGCAGGGCGACGTCGGTGCTGGCAAGACGGTAGTCGCCGCGCTGGCTGCGCTGCAGGCCATTGAAGCCGGCTGGCAGGTTGCGCTCATGGCGCCAACTGAAATTCTGGCCGAGCAGCACTTCGCCAACTTCCAGCGCTGGTTCAGCGCCCTGGGCCTGTCGGTGGCCTGGGTGGCCGGCAAGCTCAAGGGCAAGGCGCGCGCCAATCAGCTGCAACTAATCGCCTCTGGCGAAGCTGCCATGATTGTCGGCACCCACGCGCTGTTCCAGGATGACGTGCAGTTTCGCAACCTGGGGCTGGCCATCATCGACGAGCAGCACCGCTTTGGCGTGCAGCAGCGCCTGGCGCTGCGCGACAAAGGCGCCGCCGGCGGCGTATCACCGCACCAGCTGATCATGACCGCCACGCCGATCCCGCGTACCCTGGCGATGAGTGCCTACGCAGACCTGGATACCTCCATCCTCGATGAGTTGCCGCCGGGGCGTACCCCGGTCAACACCGTCTTGATCGCCGACAGCCGACGCGCCGAGGTGATCGAGCGGGTGCGCGCAGGCTGTGCCGAAGGGCGCCAGGCCTATTGGGTTTGCACCCTGATCGAGGAATCCGAGCAACTGCAGGCGCAGGCCGCCGAGGCCACCTGGGAGTCGCTCTGCGAGGCGCTACCAGGGCTATCCATCGGGCTAATCCACGGCCGCATGAAGCCGGCAGAGAAAGCCGAGATCATGGCCGCTTTCAAGGCCGGCGACCTGCACCTGCTGGTCGCCACCACCGTCATCGAGGTGGGCGTGGACGTGCCCAACGCCAGCCTGATGATCATCGAGAACCCCGAGCGCCTAGGCTTGGCCCAGCTGCACCAGTTGCGCGGCCGGGTCGGCCGGGGCAGCGCTGCCAGCCATTGCGTCTTGTTATACCAGGCACCACTGTCCGCCCTTGGACGTGAACGCCTGGGCATCATGCGCGAGAGCACCGACGGCTTTGTGATCGCCGAGAAGGACCTGGCCCTGCGCGGCCCCGGAGAGGTGCTGGGCACCCGTCAGACCGGCGTGGTGCAGTTTCGCGTCGCCGATCTGGTGCGCGATGCCGACCTGCTGCCCGAGGTGCAGCAAGCAGCGCAGACGCTGGCGCAACAGTATCCCGAACACGTACAACCACTACTGGACCGCTGGATAGCCCAGGGCCAGCATTTTGCCCAGGTATGACAGCCGCTATGCTCAGGTTGTCAGGCCCAGTTCACACGCAAGACTGCGACGCTGCAGCAGCCCGACTGTCGGCAGCGCAAGGAAGAGTTCATGAATAGCCAAATGGCCCCCGAACACCATGCCGCAACCCTGCCAGACCTAATCGAAAAGCTGCTCCAGCAGCAGGGCATCGCTTACCAGCTACGCCCCACTAGCGACGCTTGGGCGGCCAGCCAGCAAGTCCAGGCCAGCCTGCTGTGCGACGCTGTTGGCACCGTGCTGGCGATGATCCCCAAGGACCATCTACTCGACCTCAAGACCCTCGGCACCCTGCTGGGTCGACAGCTGGAGCCGGTGCGGGACCAGCAACTGCAACGCATCCTCAGCAAGCATCAGTTGAATCAACTGCCCGGCCTGCCGATCCTGTTCAATTCCCCCTGCGTCTGCGAGCAAAGCCTGCTGGAGCAGTCCGAGGTCATTCTGGACAGCGGCCTGACCGGCTGGAGCCTGGTGATCAGTCAGGCCGACGCCCGCACCCTGATGGCCAAGGCCAGCCTGGCGCATTTTGCGGTGCCACTGGCCGGCCTGCCGACCGCCTCCAGCGGCGCCGAACAAGACAACCGCGACTTTACCGACGCCGTGCAAAACTTCACTGCGCTGCGCATGAAGCAACGACTGGAAGAAACCATCGAGATTCCGCCGCTGCCCGAGTCAGCGCAAAAGATCATGAAGCTGCGGGTAGACCCGGACGCGGACATCGCGGACCTCGCCGACGTGGTTGAGACCGACCCCAGCCTGGCCGCACAGGTGGTCAGCTGGGCGGCGTCACCCTACTACGCGGCACCTGGCAAGATTCGCTCGGTGGAAGACGCCATCGGCCGGGTACTGGGCTTTGACCTGGTGATCAACCTGGCCGTCGGCCTGGCGCTAGGCAAAACCTTCCGTCTGCCCAGCGATGCCCCCGAGCGCAGCACCCCTTACTGGGAGCAGGCGATCTACAGTGCCGCCGTGATTGAGGGCCTGGCCAAGGCAATGCCGCGCGACCTGCGACCGGAGCTGGGCCTGAACTACCTCGGCGGCCTGCTGCACAACTTCGGCTATCTGGTGCTGGCCTATATCTTCCCGCCCTATTTCAAACTGATCTGCCGCCATGTCGAGGCCAACCCGCACGTGCCGCCGCACTTGATTGAGCAGCACTTGATCGGTGTTAGCCGCGACCAGATCGGCAGTTGGCTGATGCACTACTGGGATATGCCCGACGAGGTCTGCACCGCCCTGCGCCAGCAACACAACCCGCTGTACCAAGGGCAGGACCACGTCTATGCCAACCTGATCTACCTGACCCTGGCGCTGCTCAACCAGCATGGCATCGGCTGTGGCCCACGCGTGCCGGTCCCTGACGCGCTGCTAAAACGCCTGGGCTTGAGTCGCGAGCAGGCAGACGCAGTGGTCGACAAGGTCCTTGATGCACGGGATGCACTGCGCACACTGGTCAATCATTACCAGCCGCAGAAATAAGTAGGGACGGTTAACGCGCAATTCGCCTGCCTGAAGCCATCAGACGACCAGACAAGGCGGCGGGAGGAAACAGGGGCTCGGCAGAGCCCCTGTCACACTGCAGAATCAGTTGACGGCGTCGCGCAGGCTTTTGCCGGGTTTGAAGGAAACGGTGTTGCTGGCCTTGATCTTGACCGGTGCGCCAGTCTGAGGATTTTTGCCGGTACGGGCGCCACGGTGGCGCTGCAGGAAGGTGCCGAAACCAACCAGCGTAACGGAGTCTTTTTCGCTCAGTGCCTTGGTGATTTCATCCAGCACGGCGTTAAGCACCCGGTTCGCCTGATCCTTGCTCAGGTCGGCCTTGTCGGCGATCGCCGCCGCGAGATCTGGTTTACGCATATGAAGCCTCATTGTCTGTTGTTTTTGTTGTGACCGCCGCATCCTCGCAGCGGGCTTGCCAGAGCACTTGCTTGCGTGCTGCTGGCTCTGCCGAAGCCCGGTCAGCATGGCACGACTGGGGCGATTGCGCCAGCCGTCAAAGCCTCTAAGCGGCGGCGCATCACGCAATTTCCCGACAAATGGCCCGTCAGGACAGCCAGGCTGGCAACTCACGGGTCAGCAGTGCCTTTTCCGACACCGCCGCCCCGCTCAGGGCAAAGCCCTGCAGTTGGCCCTGCGGGTCGATAAAGACCGCGCGCAAATCCTCACCCTCGCCACTGATCTGCCAGTCGCCGGCCGCCGCGTTCAAGGGCGGCGCCACCACCAACGGGCAGGCCGGCGTCTTGACCATGATCGGCATTGCCGGATAGCCAACCGTTGCCGGCGCGCCGCTAAGCGTCTTGGCCAGCGCGCGGGCCGAGGTCATCAACGGCATCACGTACATCAGATTCAGCCCCGCCACTTCAGCGCAATCACCCAGCGCATAGATGTGCGGATCGCTAGTGCACAGCTGGGCGTCTACCAACACCCCTCGGCCAACCGGCAGGCCGGCGGCCGCCGCCAGGTCCGTGCGCGGCGCCAGACCGATGGCCGACAGGCCCTGGTCAGCCCGCACTTCGGTGCCGTCATCCAGCAGCGCCAGCAGGCCATCATCGCTGGCAGCCAGCTCGCGAATGCCGCAGCCCAGATGAAAGGTCACACCCAGCGCTTCCAGTCGGCGCTGTACCGCCGCCGCCACCGGCTCGGGCAGCAGCTGCGGCATCAACCAGGGGTCGGTGGCCACTACGGCTACCTCAAAGCCACCCAGGCTCAGATCATTGGCGAACTCGCAGCCGATCAAACCGGCGCCGATGATCAGTACTTTCTTGCGACCGACCAAAGCCCCACGAAAGCGGCCGTAATCCGCCAGATCGTTGATCGACAGCAGGCGCTCACCAAGCTGCTCACGCCACGGCAAGCTGCGCACCTCAGCGCCAAGGGCCAGCACCAGATCGCTGTAGGGCTGCTCACGGCCGTCCAGGGTCAGGGTGCGTGCGGCTGGATCAATCGCGCTCACAGATGTCCCGGTGAGCACCTCGGCATCAAGCTGGGCAGCCATCGCAGCGGCGTCCTGCATGCCCAGCTCATCGGCTTCTTTGCCTTTGGCAAAGCCAGTGGACAACAGCGGCTTGGAGTAGAAGCGGCCATCGTCGGCGCTGACCAGCAGCAGCGGACGGGCGCTATCGAGCTTGCGAAACTCCTTGGCCAGGTTGTAACCGGCCAGGCCGGTGCCGACAATCACCAGCGGTGCGTTCTCTGTCACGTAAGGGTCTCCTGCAGGACGGCGAGCGCTGCTCAGCCGATCTCGATCATTTCAAAGTCTTCCTTGCCTACCCCGCAATCGGGGCACATCCAATCCGCGGGCACATCTTCCCAGCGGGTGCCGGGCGCAATGCCGTCATCCGGCCAGCCTTCTGCTTCGTCATAGATATAACCACACACGATACACTGCCACTTCTTCATACTTGCGTCTCACGGTATTCAGCTGTTGTTGTCACGCTACCGTACCCGCCTTGCAAGTCCAAGGCCAGCGCTCCGCACTCGACGCAGCAGCGCCCGACGCAGAGCGCAATCGTGATACCCTTGGCCCCAGCCTACACCCCACCCAAGACCCTGCGATCACCGAATGCTGCCCGACTGGTATCCCGCCAACCAACACCCCGCGCCGCCATCCGAGCCGCTGTTCGACTGGCTCTGCCACGAGGGCTCGCTGACCCAACGGTTGACCGAAGCCGGTAACCGGGACTTTCGCGTCGAGCTGTTGAGCCAGGCACCGCAGCCGGCACGGGCCGACGAGGCGCAGGCGCTGGGTCTGGAGACTGGCGCCAGTGTGTGGGCCAGAGAGGTGCTGCTGCACACCGCTGGTGCACCACGCGTTTTTGCCCGCTCGGTGGCGCCGTCCAGCGCGCTGGGCAATGCACAAGTTGCCCTCGATAACCTCGGCACCACTAGCCTGGGCCACCTGCTGTTTCGTAATCCGCAGATCCGCCGCGGCCCCATCGAGATCAGCCGCTACCCGGCGGCCTGGCTGCCGGAGGCCTGGTGCGCACAGGGCTTGTGGGCCCGTCGCTCACACTTCTCCGACGGTGCATTGCAGCTGCTGGTGTGTGAAGTATTCTTGCAGGGCTGGCCGGCCGCCGGCACCTGAGCCCCCGTTATTGACTGGAGAACTGCCTTGCTCGGTCTGCTGATCAAACCTCTGGTACGCCTGCACCCACGGGCCCGGGACTACATTGAGCTGATGCGCCTGGACCGCCCGATCGGCACCTATCTGCTGCTCTGGCCAACCTTATGGGCGCTGTGGCTGGCCGCCGAGGGGGTGCCGGACATCGACACCCTGATCATCTTTGTACTCGGCGTAATCCTCATGCGCGCCGCCGGCTGCGTGATCAACGACTACGCCGACCGCGACTTTGACGGCCACGTCGAGCGCACCCGCGAGCGCCCGCTGGCAACCGGACGCATCAGCGCTAAACAGGCTTTGGTCGCCTTCGCCGTAGTGGTTGGCCTGAGTGGGCTGCTGGTGCTGCTGACCAACGCCCTGACCATTCAGCTGGCCTTTGTCGGCGTGGGCCTTGCAGCGCTGTATCCCTTCTGCAAGCGCTTCACCTTCTACCCGCAGGTGGTGCTCGGCGCCGCCTTCTCCTGGGCGATTCCGATGGCCTTTGCCGCCCAGGCCGGCACCCTGCCCATGCCCCTGTGGCTGCTGTTTATCGCCAACCTGCTGTGGACCGTGGCCTACGACACCGAATACGCCATGTGCGACCGCGAAGACGACCTGCGCATCGGTATCAAGTCCACCGCTATCCTGTTCGGTGACGCCGACCGCCTGATCATCGGCCTGCTGCAGGGGCTGACCCTGGTTTGCCTGCTGCTGGTCGGCGCGCGCTTTGGCCTGGGTCTGTACTACTATCTCGGCCTGCTCGGCATGACCCTGGGCTTTGCCTGGCAGCACTGGCTGATGCGTGAGCGTGAACGCCTTGCCTGCCTGCAGGCATTTCTCTCCAATCACTGGGCCGGGATGCTGGTATTTATCGGTCTGGCACTGGATTACGCATTGCGCTGACGTAATACAACTGAAATAAAAGTGTTATCTAATCGGCGCATGACTCACATCTGCAACGAGACGGTAAACCATGTCAGGTAAAAGTATTCTGATCGTCGATGATGAGGCGCCCATTCGCGAAATGATCGCCGTGGCGCTGGAAATGGCCGGCTACACCTGCCTTGAAGCCGAAAATACCCAGCAGGCACACGCCTGCATCGTCGACCGCAAACCCGATCTGATTCTCCTCGACTGGATGTTGCCGGGTACTACCGGTATCGAGCTGGCCCGCCGCCTGAAGCGCGACGAGCTGACCGCCGACATCCCGATCATCATGCTCACCGCCAAAGGCGAGGAAGACAACAAGATCCAGGGTCTGGAAGTCGGCGCCGACGACTACATCACCAAGCCCTTCTCGCCACGCGAATTGGTCGCCCGCCTCAAGGCGGTACTGCGTCGCGCCGGCCCGGTCGACAGCGAAGCACCGATCGAGGTTGCCGGGCTGATGCTCGATCCGGTCAGCCACCGGGTCACGATCGACGAGTCGGCCGCGGAAATGGGCCCAACCGAATATCGACTGCTGCAGTTCTTCATGACCCATCAGGAACGCGCCTACACTCGCGGCCAGTTGCTTGATCAGGTATGGGGTGGCAATGTCTACGTCGAGGAACGCACCGTAGATGTCCACATCCGTCGCCTGCGCAAAGCACTGGGCAGCAAGTACGAGCATCTGGTACAAACCGTCCGCGGAACCGGCTACCGGTTTTCGACCAAGGCCTGAGGTGTCGCTCAGGGAAGAAACAGCACTGGCTAGATGAGCGTATTCAGTGACCAGACATAGTTTCAGCCGCGTGCTTAGTCAATTGCTGCTACTGGTGCTGGTCTGCCTGCTGGTCGGCTGGATAGTCGGGCAGCCCGCCTGGGTGTTGGTGGTGGGCTTAGGCTGCTATCTGGCCTGGACCCTGCGCCAGATGTCACGCTTCTACCACTGGTTGAGCAGCCACCCCAATGATCCGCCACCCGAAGCGCGCGGCATCTGGGGCGAGATTTTCGACAGTATCTACCACATGCAGCGCCGCGACGGCCGCATGCGCGCGCGCCTGCAAGCGGTGATTGACCGCATTCAGGCCTCCACTGCCGCCCTGCGCGAAGCGGTGGTTATGGTTGACCGCGATGGCCACCTGGAATGGTGGAACCACGCCGCCGAACGGCTGATCGGCCTGCGCAGTCCGGACGACAGCGGCCAGCACGTCGCCAACCTGATCCGCGACCCGCGCTTTATCGAGTACTTCGAGCACGGCGACTTCCGCGAGCCGCTGGAAATCCACTCCCCCAGTGACATCAATATCCAGTTGCAATACGCCATTACCCGTTACGGGCCAGGCGATCGCCTGATGGTGGTACGCGACGTCACGCGGCTACACAACCTGGAACAGATGCGTAAGGACTTTGTCGCCAACGTCTCCCATGAGCTGCGCACCCCGCTGACCGTCGTGGTGGGCTACCTGGAGACCATGCTCGACCTAGACGACGACCTCAACCCGCGCTGGAAACGGCCGCTGCAGCAGATGCAGCAGCAGGCCAGCCGCATGCAGGCCCTGCTCAACGACCTTTTGCTGCTGGCGCGCCTGGAAACCTCAGATAACCCGAGCGAAGACGAGCTGGTCGATGTACGCCCGCTGCTGGAGCATATCCGCAAGGACGCTGAAGCCCTGTCCGGCGAACGAGGCCACCATATCAGTCTGCACATTGACGGCAACACCCGCCTGCACGGGATTGAAGGAGAGCTGCGTAGCGCCTTCTCCAACCTCGCCTTCAATGCAGTGAAATACACCCCCGATGGCGGCGAAATAACCCTGCGCTGGCACAGCGACGCCCAGGGCCAGCACCTGAGCGTGATCGACAATGGCGAAGGGATTGCGCCGCAGCACCTGATGCGCCTGACCGAGCGCTTCTACCGGGTGGATACCAGCCGCAACAGCACCACCGG
>DBHE01000020.1:15024-19617 GCA_002296055.1 Pseudomonadaceae bacterium UBA836
CTGCTGCGCCACCAGGGCAAGCTGGAGATCAAGAGCGACGTTGGCAAGGGCAGCAACTTCAGCTGCCACTTCCCGCCCGAGCGCAGCGTCTGAGCGACTCAGGCGCTTGGTGAGTAGTGTGCCTGGGCCGTGCCCGATGCGATCAGGCGAGACAGGTAATCCAGCTTTTCCGGGTCCTGGTCGACGAACTTCAGCGTCACCTTGACCCAGTCGCAATCCACCTTGGCCTCCAACGCCGCCACGGCGTGCACGTAGCCGTTAATGCGCGCTACCGACCGGTCGGCGTCCTGCTCCAGATCCAGCACACCGCTTTCAAATACCTGCGGCAAACGCTCACCGCGGCGCACCACTACCAGCGCATCGCGCAGGCTCAAGTGTTTGATCACACAGGCGAACTGCTCGCCGGCCAGGCGCAGCTGGGCCTGGCCCCGAACACGCTGACCACCGGCCTGCTCTGACGCAGGCGGCGTCGGCGCGGGCTGCGCGGCACGCGGCGGGCTCGCTGCCGCAGGAGCAGGAGCAGGAGCAGGAGCAGCAGGCGAGCTGGTCTGCCGGCCACCGGTCAAGTTGGCCACCGAGCCTATCGCCGAGCCCGTGCTGGCACGCGGACGCGGTGCCTGCAGCTGCGCCAGCTTGCCGGCCCGCTGTAACGCCTTTTTGACCTTGGCGATCAGTTGTTCGTTGCTGAACGGCTTACCGATGTAATCGCTGACACCAGCCTGAATCGCCTCGACCACGTTTTCCTTGTCGCCCCGGCTGGTCACCATGACAAAGGGAGTCGAGCCCTGATCCGGCTGGGCACGAAACCACTGCAGCAGCTCAAGGCCGCTCATTTCGGGCATTTCCCAATCACACAGGATCAGATCGAACCCCGTGCGTGACAGCACCTGCTGAGCCTTGCGCCCGTTGACGGCTTCCTCGATCTGCAAACCGGGAAAGTGGCTGCGCAAGGCCTTTTTGACCAGATCACGGATGAACGGGGCGTCATCCACAATCAGGACCGATACATTCGACATAAGGGCGTTATCCTCACTTATTAAGCGTACTTTACCCCAGAGAGCCCGCTTGGCGACAACCGACATGCAAATGGCCACCATTGACAGTGTAGCGACCTGAGCTAACGTAAGACCCGAGCAGTTACTTTCATCCTGAATCGTCGGACACCCATTGCGGTGTCGCAGTCGTCGATACCCGACACGGAGGTGTGGGTTTTGACGAATTTCATGCAGTGGAGCGCGGCCGAGCGCCGACCTCCAGACATACCCCAACCCTTGCCTTGTTCCGTTGCGGCCAGCCCGCCGTTGCTGCGGCTTCCTGCCGCGCCACCACGCTGACGGAGCAACGCCATGCCAACGCCTAGCTCGACGGCCCTCGCGCCGTCACAGCGGGTCGTGGTCGAATCGATCGGCTCCGCCCGTCCGGCCCTCGCTGGCTTACTGGCCAGCCAGTTAGGGCTGCCAGCCAATCAGGTCGCCAACGCCCTGTACAAGGCCCCCTCGGTTCTGCTTGAAGCGCTGCCGCAGGAGCAGGCCTGTGGGCTGGCCAACATACTGCAACAGGCAGGTCTGGCGGTGCGGGTCGAACCCAACAACGTGCCCCGACCTGCAGCGGCAGCCACCTTCGACATTGCCCTTTACGTCAGCGACGTGACCGACCTGCCGGCCTGCTGCGAGCGCCTTGCAGGCTTCCTTGGCTGTCTCCCGGCCGCCGTGCTGGGCCTGCTGAGCAGCCCGCCCGGCGTCATCATTGGTGACGTCAGCGCCGCCACCTGCGCCGCGCTGCAACAACAGCTTGAGGGCCTGGCCGCAGAGCTGGTTTGCTCACGCCGCGATCAGGCGCGCTACCAGCTGCTGATCGAACGCGACCCCGGCCCCTCGCTCGACAGCCTGCTGCATGACCTACGCCAGTTCGGCCTTGCGCCAGACCCGCACACGGGTCAGCCGCAGGGCACGCTGGATCACACCAGCGCCCAGCAACTCTGGCGCCGCCATCAGGCCGGTGGAGGGCTACGCCTGCTCGACACTGCCTTTCTGCGCTACGACCTGTCACTGGACGCCGTCGATGCTCACAGCCAGACCGGTCGCCTTCCCGAGCTGGCCGGCCTGCCGGCAGAGCTGATCGACTGTGTGCTGGAAAACCTGCCGGTGGTAGTCGAGGAAGGTGTCGCCCATAGCGCCCTGCAAGACCGGCTGCAGCGCTGGCAAGCCGCCGGCATGCCGGTACGGCAGCAGGTCGCCAGCCTGCGCCGCTGCCGCCTGCAGGTGCCGGCTGGCAGCCAGCTGGCGCCCGCGCTGGGCCTGCTGCAGCAAAGCGGCCTGCTACCACCGGACAGCGCGGTGCCACGCCTGCCGTGGCAATCCCCCGTGCTGCACGGCGAGCTGCTGCCACGCTGGCTGCAGCACGGCTTGGAGCAACTCGACATCCCCATCGAATGGCAGGAGCTGGATCATGAGCAGCACTGACAAGGCCCACCAGCTGCATCTGGGTATCGCCGAACAGGGCAAGGTACTGGCCTTGGCCGGGCGTCATGCCGATGCCCTACAGCATTATCAGGAAGCCCTGCGCATGGCGGTCAGCAGCCGCGCACCGGAGGTGTTCTTCCGCCACTACACCCAATGCGTGATGGAAAGCCTGGAGCTGAGCGGCGAGCTGGACAGCGTATTGCGCTACTGCGATGAGGCCGAGGCGCACTACGCCCGGCTGGACTCCCCGCTGCCACTGGTCGCCCGCGACCGCGCCGAGAACCTGCAGCGCCGTGGCTGCATCCAGCTGCGCCAGGGCCAGCTTGCTGAAGCGCTGGACAGCCTGCAGCAGGCCATCGCCCTGGTGCAGCCACCGGAACTACCACTTGCTAGGGCACTGGTCGGCTGGGCCGCACGCGGCCTGAGTATTGGTGAGCGGCAGCTGCGCGACGCGCAGCAGCGCCATGCGTATTTCATTGTCCGCAAGGGGCTGGTCGAGCCCAAACGGGCCATTCCCCTGCCGCCCGAGCGCCTGCGCAGCGCCCACGCGGCCTCACTTGTTTGAATAACAGGAGCCAGGCATGAGTGATTACAACGGTCTTCGCCCCGGACAGGTGCTGGCCGACGCCAGCGTCGCCGAGTTTATTTCCAGCCTCGGACTCGGCATCGCCCGCGCCCAGCAAGCGCTGGACACCAACTCCATCGAACAGCTGGATGCCTTTATCCAACCGATACCGGGGCTTGGCGGCAAGACGCTGATCGAGATGGGCTTCAGCCCCGCCTTCTACCATTACCAGCACGCCGACATCAGCTGCTCGATGAACCTGCACCTGCGGGTGGAAGAGTCTACCGGCGTCGATTTCGGCATCAACGGCGCCTATAACAACGCCGAAACCAGCAACGACGACAGCGACAGCAGCTCGTCGAGCAGCAGCAGCGGGAGTCGCAGCGAAACCCGTAACCGTGAAGCCAGCCTGCAAATCACCGCGCAATCGGCCGGCGAGGTGCGCATCAACGACAATCGCGTGGCGCTGAGCGGCGCCGACCTGGAGAGCCGTCTGGCCAGCCTGGTCGATGGCCTGGCCGGCAATGCCGACATCAGCGCCGTGGCCTTCGAGCGCAGCGAAACCCCGATCAACCCGACCACCGATGCCAGCCCGCAGCAAGTCATCGTTTCACCCAATGCCGTCGCCTTCCGCGCCTTTGGCTACGCGGGCGGCGTGATTCGCATTGCCAGCAACAGCGATACCACCTTTGTCGCCAACCCCGACACCAGCCTCAGCGTCACCCGCTCCAACAGCGTGGCCAACTATGCGCGCAAGGTAAAAACCGCCTTCGAGGATGCCGGCTTTGAGGTCATTCACTGGGCACCGGGCGAGGCGATTCATGAAGTGCTGTTTGATATCGACCGCAACCATATCCGCGCCGATCAGCGCGACGCCCTGCAGGAGACCGCGCAGATGCTGGCCCGCGCCGGCCTCCCCTTCCGCCTGGTCGGCCACGCAGACGCTCCGGCCAGCCCCGGCCACAACCTGGGGCTGTCACAACGGCGGGCGGACGAGGTCAAACGTCAACTGATTGCCAACGGGGTGGACCCAGCGCAGATCACCTCTGCGGTCGGCGAAGGCGAAGCCGCCGCCAACCCCGGCGGCGCCGAAGGTGTCCCGCATGATCAGGCCCACCGCCGGGTACAGATTCTGCTGGATGTCGACCTGCTGGTGATCGAGGGCGCCGATGGCCAGGTGATCAGCGGCGTCGAGCCCGACCGCCGCGATCACGCCGAGTCAGCCAGCAACGGCTGGATTCACACCTTTGATGCCAACGACATGAGCGGTGTGAACGGCAAGCAGGTCAGCGCCGAAGGCCGCAGCTGGACGCTGTCAGGCAGCGCGGTGGACGGCCACGCCGCCGACAGCCCGCAGGCCTTTGCAAAAAACCTGGCCAACAGCATCAATGCCGACGGCGGCAGCCAGATCAGCGCGTCTGCTGGCGGCGCGGTCTGCAACCTGGCGCGCAAGAGCGACCCGATACAGCTGCACCTCATCAGCACCTCCAGCCGCGACCTGCGCATGACCAGCAGCGAAAGCATCACCATCAGCGAGCAGTTTGCCAACAGCAGCAGCGAGCGCGA
>DBHE01000020.1:19830-28360 GCA_002296055.1 Pseudomonadaceae bacterium UBA836
CCCGATACAGCTGCACCTGATCAGTACCTCCAGCCGCGACCTGCGCATGACCAGCAGCGAAAGCATCACCATCAGCGAGCAGTTTGCCAACAGCAGCAGCGAGCGCGAAACCACCCGCCGCACCGGCAACAGCACAGTCGCCTTTGGCGCCACCCTGGACGTGCGCCACGCCAAGCAGTTTGAGCTGGACGTCACCGGCAACTCGTCAATCTCCGCCCGCCTGGTGTCGATTCCTGCGCCGCCGGAATTCCTCGACACCATCCGCAGCTATCTGGGGAGCTAGGCCATGAGCGAGACCACCACTGTCACCCGCTCGCTGGTCAGCGCACCCCTACCGCAGATCATCGAGCGCCTGGGCCTGTCGATCGCCCAGGCCCAGGCCGCGCTGGACAACAACTCGGTTAAGGTCGCCCAGGCCATGGCCGAGACGCCGGTCGAGCTGGGCGGCCAGACCTACAACCTGCTGACGCTGGGCTTTACCCCCAGCTTCTACGCGTTCACCGAGGCCACGGTGGAGGCCAAGCTGTCATTCAGCATGTCTGAAACCACCGAAACCTCGGTATCGGCCGGGGTCACCGCCAAGGTCAATTACGGCGTCGTCATGGTCGCGGCCAGCGTCGATGTCTCCTACGCACGCAAGTTTTCTGTCTCCGCCGAAGGGTCCAGCTCGATTGCCGCTCGTCTGGTATCACTGCCTGCCCCTGAAGCCTTCAATGAAGTCCTGCGGCGCCTGTACGACGACGGGCTGCCCGGAGCCGACAACTGATCCGTCGATATCCCAACAAGGAGCAACACTATGAGTATTGGACGAGAGCTGTTGAACGTGCCGATGGGCGACATGATTCGCCAGATGGCCTTCGCCATCGCCGAGGCACAGGTCAAGCTGGACGAAAGCTCGATCGAAGTCGCCGAGATGATGGGCGGCCTGCGCACCGTGTACGACGACGAGGGCAATATCGCCTTTGACGATAGCCGCATCTTCTTTGGCCATGAGTACATGACCCCCTCCGAGGCCGACTCCCTGGTCGCGCTTGATCCAGGCTACGGCGAGATCGTCACCGCCGCCAAGAAGCACCAGACCGACAACGGCCAGATTCGCGTACCCACCCGCCTATCCATGCTGGAGCTGGGCTTTACCCCGGTGTTCTACAACTTTGTCGACACCATCATCGAGGTGAAGATCGCCATCAAGATCACCCGTAGCAGCGAGTACAGCCGTACCTCCAGTAACAAGACCACCAAAAACAGCGCCAGCAAGAAGGGCAGCGGCCTGTTCGGCAAGGTCTTCGGTGGCCGCGATAGCAACCGCTCCAGTGTCTCAACCAGCCAGGTGGACGCCAGCTACGCCTCCAAGTACTCCTACTCCGCCGAAGGCTCCAGCCTGCTGCGCACCAAGCTGTCACCGGTGCCGCCGCCGCCAATCCTCGAAGAGCGCATTCGCGCCATGATGGAAGAGGCCGAAGCCCGTCGGCAACCGGCGCCCGCGCCGGAAGATGATGACTGAGGAGACGCACCATGAGTGTTGGATCAGAACTGCTCAACGCGCCCTTCCCGCTGATCGTACGTAACCTGGGTGTGGGGATTGCCGAGGCCCAGCTGGAGCTGGACCTTGTATCGCTGCGCATCGCGCGCATGATGGCTGGCTTCCCTACTGGCAGCGACGAAGAGGAAGACGGCCCCGAGGCCCCCTACAAGGTGGAGTTCAGCAACGGCAAGTCCTACAGCCTGCTGGAGTTGGGCTTTACCCCCAGCTTCTACCAGTTTGTCGACACCGTGATCGAGCTGAAGCTGTCGATCAGCATCAACAGTGAGCGCAGCTCGACCCACAAGCGCACTCAGGTCAAATCCAGCGCCAAGGGGGTGGGGTTGCCGTTCTTTGCCGCGGGCTCAGTCAGTGCCAGCTCGGTCAGTGCCAGCTACGCCAGCAAGTACCAGTACTCGGCCGAAGGCAGCTCGGTGATGCGAACCAAATTGGTGCCAGTGCCCGCGCCAGCCATTCTGGAAGAACGCATTCGCGCCCTGATCGACGCCGAGGCAGATGAATGAGCCGCAAGACCTGGCGCGACCTGGCCCGGCAGGAACAGCGCCCGGAGCCCAACCCAGCCAAGACAGACCTGCGCCAGTTGGCAGGCCAGGTGCCCGGCCTGCAGAGGCTGCTAGAGCAACGTGACACCCTGCAGCAGCAGATGCGCCGCCTGGGCGGACAGGGCGATGACAGTGCCCCTGCCGAACGAGTGTATCCGGTGGCCAGCGCCAGCGAGCGGCGTGCAGAGCACAGCGCCTGGGAGCGCCAGCGTGACCAGCAGACCGCACCGTCGGCACTGGCACAGGTGCGTCAGGCCGCCGGTAACGCCCGACGCTGGCAGCAGCAACGTGAGCAGCAGCAACAGCAGGCCGGCCATCGCGCCAGTCAAGCGCTGCAGCAGCAACGTGCAGTGATGCAACGGCTAGACCAGCGGGTGGATCAGGCCCGCCAAGCAGCGCGCGAACGGCCCCGAGAATCCCTTGCCGCCCCGCTACTGCGGCCACTGCAGGACCGGCTGGAAGGTGCCTTTCAGGCACCCGCGCCGGTGGCATCGCTCAGCGACTTTGACGAACGCTATCAACGCCGCCAGCAACGACTGCTGGGCGTCGACACCGGCTCGCTGGACGACCTGGTGACGCGTGCACAGCAACTGGCCGAGCGCCGCCTGCAGGAGCGTCGAGATGCACGACAGGCCGAGCGCCAGCAGGAACGCCAGCAAGCCCGCGCCGAGGAGCGCCGCCGCCAACGCCCTCAACTGAGTACCGACTGACCACGAGCCAACGCCATGACCCAATCGAGTAAATTCGTCGCCAACTCAGTCGAGCAGATCCTGCTCGGACTGGCGCGCGGCCTGCGCGATGCCCAGGCCGTGCTGGACGACCTGCCACCGACCGATGCCTTTGGCCGGCCCCAACCCGGCTATCACCTGCCCTATCTGGATTTCAATATCAAAGCCACCGTGCAGGCCCAACTGAGCGAGCCGCAGAGCAGCAACAACGCGCTACCGGGTGCCCTGCGCAAGGCCCGCCCGATCCCGCAGCTGCGCCTGGCCCTGCCGGACCTGAAGAAAGCCCCAAGCGAGGCCAGTGGCAGCACCGAGCTGATCAGCACCTTCAGCGGTCGCCTGGTCTCAGTGCCGCCAAGCAACGGCCTGCCGGTGCTGCGTCTGGCCGCCCGCACACTGGTGAAAGAAGCCGCCAAACCGCGCCAGCAGCAGCTACTGGTCACCCTGTCCAACAGCGCGGGTCAACTGGTCAATGATGCCGCCGTCGAGCTCAACCTGGATACCGAAGCCAGCCTGGCGCTCAGCGCCGCCGCCGGAGCCAGCGGGCTGACGAGCGAGAAGCTGCGCAGCGGCCTGCAACTGAGCCAACGCCTGCTGGTGACTGACCAGCAGGGTAGCGCCAGCTGCGATCTAACGCTGGCTGCCGGCCTGCCAGCCAACACCCAACTGGTGCTGCTGGTCAGCAGCGGCCCCACCCTGACCCAGCTCATCCTGAGCCCATAGGATTCAACCCATGCAATGGAGCATTACCGGCACTCTCTTTGAGCCCGACGGCAAGGCCGCCAGCGGTCAGGTAGAGATTCAGACCTTCGAGCTGACCCGCGCGCAGTGGCGCAGGGTCGGCAGGGCGCGACTTGATGCCAAAGGCAATTTTGCCATCAACCTGAACCTGGGCGATGGCCCACAGCTACCGGCCGTGCGCCTGTGTGAAACCGTCAAGGCAAAGGAAACCCCGAGAGTGCTGGCCGAGGGCGCTCTGGTACAGGTAGAGCCTGGCAAGCGCGTGCACCTCGCCTTTGGCGATATAGAACGACTGGGCGATCAGGCAGTTGCTCGCCGCGAGCGCAGCGCGCCTTTCAGCGAGACGGACGATTACCTGCTGGCGGGCACCCCGCGTGCGGTTGCCCAGCTAACCGTCAACATGGCCGCCCTGCGGATCAACCCGCAGGTACTGGCCCGCGCCCAGCCGGCCAGCACTCAGCTCAAGACCCAAGCAACGCTTAGCAAGCAACTGGAAGCGCAATCGGTTGAGCTTAATCAGAAAGTGTTGCTGATCAATACCCTGGAGCGCGAGAAGCAAACCCACGTCAACGAGCTGAAGCAGGCGCAGCTGAAAATCAGCACGCTGGAGAAGCAGCTCAAGGATAAGCCTGCCGCGGCCGGCAACGAGCAGATTGAGCTGGCAACCCAGCAGATCCGCCTGAATCTCAACGAGCAAATTCTCCGGCAGGCGACCGAGTTCGAGCTAAAGGAAACCGACCTGCAGCGCACCCTCAACTTGCGCAACCTGGAGATTGCGCAAGCCTCTGACCGCATCAAGGACCTGACCCGCGCCTCACGCGAAGCCGCCGAGGAGGCAGCCCGCGCCCGCGAGGAAAGTGAAGGGCTGAAAGCGCAGCTCGATACCCAGGTCGATGCCGATCAGCTGTACGGCAACATTGCCCGTCAACTGCAGCAGGCACAGACCCAGCTCAGCAAGGACGGCGTGCCCTACCGTCTGGGCCGCGTATCGCTCAACCTCAAGACCCTGGTCACCGGCAACAGCCTGACCCTGCCCACCCTTTCCGACCTGAACAACAAAGGCAGCGCCGGATTGTTCACCGATGTCGCGCTGGAGTACTTGCCAGAGATCGAGGACTCAACTGATAGCGCCCCTGCCGGCGTGACCGTGCCAGATTTCAGCGAACTGACCGAAAGCCTCGCGCGGCGTCTGGCCCGCGACCTCGGATTAGAGCTGGAGGCCGCCTACCAGAGCGTCGGGGACAGCGGACAAGCGGTCGGCCAGGCCGTGCGCCAGCTACCCGCCAAGGGTAGCGAGGTGGCAGCTGGCGAACGCGTACTGGTGGTATTTACCCAACCCTAAAGGACAGACCCCATGCCCACCATCAAGGAACTGGTCAGCGATGTTATGGCAGCCCCGATTGGCGAACTGATCGCCGCGGTCGGCCAGGGCGTCGCCGATGCCCAACAAGCACTGGACCGTGGCTCGCTGGCGCAGATACTGGAAATCTACAGCCACGCCGACAGCGAAGAGCTGAAATTACTGCAGCAAATCGGCTATCAACCCACCTTTTACGCCCTGCCGGAAACCACTGGAGAGATACAGGTCGCCCTCAGCCTCAGCGGACAGCAAACCCCGGCAGCCACGCCAGCGCCAAAGCCGTTGAAAACCGCCTCGCTGGCCAGCCATCTGCGCACCAGCCTGCCGACCGCCCGCGTGTACGCCGCCCCGGTCAACGCCGACCTGACCAACCGCTATGGCTTTCAGGCCAATGCCGCGGCCAAGATTCAGTTCAAGATCGTACCCATCCCGGCACCGGGCCAGGCCAGCGATATCCGTGTCGCCCCCAACCTGAGCGGCATGCAGCTGGCGGCGGCCGAGCAGCTCAGCGCCCAGCTGGATATCGGCCTGGAGGTCATCGACCAGCAGGGCAAGCCGGTATCTGACCCTGCGCCGACTGGCAAGATCAGCGCTCAGCAGCCAGAGGCAGGTGAGATCATGCTGGCCGGTGCGCTGATTCAGGTCGAGCTGTAGTTAGGGCCTGTTGCCGTTTCGTTCATCCGCCTGCCGGAGGCCATTTTTCGACCAGGCAAGGCGGAGGGAGCGCAGTGTAGTCGCTCTACATAAGCGACCGACAACGCAGCATGGCCGAAAAATGGCCCCGGCCCTCGGGGTTGCGCCTGTAAAGCCGCCACTCGGCGTCGCTCGTCGCTCACGTGGAATGGCCACGCTACGCTTCTCGCTCCTTGATTGGCGGCTTTACAGGCTGCAACAGGCGCGCGAACGAAACGGCAACAGGCCCTAGTGGGCGCGCACAAAAAACCCGCTCGGGAACGAGCGGGTTTTTAGCACCTCACGGCCGGGCCAGTGCCCGCCCGGTCGACTTAGCGCACGGTTATTACAGCTCGCCGCGCAAGGCCTTGAGGAAGATCGCCTGATACTGCGCGGCGTCATAACGCTGGGGGTTGGTCTTGCCGGCGACGTCCTTGGCCGACATGGCACCGATGGTCTCGGCTTGGGCGTCATCGATGTTGATGTCCGCCAGGGTGTGCGGAATACCCAGCTCGGCGCGCAGATCCAGAATCCAGTCCAGCATGCCATCGAAGTTCTGCTTGGGCAGGTCGAGGTAGCGAGCAGCGCGCGCCATCTCCTCTTCAATCACCGGGCGGTTGGCCTGCAGCATGTACGGCATGACAATCGCGTTCAGCAGACCGTGGTGCGCGTCGTAAACGGCGCCCAGGCTGTGGGATACCGCGTGAATACCACCCAGACCACGCTGGAACGCCACCGCGCCCATGCTGGAAGCCACCTGCATCTGCAGACGGGCGTCGATATCGTCGCCCTGCTTGGTGGCGCGCGGCAGGAAGTCTTTGACCAGGCGCATGCCTTCCAGCGCGATACCCTCAGCCATTGGGTGATAGACCGGGGCGCAGAACGCCTCGACGTTGTGCGCCAGCGCGTCCATACCGGTCGCAGCGGTCAGCTTGGCAGGCAGGCCGACGGTCAGCTCGGGGTCCAGGATCACGATGGCAGGCACCATCTTCTGGTGGAAAATAACGCGTTTGACGTGGCTTTCATCGTCAGTGATCACCACCGCCTGACCAACTTCGGAGCCGGTACCGGCCGTGGTGGGCACAGCGACTACCG
Source organism: Pseudomonadaceae bacterium UBA836 (assembly GCA_002296055.1). GTDB lineage: Bacteria > Pseudomonadota > Gammaproteobacteria > Pseudomonadales > Pseudomonadaceae > Halopseudomonas. The sequence goes on from DBHE01000020.1 coordinate 26,509, forward strand.
GCAGCATCTTGCTGGCATCCACGGTGCCGGGGCCCGCTTCCCACAGCGTGCACTCCTGGTGTGCAACCAGGGCAATGGCCTTGGCGGCATCAATGGCAGAACCACCACCGAAGGCAATCACGCCGTCGTGGTTACCGGCTTTCAGGGCGGCCACACCGTCGGCCACGTTGCCACCGGTGGGGTTACCCTTCACCGCGCTGAACAGACCAGCCTGCAGCCCTGCATCACGGCACAGCTGCAGTGACGCTTCAACCATCGGCAGCGCGGCCAGGCCAGGGTCAGTCACCAGCAGCGGAGACGTCATACCCAACTGGCGGCAGGCTTTGGGCAACTCACTGATACGACCTGCCCCCACGCGCACGGCGGTGGGATAGTGCCAGTTCATGCTGTAGGACTTGATCTCCATGGTATCTCCGAATCTCTCAGGTTTTTGTAGGTGCAGGCGCATTGAGGCCCGCATTCTTGTATGAATCTTCGGCTGCGGGCAGACACAAGATACAAAATGAACTTATGTCCCGCAATGTACGCATATTTGCGACTTTGGTGCTGACACTCTGCGACAAATGGGCACTTGTCAAAGCGACCCGGCGCGTCCATCTTGACATGAGCACCAGCACGTTCAAAAAAAGATACAAGCAGGGCCACCTGCAACTCATAGCCGATGAGGAACAACGATGAAACGCTTTACGATCACTGCCCTCAGCGCAGTCGCGCTGCTCACTTCTGGCTCCCTGTTCGCCACTGACGGCGAGACCCTGTACAAGACCAAGGCCTGCGTAGCCTGCCATCAGATCGACACCAAGGTAGTCGGTCCTTCCTATAAGGAAGTAGCAGCCAAGTATGCCGGGCAAGAAGGCGCCGTGGAAACTGTGGCCGGCCACATCAAGAACGGCGTTTCCGGCATTTGGGGGCCGATTCCCATGCCCGCCAACCAGGTCACTGACGAAGAAGCCCGTATTCTGGCCGAATGGGTACTCAGCCAGTAATAACAAAACTCCAACAAAAAACCCGCCGTTTGGCGGGTTTTTTGTTGCCTGAAGCGCGCCTTACTCGTCGGCAGCGCTATCTTTCTTGACCTCGGCTTCCATGCGCTTGAGACCAATGTGGCGCACGTCGGTCCCTTTGACCAGGTAAATGACGTGTTCGGCAACGTTGCGTGCATGGTCGCCAACGCGCTCCAGTGACCGCAGCACCCAGAGGATGTTGAGCACCCGACCGATAGAGCGCGGATCTTCCATCATGAAGGTGACCATCTCGCGCATGGCGGTCTTGTACTCCTGATCCACCGCCTTGTCTTCGCGCGCTACCGAGAACGCCTGTTCGGTATCCATGCGGGCGAAAGCGTCCAGCGCCTCCTGCACCATACGGCGCACGTGGTGACCGATATGGCGGCATTCGACATAGCCACGCGGGGCCTGACCTTCCTCGACCAGATCGAGCGCACGCTTGGCGATCTTTGAGGCCTCGTCACCGATGCGCTCCAGGTCTACGATGATCTTGCTGATGCTTACCACCAGGCGCAAATCACTGGCCGCCGGCTGGCGACGGGCGAGAATGCGCAGGCATTCCTGATCGATGTCCAGCTCCATCTGGTTGATGGCGTCATCCTTGTCGCGCACTTGCTGCGCCAGCTTGGCATCGCCCTCGATCAGGGCAACGATGGCGTCATTGATCTGTTTCTCGACCAGACCGCCCATCTCCAGCAACTGGGTGCGAATTTCCTCGAGTTCATCGTTGAACTGCTGGGAAATGTGCTGATTGAACAATTCTTTATCTGAGGGCATGGCGCAGCGCTCCCGGGTTAACCGTAACGGCCGGTGATGTAGTCTTCCGTCTGTTTCTTAGACGGGTT
>DBHE01000036.1:0-7783 GCA_002296055.1 Pseudomonadaceae bacterium UBA836
GGGTACATAGCGGTTGGGCAGCAGGATTTCGCCGTCTTCACCACCATCCAGATAGAGCCCGAAGTCGGTGTGTTTGGTGATTTCCAGATGATTGAAACGCCCAATGTCGGCCATGCTGCTGCTCCTGATTACGATAACCGCGCATTCTAGCAGGCTCAGCTCTGCTGTTTGGCTTGCTCGATCATGTCGGCGACGCTGCGCGCTTCGATACGGTCGGTGTCGAACAGGTTTTCCAGGTCTGCGCGGGCCTGACGGGCGGTCTGCATCACAGCCGCTGCGTCGTCATAGACGGCGTGCTGGGCCGCCAGTACCTGTTCGTCGTGCCTGCGGAAGCGCGTCAGGCGCGAGTCGGCCTGCTCATCACTCAACCCCAGGCCGGTGAGAATCTGCCTGCTCATCTCCAGGCTGGAGTGGAAGGTTTCGCGCACTGCCAGCACGTTCAGGTCAATCAGTTTGTGCACGTGTTGACGGTTGCGAGCGCGGGCGATGATGGTGATCTGCGGATACAGGCGGCGCACGGTTTCTGCGGTACGCAGGGTGATGTCCGGGTCGCCACTGGTGATGATAAAGAACTGCGCCTTGTCGACCTGAGCTGCGCGCAGGATATCTGGGCGTAGCGGGTCGCCGTAGTAGATCGGCATGTCGGCGCTGATGCTGCGTGACATTTCGATACTGTCGACTGAGGTATCCAGGGCAACGTAGGGCACGCGCTGGGCACGCAATACCCGAGCGATGATCTGGCCCATGCGCCCCATGCCGGAGATAACCACCCGCGGCGCGTCGGTGTCGATCTGTTGGTATTCGTCGGGCACTGTGCGCGGTGTTGCCTGCTCCTTGGGCAGTAGCGCGGCCAGCAACAGAATGAGCAGCGGCGTTACCGCCATGGACAGGGTGATGGCCAGCACCAGCAGGTTGTTTTGAGTGGGGCTGAGCAACTGATGGGTGCTGGCAAGCTGAAACACTACAAAGGCAAACTCGCCGCCGGCAGCCAGTACCAGGCCCAGCCGTAGCGCACTGCGTCGCCCCAAGCCCGCGGCCAAGCGACCGGTCAGGTAGATGAGCGGCAGTTTCAGTGCAAGTATCAGTGTGGTTAGTAGGGCGACAGACAGGGGGCTGCTCTGCAGCAGCGACACATCGGCCTGCATGCCCACGGTAATGAAGAACAGCCCCAACAGCAGGCCCTTGAAGGGTTCGATCTGCGACTCCAGCTCATGGCGGTACTCAGAGTCCGCCAGCAGCAGTCCGGCCAGAAAGGCGCCAAGGGCCATGGAAACGCCCACCGATTCCATCAGCCAGGCCGTGCCAATCACCACCAGCAGGGCGGTAGCGGTGGATACTTCCTGCAGGCCGGTGCGAGCCACTACCCTGAAGACCGGGCGCAGGAGGTAGCGGCCGCCGATAATGATCGCGGCAATGCTGCCGAGCACCTTGATGGTCTGCAGCAGCAGGTTGCTGTCGCCGCTGCTGTCCGGCTGCACGCCGAGTAGCGGGATGAGGGCGATCAGCGGAATGGCGGCCATGTCCTGAAACAGCAGCACGGCGAACGCCTGGCGGCCGTGGGCGCTGGTCAGCTCTCGGCGTTCGGCCAGCAGCTGCAAGCCGAAGGCTGTGGATGACAGCGCCAAGCCCAAGCCCAGAACCAGCGCGGTGGCTGGCGGCTGCTCAAACAGCAAGAGCGCGAGCAGGCCAATGACGCTGGCGCACAGACCGACTTGCAGCGCACCGGTGCCGAACACCGCGCGGCGCATCACCCACAGCCGCCGTGGCGACAATTCCAAGCCGATGATAAATAGCAGCAGTACCACGCCCAGTTCGGAAACATGGCCGATGTCTTCGGGGTGTGGCACCAGATCCAGCGCCCAGGGACCGATGATCACACCCGCGGCCAGATAGCCGATCACCGCGCCCAGGCGCAGGCGCTTGGCTAGTGGAACGGCGATGACGGTGGCGAGCAATAGAACGACGATAAGCTGCAGGACGCTGCCGGAGGGGTGCATGTGAAGGAGTACCTGAACAGAGGGGAACGACAGCCCCAGTTTAAGTGACGGCGCTGGCACTGTGGCGGAAAATTTGTCGCGCTGTTGGGCAAAACTGCTACTGTGCCGCAGATAGGGCAGGGTGGAGAGTACAGCGGTGACAGGATGGCGGGAGCAACTGGGCTGGTGGCTGGCGCATCGCCTTGGGCGTGGGCCCGAGCAAGAGCTGGAGCGCCAGCATGACGCATTGGGTGAGCTGCGGGTAACACAGGTCGGCGACTTACGTTACCTCTACTTTGGCGAAGAGACTGAGCAGAGCTGCGGGCTGATCGGCGACCCAGGCTGGCTTGGATACGACTACACCCGCGCGATGCTACTGGCGGGGTTTTGGCAGCCACAGCTTGAGCGGGCGCTGGCGCTGGGATTGGGGGGCGGGAGCCTGGTCTGCGCGGTGCTGCAGCATTTGCAACCGGCGCAAATGCGCGCGGTTGAGCTGCGCCCTGCTGTGGTGGAGTTGGCCCGGCGCTGGTTTGCCCTGCCGGAGGTGCCCGAGCTGCAGGTGGTGGTAGCAAGCGCCGAGCAGTACATGGCATCGCTGACCGAGCCGGTGGACCTGCTGATGCTCGATTTGTACCTGGAAGACGGCATTGCCGGCGCTCAACTGCATATGGACTTTTTGCAGCAGTGCCACGCGGCGCTGCGCCCGGGCGGGCTGATGGTGGTTAACCAGTGGCAGCAGGGTAGCAGTGGCAAGCCCTACGCCGTCCACCGTCTGCGCGAGCTGTTCGGTGAACGCTACCTGCAGGTGGAGGTAGTGGAGGGCAATATCATCCTATTTATTCCCCAGAGCGGTGAGCTGACACTCGACCGGCAGGCCATGAATGTTTGGGCCGACGGCTTGGAGTCGCAACTGGGCTACAGCCTGCGGCCCTATATCGAGGGTTTGCGGCGAGCGGGGTAGCGTCTAAACCTGCTGGCTCTTGCCGGTAAAGTGCAGCGCATCACCGCAGCGCCGGCACAGATAGCGATTGCCCTTTTTTACCAGCGCATGGCGGCGCGCGGTGAAAGGCATGTGGTCGGGGCAGGCGCAACGATACAGATACTGGGTGCTGCGTCTGCGGGCCACGGCGTAGTTGTGGCAGCGATCAGCCGGCAGCTCAAACAGCCCGGTCATCAGCGCCTGCCATTCGCGGCCATGCGGGCGAATGCGGTGGCCGTACAGCTGATGGGCAATCAGATGCGCTACCTCGTGGGCAACGGTTTGCTGCAGAAAGTGCGCGCTGTTCTCCCGGTACATCTGGCCATTGAAGCGCAGCAGGTTGCGGTCAAGGTAGGCGACGCCGGCGCGCTGGCCGCGCAGGTCAAGATGGATATCGGGCCGTGCAAAGGTGCGTTGAAAAAATTGCTCTGCTTTGGCGTAACAGGCTTCGGTACGGGCAATGATGCGCTCCATCAGAACACCGCGTTATCGAGTCCGGCGGCCATGTACATGCCCAACTCCTCTACCTGCTGTTCAAAGTCGTCCTGCCAGTCACCGCGCAGGGTCAGCGGCGCCTGTACCCAGTTCCAGCGCAGGCCGGTAACGATCGACTCGACCGCCCGGCGAGTGCCGGTGCCGTCCATCCCAGCGCGAATATACAGCGCGCAGGGTAGACCCTGTTTTTCTTCCAGTACGGGGTAATAGCAGCGGTCGAAGAAGTCCTTGAGCGCGCCGCTCATGTAACCCAGGTTTTCGGTGGTGCCCAGAATAATGGCGTCGGCCTGCAGCACGTCCTGCGGTTGGGCCTCCAGCGGCGGCACCCAGCGGGTCTCAACCTGTTCGATATCGGGATGGCGAGCGCCGCGCAGCGCTGCCTCGGCCAGCTTGCGGGTGTTGGGCGAGGGTGCGTGCGCGACGATCAGCAGTTGCTTGCGTGCCATACCTACCCCTGCCGGCTATTCCACAGCCGTGCGACGGCGCGTTCGCTGCCTAGCCAGGCGACCAGCAAGCCGAGTGCGCCGAGTAGGCCGAAGACGGCCACGGGCAAGATGAAAAACGGATCGCTACCCGCCGGCAACAGTAGCCCGAGCGCACTGGCCAGGGCGATGAACAGCAGACTCATGATGACCAGAATGGCGCGGCTCTTGGGCGCGTAATGATACGGAGCGTCGCCGGCTTCCAGCGGGTTGAGCAAGGGCGCGCAGAGGCGGCGGGCGTGGTCTTTAATGGTAGCCATGAGGTAGCGGGGTTCCTGTCTGCGAATGTCGGTCAGTGTAGCGTCATGTGCCTTGTGTTTTGAAGGTACAGACAATCCGGGCTGGTCAGCGCGGCCCGGATTGCGGTAGGGTGTTTACAGCTGAATATAAATATTGCACATAAATTTACACCCCCAAATCCTGCCTGGACCCGACGCCACCAAGGAGATTCGGTTCCATGCTTCGACTCGTAGTGCCCATTGCGGCCCTGCTGTGCGGCATCGCTCTGTTGCTGCTGGGTACTGGCCTGCTCAATACGCTGCTCGCCCTGCGCGGCAGTGCCGAAGGTTTCAGCGACCAGACGCTAGGTCTGCTGGGTTCCGCCTATTTTGCCGGTTTTATTCTCGGCACCTGGTTATGTCCGCGGCTGATTCGCCGCATGGGGCACGTGCGTGCCTTTACCTTTCTTGCCGCGGCCGAGGCGGCCTGCGTGCTGATCCACCTGTTGTGGATGCTGCCTGGCGTCTGGCTGCTGCTGCGGGTGATGACCGGGGTTGCGTTGGTCGGCATTTATACCGTGATCGAAAGCTGGCTCAACACTCAGGCGCCGCCGGAGCGGCGTGGGCAGGTGTTTGCCTGCTACATGGCGATCAACCTGGGCTCGTTGGCGCTGGCCCAGCAACTGCTGAACTGGGACAGCCCGCTTAACTTCACGCTGTTTGTGATTGCCGCGATGCTGGTGGTGCTGGCAGTAATGCCGGTATCGGCCACCCGCCTGTCGCAACCGGTCATTACCGATACACCGGCCTTGTCGCTGCGCCGCCTCTGGGAGGCCGCGCCCGTGGCCTGTGCCGGGGCCTTGCTGTCCGGGCTGGGCATGGGCGGCTTCTGGGGCCTTGGTGCGGTTTACGCTACGCGCATGGGCATGGATACCGCGCAGATTGCCGGGTTTGTGTCGCTCGTGATTGTCGCCGGTGCGCTGGCCCAATGGCCGATGGGGCGGCTGTCGGACAGTATCGACCGCCGCCGTGCGCTGGTGATCATTGCCGGCAGTGCAGCTGTTGGCGGCCTGCTGATGGCGGCGCTCGGCCCGTTCGGACTGTGGCTGCTGCTGGGCGCAGCGGTGTTTGGTGCCGGCTCCTTCTCGGTCTATCCGGCGGTGGTGGCGCACCTGATCGATCATTTACACCAGGAAGATATTCTCTCGGGTAACGCGGCATTGCTGATGCTGCACGGCGTTGGGGCGGCAATAGGGCCGGCACTGGCGGGTCTGTTGATGAGCGCCACGCCGGTGGCCTTGCCGCTGTTCTTCACGCTGATGTTTGCACTCTGTGCGCTTTATGCCGGTTGGCAGCTGCGGGCCGGCCGTGACCGTATTGTCGATGGCGCCGCCCACCAGGTGCCCATGGTGCGCACCTCCACCGCCGTGCTGGAGATGATGCTGGAAGAGGCGGGTGGCGATGAGTCTGACGCCGCTGCGCGCACCGAAGAGCCTGCCGCAGAAGCCGAGCAGGCACCCGACACCGATTCCGATGCAACAGGGAGACCTCAATCATGATGTTGGCTACTGACCTGGATGGAACCTTTCTTGCTGGCGACCCGGACAATCGCCAGCGCCTTTACCAACTGATCAGCGCGCACCCGGGCATTACCCTGGTGTTTGTTACCGGCCGCGGTCTTGAGGTGGTGGTGCCGTTGCTCTCGGACCCGGCGATCCCGCAACCGGATTACATCATCTGCGATGTCGGCGCCACCGTAGTGGATGGCAAGACCTTGCAGCCGGTTTACCCCGTGCAGAGCGAGATTGATGCGCGCTGGCCGGGCGAGCAGCTTATTCTGCAGAAACTGTCGGCCTTTCCCGGGCTGGAGCGTCAGCAGGTGCCGCAGCAGCGCCGCTGCTCCTGGTTCTGTGAACCGGACGCGGTGACCGACGAACTGCGCGCGGCTGTCGAGGCGCTGGACTGCGACTTGCTATTTTCCGCCGGCATGTACCTGGACTGTCTGCCCCGTGGCGTCAACAAGGGCAGTACCCTGCAACGGCTGGTTGAGCACCTGGATGAGTCGCTGGACGATGTGCTGGTAGCCGGCGACACCCTGAATGACCTGTCGATGTACGAGCAGGGCTTCAAGGGCGTGTGCGTCGGTGAGTCAGAGGCCGCCCTGCTGGAAGCCACCGGTGACCGCGCCAAGGTACTGCACGCCCGTCTGAGCGGCTGCGGCGGGATTCTTGAAGCGATATCGCATTTCGGCTTTCTTGGCCCGCTGGGGGTCGATTCGGAGCTGCGTGACCTGCAGATCAAGGGCAAGGCGGACCTGGTGATGGTGTATCACCGCCTGCCTTACGAGGAGGTAGAGCAAGACGGCAAGGTGATACGCCGCCCGCCGTCCTCACCCAACGGGATTCTGCCAACGCTGCTGAGCTTTTTTGCCGGTGATCAGCAGGGCTCCTGGGTGGCTTGGTCGATCCATGACCCGCGCCGGCGCGAAGGCTTTGAGGTGCACACCAAGGTGGATGCCGAGCGCTATCCCAATCTGGTTGCCGCGCGGGTAGCGCTGACCAAGGAAGACGTCGACGTGTTCTATAAGCGCTTCTCCAAGGAGGCGTTCTGGCCGACCCTGCACACCTTCTGGGAGCGCGCCGTGTTCCGTGAAGAGGACTGGGCGGTATTTCTCAAGGTCAATCGCCTGTTTGCCGAGCGCACGGCCGCTGAGGCAGCACAGGGCGCGGTAGTCTGGCTGCACGACTACAACCTGTGGATGGTGCCGGCGTTTTTGCGACCGCTGCGTCCGGACCTGAATATCGCCTTCTTCCATCACACCTACTTCCCGTCGGCGGACGTATTCAACGTGCTGCCCTGGCGCCGCGAAATCATCGGCAGTCTGCTGCAGTGCGACTACATCGGCTTTCATATTCCCCGTCAGGCCGAGAACTTTGTTGACGTGGTGCGTGGTGTCGCGCCGCTGGAGGTGGTGGAGGAAACCGGCTGTGCGCCGCGCTACCTGACCTACGGCTGCGCTGTGGGGCTGGAGCGCATGGCCACGCGCATCAAGGTGCACGGACGTGAGATCGGCCTGGGCGCGCACCCGGTCGGGCTGGATGTTGACCGTGTGCAACAGGTGCTCGACAGCGAGGTCTGTCAGGAGCAGATCACCATGCTGCGCAAGGAGTTGGAAGGTATCCGCGTGGTGCTGTCGGTTGAGCGGCTGGATTACACCAAGGGCACCTACGCCAAGCTGCTGGCCTTTGAAGCGCTGCTGGAGGCGCACCCGGAGCTGATCGGCAAGGTCAGCCTGATCACTATCTGCGTGCCGGCGGCGCGGGAGATGACCATCTATGCCGAGCTGTTGGGCCAGATCGAGCAGGCGGTGGGGCGCATCAACGGACGGTTCTCGCGGGTTGGCTGGACGCCGGTGCAGTTTTTCTACCGCGCCGTGCCCTTCGACCAGCTGGTGGCCTATTACCTGATGGCGGATGTGATGTGGATTACCCCGCTGCGTGACGGACTGAATCTGGTTGCCAAGGAATACGTTGCAACCCAGGGGCTCTGTGGCGGCGCCGGGGTGCTGGTGCTATCGGAGTTTGCCGGTGCCGCCGCCGAGCTGCACGGGGCGCTGTTGACCAACCCGCATGA
>DBHE01000036.1:7977-11248 GCA_002296055.1 Pseudomonadaceae bacterium UBA836
TGTGGCCGGCCCTGTGGGCTAACAAAGCATTAGGAGCGCTTTGTTAAGGTAGTACCTGATTGATCTGGTACACGGTGGTGGTGCCACTGACTTCGTGACCGACGATCAGCAGAGCCTCACCGTTCGGTGAATCCTCGGCAGAGACAAACACCAGACCTTCCGGCCCCAGGTCACCGGCATCGGCCAGCACGGACTCGGTGTCTTCAGTGTTCCAGTCGGCGCGGGTGTTCAGGTAGTCCACCATTTCAGGCGCGGTCGGGTCGGTGATATCCCATACCATCACACCGCCCATACGCTCCAGACCCAGGAAGGCAAAGGTCTTCTCGCCCAGTTGGCCGATAGTGACGCCTTCGGGCTCCGGGCCCTTGTTGTCACTGCGGTTGTCGAACACGTCACCTTCATCGTGGGTCGAGTTGAAATAGTCGGCGCAGGGGATATCGCGGCTGGCGCCTAACATGCACTCGGCGCTGGCAATGTACTGCTCAAGCGCATCGCCCGAATCCCAGACCAGCGCACCGTCGGCATCGCGGATAGAGAACGAGCGAGCGCCGTAGGCGTACAGGTTGTCGTACATCAGGCGGTCACCCGCGACGTTTTCATTACCGGCGGCATCGAACAGCACCGGGTTGCCGGCGTCGTCTTTACGATAGCCATCGGTCCAGGCGATGGTCAGGCGGCCCAGGGTGTCATCTTCACGGCAGTCGCCCGGATCAGCGGCGGTGGCACCGCAGTAGCTGAAGGTGGTGGGGTTGAGCAGGGCGCCCGCCGCCAGTTCACGCAGCTGCGGCGGCAGGTCGTCGCCGGCGCGGCGGTCAAAGCCACCGGTGTGTAGCAGGTGCTTGGCGCGAAATTCCTCAACAAAGCCCTTGCTGGCATCGCCAGCCCAGTAGGCGTCGTCATCCTCGCCCCAGGCGCGGGCGTCACCCTCGTTGGCGGTGACCAGATAGGTGTTGCCACCTGCGCTGTAGGCGGCAATGGCATCAGGCTGGTACATACCCAAAACACCGGGCCAGGTGGTTATGTTGATTTCGCCGTCTTCGTCACTGGCGTCAATGCCGTTGCCAGCCACACCGTGATCCTTGTAGCCCAGCGGCAGAATCTCGGTGACGGTGGCGCTGGCGATATCGATCTTGGCCAGGGCGTTGTTTTCTTGCAGGGCAACCCAGGCGGTGCTGCTATCTTCGGAGATGGCGATGTACTCGGGCTCCAGGTCCTGCTCGACACTGGCATTGGGCCCAAAGATGCGAACGCCGGCCTCAACCAGAGCGTCTTTCTGCGCGTTAAAGCTGCTGAAAGTGGCCGTTTTGACCTCGACGATTTCGTCGTCAGTCAGACTCAGGATGCTGATGGAGCCAACGGGGTCAACGCTGTAGTCGTTGCTGGGTTCGCCTTCGTTGGCGGTCAGCAGGTACTTGCCGTCCGGGCTGAAGGCGAGCATGTCGGGCTGTGCACCAACCTGCTCGGAGCCCAGCAGTTCGAGGGTTGTCGCGTCGTACAGGGCGACAAAACCGTTATCGGTCTTCGGCGAGGCTTCGATGGCTACGGCCAGGTAGCCGCCCTTATAGGCGATGCTGTTAACCACTGCGCCAGCGGCAATACCGGTGGCGGTCAGGGTCTCGACCAGTGTTGGGTTGGCCGGGTCGCTGGCATCGAGCACGTCAACCGCACCTTTCTGTGCATTGACGATGAAAATGCGCTTGTTGACCGGGTCAAAAGCCGGAATCTCGGCGGCGCTTTCGGCGAAGATGCCAGCGCTGTAGCGACCCAGGAAGCTCAGGTTGATGCTGTCAGGGGTGACTACCGCTGGCGGGGCAACAACCTCGTCGTCATCGTCACTGTCGCTGTTGCAGCCGGCCAAGGCAGCCAGCATGGCGGTGGTGGTAGCGGCGAGTACCCATCTGTTCATTTTTGTCTGTCCTTGCTGAATGCGAATGAGGTGACATTGATACGCAACCGCGATGACAGAGGCTTGTCGCTTTGATGGCAAACTGATGACGGACAGCAATGCTTCAGGGGCTGTTACACTCCCGGCATGATTGAGGTACAACCTGAAGACCTGCTACCGCCCCATTTCAGCGATGCGCTGCTGGAGATGCTGCACGCGCACCCACAAGGGCTTGGTGAGCATCATTTGCTGCAACTGCTGGCCCAGCGCTGGCCGGATTCGCTGTTCGCCGAGCCGGGCGCTCTGCGTGACCCACTGCAGCTATTCCGATTGCACTTTCTGCTGTTCAACCGTTTGTACCTGTTGGCGGACCAGTTGGCGCCAGAGCGCTTGGCGTTGGATATCCACGTGCTAAAGATTGTGCTGCGCACCCGCTCGGCGGGAGAGGATGGCATTCAGCTGGCCGACCCGCTGCGGGCTTATTACCTGGACTGGGCACAGTGGCGTCAGACCAATGCCGACGACGTGCAACGGCTGCTAAATAGCTTCTGGCAGGGGCGCGGCGCGGTATCGGACGCAGAGGTAGATGAGGCGCTGGCGGTAATGGAGTTTACCGCGGAGCCGACGCCAGCGGCGTTGAAGCGGCGCTACCGTAGCCTGCTGAGTCAACATCATCCGGACCGTGGCGGCAGTACGGCGCGGGCGCAGGAGATCAATCGGGCGATGTTAATTCTGCAACGCTATTACGGTAAAACCTGAAGTCGCCAATCTCTCTAAGCAGGGCCTCATATGCTCCACGGTTTTTGACTATAGTCGAAGCAGGGCATTGCTAAGGCGTGCCCGGATCTCCGGCTGGGCATCGCCGGTCGGGGCTGAATAATAATGAGGAGGTCAGACCATGATCCATCACGTAGTGGGGCTATTTACCCATCCTGACGAGGAGTGGAGGGAAATCAAGGGCGAGGACGAAAGCATTGGCCACATGTACCTCACCCACGTATTGCTGCTGGCCGCTATCCCGGCGGTATCTGCCTATATCGGTACAACCCAGATTGGCTGGACCATAGGCACCCCGGAGGCGGTAAAACTGACGCAGACCAGCGCCCTGCAGATGACGGTGCTGTCTTATCTGGCGATGCTCGCTGGCGTAGCGGTGATGGGGGCTTTCATTCATTGGATGGCGCGCACCTATGATGCCAATCCGACCTTCAACGACTGCGTGATCTTTGCAGCCTACACAGCGACGCCCCTGTTTATTGCTGGCGTGGCCGCACTGTATCCGAGCCTTTGGTTAGGCATGTTGGTAGGCACCGCAGCCATCTGTTACACGGTCTACCTGCTCTATCAGGGCATTCCCATCTTTATGGACATTCCCAGTGATGAGGG
>DBHE01000079.1 GCA_002296055.1 Pseudomonadaceae bacterium UBA836
ACCTGATCCTTGTAGAGGCGGCGTACCTTGCGGGCGTTGCCCTTCATCACGGTGTTGCCGAGGGAAACCTGGCCGTCGCCACCGATCACGACCTTGCCGTGCCGGCGTACGGATACGATTGTAGTCACGCGCAACTCCTGGTTGGCTGTGGGAAAAAAGGCGGCAGGATCGCTGCCGAGTTTCTGATCTGGGGGCGTGAATCAGAAATTCAAGGCGCGGGGAGGGCGGGCGTCAAGCGCCCGCTGTGCGGGGCGTGCTCAGCGCTGCTGTGGCAGCAGGTTATTGAAACCGTTGCCCGAGAGGGTGCGCTGGGCCTGGTCGAGGCTGTCGCGGCTGTCGAAGGGGCCAACCTGTACGCGGTACCACTGGTTGCCGTTGATGGTGGCGTTTTCCAGCTTCACATCCATGCCCAACAGCAGAATCTGTGCGCGCACCTGATCGGCATCGCTGCGCTGACGGAAGGAGCCGGCCTGCAGGTAATAGTCCACGCTGGTCGCCGGTTTGCTTTCGGGTTCGGCGGCGGCCGGCGCTTCCGGCTCGGCCTGTTGGGGTACCACTACCTCTGATTCGGGCAGCAGGGTGTAGAAGTCGTAGCGCGGCTTTGGGTCGGCCGGCGGCTGGGCCGGCGTGGTAGCGGGCTTGGGCGGCTCGGGGCTGCGGCGGACGCTGTCGCGGCCCGGCTCCAGGTGCAGTAAAAAGGCGATAAACAGGCCGATGATCAGACCGCTGACCAGCCACAACCAGCCGGGAATGCCTTTACGCTTGGGTGCTGCCTGGGCGCGGCTGGCGCCGCGTCGGGGGGCTTTGCGTCCTTTTGCCATGCCCTTACATACGCTCCAATGTGTTGATGCCCAGCAGGTTCAGGCCCTGCTTGAGAGTGCGACCGGTCAGTGCCGCCAGGCGCAGACGGCTGTCGCGCTGGGCCTCGCTGTCGGCAGCAAGGATCGGGCACTGCTCATAGAAGCTGGAGAAGCGACCGGCCAGCTCGTACAGATAGGTGCAGAGTACGTGCGGGGTGCCCTCGCGAGCAACGTAATTCAGCGTGGCGCTGAACTGCGCCAGATGCGCGCCCAGTTCGGTCTCGGCCGGCTCGACCAGCGCTAGCGGGGCCAGGTCGTCCAGCTGGGTCATGCTGCGCTCCAGCTTGCGGAATACGCTGGCGACGCGGGTGTAGGCGTACATCATGTAGGGCGCGGTGTTGCCCTCGAAGCTCAGCATCAGATCAAAGTTGAAGCTGTAGTCGCTACTGCGGTGTTTGCTGAGGTCGGCGTATTTGACCGCACCGATACCCACTGCCGAGCCGATGCTGCGCAGCTCGTTGGCGGGCAGCTCCGGGTTCTTCTCCTCGACCAGGCGCAGGGCGCGCTGCTCCGCCTCGTCCAGCAGATCAGCCAGCTTCACGGTGCCGCCGTCGCGGGTCTTGAAGGGCTTGCCGTCGGCGCCGTTCATGGTGCCAAAGCCCATGTGCTCCAGCTGCATGTCGGCAGAGACAAAGCCGGCCTTGCGGGCAACCGCGAACACCTGCTGGAAGTGCAGGGCCTGACGCTGGTCGACGAAATAAAGCACGCGGTTGGCCTGCAGCTCGGTCTGGCGATAGCGCATGGCAGCCAGATCCGTGGTGGCGTACAGGTAGCCGCCACCGGCTTTTTGCACGATGACCGGCAGCGGGTTGCCTTCGGCATTTTTGAACTGCTCAAGGAAGACGCACTGGGCGCCTTCGCTTTCAGTCAGCAGGCCAGCGCTGCGCAGATCGGCAACGATGCCCGGCAGATCGGCGTTGTAGGCGCTTTCGCCGCGCACATCGGCCGGGCTCAGGCTGACGCCCAAGCGGTCGTAGACGGCCTGGCAGTGGCCCAGCGAAATGCTGTTGAAGCGCTCCCACAGAGCAAGGCAGCTCGGCTCACCGGCCTGCAGGTCAACCACACGCTGGCGCGCGCGGTTGGCAAAATCTTCGCTCTCGTCAAAGCGCTTCTTGGCCTGACGGTAGAAGTTTTCCAGATCGCCCAGCTCGGCTTCGGCGTCGACGCTGTGCTCTTCCATGTAGGCCAGCAGCATGCCGAACTGGGTGCCCCAGTCGCCCACGTGGTTCTGGCGGATCACCGTGTGGCCGAGGGCTTCAAGCACCCGGGCCACGGCGTCGCCGATGATGGAGGAACGCAGGTGGCCCACGTGCATTTCCTTCGCCAGGTTGGGCGAGGAGTAGTCGACCACCACGCGCTGGGCGGCGACGTCGGCGCGCACGTTGAGCTGCTGGTCGGCCAGCGCGGCCTCCAGCTGAGACGCCAGCCAGCCGGCATCCTGGAAGAAGTTGATAAAGCCGGGGCCGGCGATGTTGACCGAGGCAACCGCCTGATGGGCAGGCAGCGCGGCAACCAGCTTTTCAGCCAGATCGCGCGGCTTCATACCCGCCGGCTTGGCCAACATCATCGCCAGGTTGCTGGCGAAGTCGCCATGGGCCTTGTCGCGCGCGTTCTCAACCTGAATGGAGGGCGCGATATCGGTCGGCAATACGCCGTCGGCCTTGAGGCGGTCTACGGCGTCGGCAAGCAGTTGGCTGATCAGGTTCTTCATTTAAAGGAGTATCCGGCAGGTGCCCAGTGAAAACCCGACATTATCCGTTTTATGGGGCGGCTTGCCAAACCCTGTGGTCGGCTGGGGGGGGGTGATCGTTCCCACGCTCTGCGTGGGAATGCCTGTCAGGACGCTCCGCGTCCGGTGTAGCGGAGCGTTCGTGCAGCCTGGTTCCCACGTGGAGCTTGGGAATCATCTATATCGTGCTGCGCTGGCGGGCCGCCTTCGTGCCGTTGCTCGGTCAGCCTTTCGCCTTTTACGGCGAGCCAAGGGGGGCTGCTTGCCCAGCCCCCCTTAGCGATCCCCCGGGGCACCCGACTACGCGGCCCTTCGGGTTCGCTGCGTTGCTCGGTCTGACGGGGGCCGGCAGAACTCGTCGCTGCGCTCCTCAGACATGCTGCCGTCCTATTTCCCGCCAGCCCTGC
>DBHE01000065.1 GCA_002296055.1 Pseudomonadaceae bacterium UBA836
AACCTGCGCTCGCTGTGGACGCCGAACGTGCGCTGGACCGAGGTGACCGAGTACGGCTTTGATGGCGGCCCGGTAACCAACCACCCGGCCTACACCAATGAGCAGGATCTGGAAGAGCTGCGTGCCAACGTACTCAAGTCCGGTGAAATCGGTCGTCTGGTAGCCAACAACTTCAAGTCCAGCATCATTGAGGTGCCGCTGCAGGAGTTCTACCCGAACCCGGAGAACCAGAGCGAGCTGCTGCGTCTGGACTACAAGGAGTTCTCGCATCAGCTGGAAGAGAAGATTCGCGATCGCTTCCAGGATGAAAATCCGAACATCAAGATCCACATCGTTGGTTTCGCCAAGAAGGTCGGTGACCTGATCGACGGCCTGATCGGTGTCGTTGGCTTCTTCGCCATCGCCTTCGTGATCACCTTTGTGGCGCTGTATCTGTTCACCTGGTGTATCCGTAGTACCGTATCGGTGCTGGTAACCACGTTGATTGCGGTCGTATGGCAGCTTGGCCTGATCAACCTGGTCGGCTTTGGGATAGACCCGTACTCGATGCTGGTGCCGTTCCTGATTTTCGCTATCGGTATTTCCCACGGCGTGCAGAAAATCAATGGTATTGCCTTGCAGTCCGGCGGTGCTGATAACGCCCTGACGGCTGCGCGACTGACCTTCCGTCAGTTGTTCCTGCCGGGCATGATTGCGATTCTGGCCGATGCGGTTGGCTTTATTACGCTGCTGATCATCGATATCGGCGTGATTCACGAGCTGGCGATTGGTGCTTCCATCGGTGTGGCGGTTATCGTCTTCACCAACCTGATCATGCTGCCGGTAACCATTTCCTATCTGGGTATCAGCAAGAAAGCGGTTGAGCGCTCCAAGCGTGATGCCGTGCGTGAACACCCGTTCTGGCGCTTCCTGTCCAACGTGGCGCACCCGAACGTGGCGCCCTGGCTGGTGATCATCGCGCTGGTAGGTGGTGTTGGCTGCTTCATGTACCAGAAAGCCAATATCAAGGTCGGTGACCTGGATGCCGGCGCGCCGGAGCTGCACCCGGACTCGCGCTACAACCTGGATAACGACTTCATCATCAGCAACTACACCACCAGTTCCGACATTCTGGTCGTGATGGTCAGCACGCCGCCGGAGAAATGCTCTGCCTACGACACCATGGAAGCCATCGACCAGCTGCAATGGAAGATGAGCAACCTGGAAGGTGTGCAATCAGCGGTATCGCTGGTGACTGTGGCCAAGCAGGTGATCATGGGCTCCAACGAGGGCAACCTGAAGTGGCAGGGTCTGTCGCGTAACCAGGACGTCCTGAACAACGCTATCAGCCGCGCGCCGTCGGGCATGTTCAACGCCGCCTGCTCGCTGGCCCCGGTGATGATCTTCCTGGATGACCACAAGGCCGACACCCTGACCCGCGCTACCGATGCGGTCAAGGAGTTCGCTGCCGAGTACAACACCGATGACATGACCTTCAAGCTGGCTGCGGGCAACGCCGGTATCGAGGCGGCTACCAACGAAATCATCTCCAGCTCGGAGCTGACCATCCTGGTGCTGGTGTACATCTGGGTAGGTGTCATGTGCATGATCACCTTCCGCTCGGTCCCTGCAACCATCTGTATCGTACTGCCGCTGATCCTCACTTCGGTGATGGGTAACGCGCTGATGGCCTTCCTCGGCATTGGTATGAAGGTGGCAACCTTGCCGGTGATCGCCCTGGGTGTCGGTATTGGTGTGGACTACGGTATCTATGTCTACAGCCGTCTGGAGACCTTCCTGCGCCAGGGTATGCCGCTGCAGGAGGCCTACTACGAGACCCTGCGCTCCACCGGTAAAGCGGTACTGTTCACCGGTCTGTGTCTGGCAATCGGTGTAGCAACCTGGATCTTCTCGGCCATCAAGTTCCAGGCCGATATGGGTCTGATGCTGACCTTCATGTTCCTGGTTAACATGATCGGTGCGATGCTGCTGCTGCCGGCACTGGCGCGCTTCCTGATCAACCCGGACAAGGTTCGCAAGTCCAAGGGCAGCAAACTGTCTCACTGAGGCGACTGACTGACCCGCAAGGCCCGCCAATTCGGCGGGCCTTGTTGTTTCTGGCGCAGTAAGTGGGGCGCTTAATGTGGAAAAATTGCGGCGAAAAGTGGTGATTCGGAATCAATGTTGTGATTAACAAAAGATAACCGTGAGCCGTTGGCGCTCGCCCCCTTGCCTCGTTACCATGATCCATTCCGCGTACTGGCGCACAAGCGCAATAAGATCGCAGAAGATTGATAACAATAAGGGGGATTGGTGTATGCGTGAGCCCACTCGTCGGCGCACTCAAACGACTCTGCCGGCCGTGACCGGTTACCGGGCGCAGTTCCGCAAGCTGTTCTGTTCATCTCGCCTGGCGTCTGCCGTCAGCCTCAGCGCCGCATTGCTTGCCGCGCCGGCTGTGCTGGCCGATACCGTTGCCGAGGCGCCCAAGCCGGCCATTAAGTCCGAGCTGGCCAGCCATACACTGTTGCTGGATGTCGCCGCTGCCGGCGAGCGTCTGGTTGCCGTGGGCAGCCGTGGGCACATCGTCTATTCCGACGATCAGGGTAGCAGCTGGACTCAGGCCGATGTACCAGCACGACAGTTGCTGACTGCCGTTTACTTTGCCGATGCCAACAACGGCTGGGCAGTAGGACATGACTCGGTCATCCTGCATAGCAGCGACGCCGGCGCCAGCTGGGAACTGCAATACCGTGATCCCGAGCTGGACATGCCCGAGGACCCGAATGGTCCCGGCCTGTTGGAACGCCCCCTGATGGACGTCTGGTTCCGTGATGCCAGCACCGGGTTCGCCTTTGGTGCCTACGGCATCTATCTGCGCACCGATGATGGCGGCGAGACCTGGGAAGACCTGTCTTTCGACATCGACAACCCCGATGGCTTCCACTACAACGCGGTCACCCCGGTGAAAGGCGCCGGCCTGTTCCTGGCTGGTGAGATGGGCACCCTGTATCGCTCTGCCGATTTTGGTGATACCTGGGAAACCCTGCAGAACTCTCCCTACGATGGCACCTGGTTCGGCGCAGCCGGCACCGGTGAGGCCAACCAGGTACTGGTCTGGGGTCTGCGCGGCAACATGTTCCGCTCTACCGACTTTGGCGACACCTGGGAGCAGGTCGAGCTCCATACGCCGAATAGTGGTCCGCTGGAAGCCACGCTGCTTGGCGGCACTCTGTCTGCTGGCGACAGCCTGGCAGTCGTTGGTGCTGGCGGTGTTGTGCTGACCAGCAGCGACAACGGCGAGAACTTCGACGTGGCTGTGCGCCCCGACCGCGTAGCGCTGGCAACGGCCAAGTATCTGCCTGATGGCCAGATGCTGCTGGTAGGTCAGCACGGTGTGGTCAAGGCATCCCCCAAGGGTCTGCCCAACATTCAATAAGAATTAGCTGCCAGGAGAGTCTGGATGTCCAAGCATCATCAGGAGACGAGCGCGCCGTTTGTGGAGCGCCTTATCTTCAATAACCGCATCGTCGTATTGCTGCTGTTTTCGCTGCTGACCCTGTTTTTCGGGTACCAAGCGGCGCAGGTCAAGCCCGACACCAGCTTTGAGAAGATGATTCCTCTCAAGCACCCCTACATCGCCAACATGATCGAGCACCAGAATGATCTGCCGAACCTCGGCAACACCATTCGTATTGCGGTCGCGATCAAAGATGGCGACATCTTCTCCACCGAGTACATGGAGACCCTCAAGCGCATTAACGATGAGGTGTTCTTCCTGCCGGGTGTAGACCGTTCGAACCTGCGTTCACTGTGGACGCCGAACGTGCGCTGGACCGAAGTAACCGAGTACGGCTTTGACGGTGGCCCGGTGGCAAACCGCCCGGCTTACCTCAGCGAGGCCGATCTGGACGAGCTGCGTGAAAACGTACTCAAGTCTGGTGAAATCGGTCGTTTGGTGGCGAACAACTTCAAGTCCACCATCATCGATATCCCGCTGCAGGAAGCCTATCCCAACCCGGAAAACCAGGGTGAGCTGATTCAGCTCGATTACGGTGATTTCTCTCGCCAGCTGGAAGAGAAGATCCGCACCGAGTTTCAGGGTGAAAATCCGAACATCCAGATTCACATTGTTGGTTTTGCCAAGAAGGTCGGTGACCTGATCGACGGCATCATCAAGGTGGTCATGTTCTTCGGCGCCGCGCTGGCGATCACCTTTGTACTGCTGATGATCTTCACCCGCTGCTTCAAGAGCTCGATCACCACCCTGATCTGTTCGGTGATTGCGGTCGTCTGGCAGCTGGGCCTGCTGCGCACACTGGGCTTTGGTCTGGACCCGTACTCGATTCTGGTGCCGTTCCTGGTCTTCGCCATTGGTATCTCCCATGGTGTACAGATCATCAACGGTATGGCCATCGAATACACCGGTGCAGACGATGCGCAAACCGCTGCCCGTCGTGCTTTCCGTGCGCTTTACATCCCGGGCATCGTGGCACTGATCTCCGACGCCGTTGGCTTTGTAACCCTGCTGCTGATCGAGATTGAAGTTATTCGCGAGCTGGGTATCGCTGCGTCTGTTGGTGTGGGTGTGATCATTCTGACCAACCTGATGCTGCTGCCGATCCTGATGTCCTACATCGGTATCAGCCGCAAGGCGGTCGAGCGCAATCGCAACCTGGCCAATCGCCCGCAAAAGCTGTGGCTGGGCATTGCCAAGTTCGCTCACCCGGCGGTGGCGCCCATCTCTGTGGTACTGGCTATCATTGCCTTCGCCTTCGGTATCTACCACGGCAAGAACGTCGCCATTGGCGACCTCGACCCGGGTGCCCCGGAGCTGCGTGCTGATTCACGCTACAACCTCGACAACCAGTTCATCATCGAGAACTACTCCACCAGCTCCGACATTCTGGTGGTCATGGTCAAGACGCCGGCAGAGCGCTGCTCAGCCTACGACACCATGGAAGCCATCGATCAGCTGGAATGGCGCATGAACAATCTGGACGGCGTGCAGTCAGCGGTATCGCTGGTGACCGTTGCCAAACAGGTGATCATGGGTAACAACGAGGGCAACCTGAAGTGG
>DBHE01000237.1:0-3007 GCA_002296055.1 Pseudomonadaceae bacterium UBA836
GTGCCCGGTGTCGGCACCTTCAAGGCGACCATGATCACCGCGGGTATCCCGACGGTGTTCGTCAATGCCGAAGATATTGGCTATCAGGGCACCGAACTGCGCGAAGACATCAACAGCGATCCGGCCCAACTGGCGCGTTTTGAGCAAATTCGCGTTGCCGGCGCGCTGCGTATGGGGCTGATCAAAACCCCGGAAGAAGCCGCCAAGCGTCAGCACACACCAAAGATTGCGTTCGTCTCCGCACCCAAGACCTATGCTGCCTCCAGCGGCAAGCAGATTGAAGCGTCTGACGTTGACCTGCTGGTGCGCGCGCTGTCCATGGGCAAGCTGCATCACGCCATGATGGGCACCTGCGCTGTCGCTATCGGCACGGCAGCCGCAATTCCGGGCACGCTGGTTAATCTGGCTGCCGGTGGTGGCGCGCCCGAGGCGGTGCGTTTTGGTCACCCGTCCGGGTCGCTGCGCGTCGGTGCTGAGGCCAAGCAAGTTGACGGTCAGTGGGTCGTCACCAAGGCCATCATGAGCCGCAGCGCGCGCATTCTGATGGAAGGCAACGTAAGGGTGCCGGGCGACGCGTTCTAATGTGCTGAACTCCGCCGCGTGCTAGGCTCGTTCGACTCTGGTAACGCGGTGGAGCAATTGCATGAATCTGAATCTGTCGGGCCGGCGCGCGCTGGTCTGTGGTGCAAGTCAGGGGCTGGGCGAAGCTTGTGCTCGCCAGTTGGCGGAGCAGGGCGCTGAGATCGTCTTGCTGGCGCGCTCGCTCGATAAGCTGCAGGCGGTGCGCGACAGTCTTACTACCCATCAGGGGCAGCAGCACGCCGTGCTGGCGGTCGATGCAAGTGATCGGGCTGCGCTGACGCTGGCGCTGGTCAGTGAGCTGGAGCGGGGCGGTCCCATCCATATCTGGCTGAATAACACCGGTGGCCCTGCGCCAGGGCGCGCCTGTGACGCCTCGCCAGACGCTTATGCTGATGCGCTGACTCAGCACGTGGTCAATGCGCAGGCCATTCTCTCGCTGTTGTTGCCCGGTATGCGCAGCGCGGGCTTTGGACGCATTCTCAATGTGCTCTCTACTTCGGTCAAACAACCCATCGGTAATCTCGGCGTGTCCAATACAGTGCGGGCAGCTGTGGCCAACTGGGCCAAGACCTTGTCGAGCGAATTGGCCGCTGACGGCATTACGGTCAATAACGTGCTGCCTGGGCTGACGCAAACGCCGCGGCTGGATAGCCTGATTGCCGGCGGTGCCAAGAGCAGTGGCCGTAGTGTCGAGCAGGTGGCGCAGGGTATGGCGGCCAGCGTGCCAGTGGGGCGCTTCGCCGAGCCCGCCGAGTTTGCCAACGCGGTCGGCTTTCTGGCATCGCCTGCAGCCGCCTATATCAACGGCATCAACCTGCCGGTGGATGGCGGTCGTACCGGCAACCTCTGATTGTTGATGTAGAAACTAGAACGCCCGGCAAAAGCCGGGCGTTCTAGTTTGCGCTACTGCGTTTACTTGTGCAGGTGCTCGCAGGCGTGCAGGGTGTTTTCCAGCAGGCAGGCGCGGGTCATCGGGCCAACACCGCCGGGTACCGGGGTGATCCAGCTGGCGCGTTCGGCAGCGGGGCCAAACTCGACGTCGCCAACCAGACGGCCGTCTTCCATGCGGTTGATGCCCACGTCGATGACGATAGCGCCCGGCTTGATCCACTCGCCTTTGACCAGGCCCGGTTTACCCGCGGCAACCACAACCAGATCGGAGCGGCGTACGTGCTCTTCCAGACTCTTGGTAAAGCGGTGGGTGACGGTAGTAGTACAGCCAGCCAGCAGCAGCTCCAGCGCCATCGGGCGGCCCACGATGTTGGACGCGCCAACAACGGTGGCGTCCAGGCCGTAGAGGTCAACGCCAGTGCTGTTGAGCAGGCGCACGATACCCATCGGCGTGCAGGGGCGCAGCAGTGGCATGCGCTGGGCCAAGCGGCCAATATTGTAGGGGTGGAAGCCGTCAACGTCCTTATCAGGGCGGATGCGCTCCAGCAGCTGGGAGGCGTCCAGGTGCGCCGGCAGCGGCAGCTGAACCAGGATGCCGTCGATTTCGGCATCGTCGTTAAGGCTGTCGATCAACTCGAGCAATTCCTGCTGGCTGGTGGTGGCCGGCAGATCATGCGAGCGGGACAGGAACCCGACTTCTTCGCAATCCTTGCGTTTGTGCGACACGTATACCTGCGAAGCAGGGTCGCTGCCGACCAGAATCACCGCCAGGCCTGGCAGGCGCTGGTGGTTACCTTTGCGTTCGGCGACTTTGGCGGCGATATCCTTGCGGAGGTTGGCGGCAATCAGCTTGCCATCGATGAGTTGGGCGTTCATGGGGTTCCTGACGCAGAAAAAAGTGGCGCTATTGTGGCATGCCGGACCCCGCGGAAAAAGGGCATGCGGGGCAGGTTGTCGGAAAACGCTGCCGGCTGGCGGGGTTCTGGTGTTTTACTGCGCCCGATACATAACTTGCTCTTGTGATTAAATTTTTTTGAATGCGGCGTTGACGTGGGCGGGCGTGCTCAGTATTATTCGCCCCGCTTCACAAACACAGCGATACCGGTTTGGAAGGCGACCAGGCAGCACCGATTACACGTCACAAGGTGATCGGGTACGCCACCCGCAAGGGCAGCGTATGCAGAGGGCGCCCGTAGCTCAGCTGGATAGAGCATCCGCCTTCTAAGCGGATGGTCGCAGGTTCGAGTCCTGCCGGGCGTGCCATTTGGCAAGGCTGTGTGGTCGAGAAGCGTGTAGTGGTGGGCGTAGCTCAGTTGGTAGAGCACAGGATTGTGACTCCTGTTGTCGTGGGTTCGATCCCCATCGTCCACCCCACTATTTTGTAAAAATGCCAGGCCCAGCCTGGCGTTTTTGTTTCAAGCTCCGAATGCGGACGTGGTGAAATTGGTAGACACACCAGATTTAGGTTCTGGCGCCGCGAGGTGTGGGAGTTCGAGTCTCCCCGTCCGCACCATCTTTCAAGCCCTTGGGCTTT
>DBHE01000237.1:3029-3164 GCA_002296055.1 Pseudomonadaceae bacterium UBA836
TTGGGGCCTTGATGGTGAGTGGGCAGGCGTTGTTTGGCGCTTTGTCGTTGCGGTGATGACTTCTGCCATTCAAGCGACTAGAATGTCGTCCCTTTGGAATCTACCAATAACCATTTTCTTTGTCTGTTGAACGAG
>DBHE01000237.1:3383-3642 GCA_002296055.1 Pseudomonadaceae bacterium UBA836
GGCTGTTTTTCTGTTTGTCGCGGCGATGATGACTTCTGCAAATCAAGCGACTAGAATGTCGACCCTTTGGAATTCGCCAAATAACATTTTCTTTGTCTGTTGAACGAGGACTATCCATGCAAGTTTCGGTTGAAACCACTTCCGGCCTCGAGCGCCGCATGACCGTAGGCATTCCTGCCGATCGTATTCAAAACGAGGTCAACAAGCGTCTGCAGCAGACCGCCAAGCGTGCCCGCGTTGATGGTTTCCGTCCTGGCAA
>DBHE01000170.1:0-1926 GCA_002296055.1 Pseudomonadaceae bacterium UBA836
ATAGTTGGCGTAAGGCATGCGGCTCACCTCGGACAGCGGAACGCCAGCGGCGCCGCGGTGGTGGCCGTTACCGGTGACCGACAGCGCACCGATGGTGCAGCCGTGGAAACCGTTGGTGAAGCTGATTACGTTGCTGCGGCCGGTGACCTTGCGGGCCAGCTTGAGGGCAGCTTCGACCGAGTTGGCACCGGTCGGGCCACTGAACTGGACCTTGTAGGCGCCGAGGCCGCGCGGCTCCAGGATCACGCGATTGAAGGTCTCCAGGAATCGCTCTTTGGCGTCGGAGTACATGTCCAGGCCGTGGGTAATGCCGTCATCTTCCAGGTACTGGATCAGCGCCTTTTTCAGAACCGGGTTGTTGTGCCCGTAGTTCAGCGTGCCGGCACCGGCCAGAAAGTCGATGTAGCTCTTGCCTTCGCGGGTCACCAGTTCGGCGCCACGGGCCTGCTTGAAGACCACCGGGAACGAGCGGCAGTAGCTGCGAATATCCGATTCGTTTTTCTCGAACTGTTCAAAGGTGTTCATGGGATCTCCTGATCTCAAGCTTGAGCTGGTTGGGGTGCAGATTGGGTAAAGGGACCGGCGCGATAGATGACTTCATCATCGTGCTGGCCATCGAAATGCTTTTCGCGGGAGAACAGCACTTCGGTGCTGTACTCGGCGCCGAGCAGACGGAAGGCCTTTTTGAACAGCGCTTCGGATGCCTCGTTACCGGGGGAGATGGTCGTCTCCAATCGGTTGACACCGTCGGCGCGTACGCGTTCAACCAGTGCCAGCAGCATCTTCAGCGCCAGGCCCTGGCCGCGCATGCGGCTGTCCACGGCGACCTGCCAGACAAACAAAGTGTCTTGGCGCGCCGGCGGACGATAGCCGGAAATAAAGCCGACCAGATCGCCGTCAGCTGTCTCGGCAGCAATCGCGGTGTCGGCAAAGTCGTGACACTGCAGCAGGTTGCAGTACACCGAGTTGGTGTCTAGCGGCTTGCAGCGTTCGACTAGGTTATTCAGGGCAAAGCCGTCCGTGCTATTAGGTTTTCGTAGTGTTACTGGTGTAAGTGACAAACCGGGTTCCTAATGCTTATGCGTAAATACTTTTTCCATAATAAACATATCCAAAAAATTATCTCAACCCGCATTAAATGCCGCGTCCGTGCGGTTTTGCATGCTTTTGAGATGTTTATAGCTGTTAAATAGATTTGTCATCAAACTACTTTCTTGTGTAATCAATTTGCCGCTATGCCCCGTCTGATGGGGGCTGTGCGCGAGCTGGCCCGCAGCCACCAGGCTGCACCGCAAGGGCGCAGGAGTGCCTCACGCTGGGGCGCAAAAAGGGGAATTTAGGTGGGGGAGAACGCCCGCCGGGCGGCGGGCGTTTTAACAGCAGAGGCGTTGCGCTTACAGAGTGAAGCCGCCGTCAATCGGGATGATGTTGCCGGTCATATAGGCGCCGCCGGTGCCGGCCAGCATGATCGCCAGTGCAGACATTTCCTCTTCGCGGCCCCAGCGTTTCATCGGGATGTGCTTGCAGTCTTCTGCCATGGCGTCCGGGTCGCTGTGAATGTGGCTGGTCATCTTGCTTGGGAAGCGGCCCGGGGCGATGACATTGACGTTGATGTGTTCGCTGACCAGCTCGCGGGCGAGGTTGCGCGAGAGCTGGTGCACGGCGGCCTTGCTTGGGCCATAGGAGTAGGCTTGCTCGCCGAAGGAGCTGATGCCTGCGACCGAGCCGATGTTGATGACGCGGGCCGGGTTCTCGGCGCTGGCCGATGCGCGCAGCAGCGGCAGCAGTTGCTGGATGCAGCTGAAGACCGAGACGACGTTCAGTTGCATGACCTTTTCCCAGCCGGAGACCGGAAAGTCTTCCAGCGGAGCACCCCAGCTGGTACCGGCGTTGTTGACCAGGATGTCCAGGCGGTCGGTGAGCTTG
>DBHE01000170.1:2264-2844 GCA_002296055.1 Pseudomonadaceae bacterium UBA836
CTGGCGCGCGCCTGCCTCGGTGGACAGGTCGGCGGCCAGGGCGGTGCACTCGCCATACTGGCTCAGTTCCTGCGCGGTCTGTTGGCCCTCGGCAATCTTGCGGCAGCAGATGATGACGCGAGCGCCGGCTTCCAGGTAGCCCTGGGCGATCATGCGGCCGATGCCGCGGCTGCCGCCGGTGACCAGCGCGGTGCGCCCGGCCAGGCTGAAGTACTGTTGCATGGGAGTCTCCTTGTTGTTGGTCCCTAACTACGTTAAACCAGTGCCGATCTGGCCCCAAGCGCGCCGCAAGCTTATAGAGAACGCAAATGCCGGATCATGGCGGGCGCTGCGGACAGATGGCTTTTGGCTTATCCTTGGCTAGGGCCTGTTGTCGTTTCGTTCGCCCGCCTGTTGCAGCCTGTAAAGCCGCCAATCAAGAAGCGAGAAGCGTAGCGTGGTCATTCCACGTGAGCGACGAGCGACGCCGAGTGGCGGCTTTACAGGCGCAACCCAGAGGGCCGGGGCCATTTTTTGGCCATGCTGCGTTGTCGGTCGCTTATGTAGAGCGACTACACTGCGCTCCCTCCGCCTTGCCTGG
>DBHE01000170.1:3168-4842 GCA_002296055.1 Pseudomonadaceae bacterium UBA836
CGAAAAATGGCCTCCGGCAGGCGGATGAACGAAACGGCAACAGGCCCTAGAGTCGCCAGCGGAACTGTTGTCACGAACAAGGTTCACAATGGCGAGCCCAACAAGTGAGTAGAGTGAGGAAACAATGGGATCTGTTCGACGTTCGCGCAAAGAAGACGCATCCGCCTGGACCGTGGCCGACAGCCGCAGTGTCTACGGCATTCGCCATTGGGGCGCGGGCTATTTCAACGTCAATGAACAGGGCCATGTCGAGGTTATGCCGCGCGGCCCGGAGGCAGGCAGTATCGACCTGCACGAGCTGGTAGGACAGCTGCGCGAGAGTGGGCTGGATCTGCCGCTGCTGGTGCGCTTCCCGGACATCCTGCAGGCGCGGGTACGCCAGTTGACCGGCGCCTTTGACCGCAACATCGAGGCGCTGGAGTACGGCGCCGGCTATACCGCGCTTTATCCGATCAAGGTGAACCAGCAGGAGGCGGTGGTAGAAAACGTTATCGCCACCGAGAACGTCTCCATCGGCCTTGAGGCGGGTTCCAAGCCTGAACTGATGGCCGTGCTGGCGCTGGCGCCCAAGGGCGGCACCATTGTCTGCAACGGCTACAAGGACCGTGAGTTCATCCACCTGGCGTTGATTGGCCAGAAGCTCGGCCACAACGTGTTCATCGTGATCGAGAAAGAGTCCGAGGTCCGGCTGGTAATCGAGGAGGCGGAAAAGCTCGGTGTCACGCCTCAGGTGGGCCTGCGGGTAAGGCTGTCTTCGCTGGCCTCCAGCAAGTGGGCCGATACCGGCGGCGAAAAATCCAAGTTCGGCCTCTCTGCTGCCCAGCTGCTGCGCGTGGTCGATACCTTCCGGGCGGCCAATCTGCAGGACGGTGTGCGTCTGCTGCATTTTCACATGGGCTCACAGATCGCCAATCTGGCCGATTATCAGCACGGTTTCCGCGAAGCCATTCGCTACTTTGGCGAGTTGCGCGCGCTGGGGCTGCCGGTCGACCATATCGATGTTGGCGGCGGCCTGGGCGTGGACTACGACGGCACCCACTCGCGCAACGCCAGCTCAATCAACTACGACGTTAATGAGTACGCGCAAACCGTGGTGGGTATGCTGCGTGACTTCTGTGATGAACAGGGGCTGCCGCACCCACACATCTTCTCCGAGAGCGGGCGCGCGATGACCGCGCACCACGCGGTGCTGATTGTGCAGGTGACGGACGTTGAGCGTTACAACGATGTGATGCCCGAGATCGAGGACCTGGACGAGCTGCCGGCGGTGGTGCGCAATCTGGTGCGCCTGCAGGATCAGCACGACATTGAAATGGTCACCGAGACCTACTGGCGTGCCACGCACTACATGGCCGATGTGGCGGCGCAGTACGCTGAGGGCAAGCTCAGCCTGTCTGAAAAGGCGCTGGCCGAGCAGTGCTACTACGCCCTGTGCAACCGCTTGCATGCCCAGCTGAAGGCTCGTCAGCGCTCACATCGGCAGGTGCTCGATGAACTAAACGACAAGATGGCGGACAAGTACATCTGCAACTTCTCGGTCTTCCAGAGTCTGCCGGATACCTGGGCGATTGATCAGGTGTTGCCGATCGTGCCGCTCGACCGGCTTGAAGAAGAGCCGCTGCGCCGTGCGGTGCTGCAGGATCTGACCTGCGACTCCGATGGCAAGATCCGCCA
>DBHE01000171.1 GCA_002296055.1 Pseudomonadaceae bacterium UBA836
GTGAAAACCAGGCGACCGTTGACCGCAATCAGGCTGTCGAGCAGGGCTTCCTTTTCCTCGATCAAGGTTTCCGGGAAACGGTCGTAACCCATGGTGATTGGCAGGTGTACCCAGGGCGCGCCCGGGATCAGATCGCCGGGAAAGACGACCGGGCCCTCGGGCATGTCGATGATCGGGATCATCAGCCCCGGTGTGTGGCCGTCGCTGAAGCGTAGACGCCAGTCCGGGCCCAGGGTGTTGGACTTTTTGCCGTCTTCGACCAACTCCAGACGACCGCTTTCTTCCAGCAAGGTCAGTAACTCGGGAATGAACGAGGCCTGGTCGCGCGGATGCGGACGGCGGGCCCGTTGCCAGTGGCGCAGGCCGGTGACGAAGGTGGCGTTGGGAAACAGCAGCTGCGCAGGCTGGCCCTCTTGCCAGGCGCTGAGCAGGCCGCCAGCGTGGTCAAAGTGCAGGTGGGTTAACACCACCACGTCGATGTCGGCGTCGGTCAGGCCAATCTCGGCCAGGCTGTCGAGCAGGACGTGGCGGTCTTCGACCACTCCGTAGCGGGATTTCAGGTTGGGGGCGAAGAAGGCGCCGATGCCGGTTTCAACCAGAATGTTGCGGCCATCTTCCTGCACCAGCATGGCTCGGCAGCTCAGCGCGATTCGGTTCTGTTCATCGGCGTCGACCCAGCGGGACCAGAGGGCCTTGGGGGCATTGCCGAACATGGCGCCGCCATCCAGGCGTTGGCTGTTGCCTTCCAGCGTGGTGATTGTGCGCATGGCTGATCGTTCCTGTGTTGGGTGTTTACGCAAAAAGGCGGCGCAGTGGCCGCCTTTTTTGAAAAGGATCAAAGGCTGAAGGTGTAGCCGATGATCACGCGGTTCTCGTCGATGTCGCTGCCGAAGGTGCTGCGGTAGGTCGCATTGCGCCAGTGCAGTGACAGGTTCTGCAGCGGGCCGCTCTGCACCGTATAGATCACGTCACTGTTGCGTTCCCACTCGTGGTGACGACTATTGGCGACTTCGATATTGCTGCCATGGGTGTAGCGATTCATCAGCTTGAGGCCGGGCAGGCCCAACTCGGCAAAACTGAAGTCGTGGCGTAGCTGCCAGCTGCGCTCATCGCGGTTGGCAAAGTCGTTGACCTGCACCAAATGCGTGAGGAAGGGGTCGGTGCCGCTCAGGTAGGCAAAGCCGGTGTGGCCTTCCATCTGCTGATAGCTGCTGGTGAACTTGTGCATGCCTGCTTGCCACGACAGGGTGGCGCTGCTCATGCGGTTGTCGATGTTGCTGCGGCCTGCGTCGTTGCTGTCGGCAAAACGCAGGTTCAGCGCCAGCGTGCCGGCGCCCAGCGGCTGGCTGTGGTTGAGCACCAGATAGTGCTGGCGGTAGATCGACTGCAGCTCGCCGTAGTGATAGCTGAGCTTGGTCGCGTCGCTGACAGCCCAAGTGGCGCCGGCAAAGTCGAAAGCGTCGCTATCCTGCTTGCCGGTCACTACCACGTTGCGGGCGCCGCCCTGTACCGGACGCATGTCCTGATAGTCGGATGAGTCGCGCAGGTTGATGGCATCAAAGCGGCCCAGTTCAAGCTGCAGGTTGTCGCTGCCCTGTGCCTGCAACCAGCCGCCGCGGAAGCTTTGCGGCAGCAGGCGGCTGTCGTTGTGCATGGCGACCGGCAGTGAGGGAATCAGGGTGCCGACGCGCAGCACGTGCTCATCCAGCTTGAGCTTGGCGGTCAGGCCTAGCTCGCTGTATTCGTCCATGGCGCGGTTCTCACTGGTGTTGCGCTTGAGAATCCCGGTGCCACTGCGGTCCGGGCTGGAGTCGAGCTTAATGCCGAGCAGGCCGATGGCATCCAGACCAAAGCCGAGACGGCCCTCGGTATAACCGGACTGCCAGTAGGCGCGCACGCCCTGGGCCCATTCATCGGCCTTGCTCTGGGCCGCGCCGCTCTGGCGAAAGTCGCGGTTGAAGTAAAAGTTACGCAGCTCGATGCGGCTCTCGGCGTCATCGACAAAGGCAGCGCTGGCCGGAGCCGCCATCAGGGCGGCAAGGGCGGTCAGCAGACAGGTTTGGCTCTTTTTCATTGTTGGGAGTCTCTTGTTTTTATTGGTCAGTCAATGGTTTCGGCGTCGGTTTTCTGTTCCGGATGGGCGCTGCGGAAGCTCAACAGGTGAGTGCGCTCAATCAGCAGGTACAGCACCGCGCCGGTCGCCAGGCCCCAGCCTGCGCCGTAGACCGCGAGCACCACGCCCATGGTGCCTGCCACGCCGCGCTCGGCGTTGTTGCTCAACTGTTCAAAGCCGACCATCAGACAGATGTAACCGGTCAGTACCAGGGTCAGCGACAGCGCAATCGGCAGCACCGGCTGGAAGAAACTCACCAGCGGCAGCATGAACAGGGCGATGAAACCGGTGATCCAGAAGGTGCCGGCACCGCTGTAGATCGAGTCCATCGCCTTGCGGCCGTACTTGTAGCGCTCGGCCATGGTCGCGGCGACAGCGGTCCAGATTGGGCCGGCCAGGCCGGGGTAGGGAGCAAAGAGCGCGTGCAGGGCGTTGCGGATAGCGGTGATTAGGTGCACGCGGTCGATGTTGTTTTCGATCACTTCGTCCGGGCGCAGCTCATCGGCGCGTTGCATCAGTGACTGACCGACGATGATGTCGCCAAAGGCAATGATGTAGGCAATCACCGCGGTGGGCACGGCCAGCATGAAGACTTTTGCTTCTGGAATGCCGACGGTGAACGGCAGGTAGTTCCACATCTCGCCGAAGGCCGGCGAGGTGATGCCCCAGCGTACGTCTGGCATTTTATATTCGCCAACGGCAATACCGACGACAATGGCGATCAGCATGCCCGGCACCATGCCGTAGTTGACGATCTTGCGCATCAGCGGCAGGCGGTCGGTCAGACCTTTGAACGAGGCCGAGAACATCAGATACAGGCAGATCAGGGTGCCGAGGGTCAGCGAGATCGGGGTGTTGGCCAGACGACCGCCCGCGGAAATCTCACCCATCAGCGCGGCGATACCGGCGCCGATGATGATGCCGCCCTTCATCGAATTGGGCACGATGCGCACCATGGCGCTGCCGAGGCGGGTGATGCCGAGCACGAAGAAGATCAGGCAAACCAGCAGCTGCAACGCGAACAGCGCCTGAATGGCCTGCGGGCCTGGCTCAAAGTCGCCGAGAAACAGCAGCACCACCGGAATCGCCGGGGTAATCCAGCCCGGCACCATGGGCACGCCGAGCAGCGCGGGCAGCATGAAACCCACACCACAGACGACAACATAAGCCAGCGCGACGTCGTAGGGCAGGCCGAGGTATTTCTCCAGCAAGGGGATCATGCCGAGGCTGACCACAAACATGATCAGCGCCTGCAGCATCTCGGCGGTTTCCCATCGATAGTGCACAAAGGGCAGTCGAATCTTGAATGGGCCGCACGCCCAGAACGGTTGTTCAGCGCCATCGGCGCGTTTGAAAATATGCATGAGTAGCTCCGCCAGCCGGGCAAGACCGGGCTGCTTGTTGTTTTTGTGAAACGGCTTTTTTATGGCTGGGCGTTACCGTGCGCTCACCAGCCACCCCCGCGCGCAGGGCACGGAGGTCGCAGTGATTGCAGGATTAGCCCAGGGTTGTACTGACGATCAGAGCGCCTTGGCCCAGTCTCGCAGGACGAACTTCTGGATCTTGCCGGTCGAGGTTTTCGGCAATTCGGTGAAGATCACCGTCTTGGGAACCTTGAACCCGGCAAGGTGCTGGCGGCAGAAGGCGATGATGTCTTCGTGGCTGACATCATGGTCGCGGCGCCGGGTAACGAAAGCGCAGGGCGTTTCGCCCCACTTCTCGTCGGGGCGGGCGACGACCGCGGCTTCCATAACCGCCGGGTGTTTGTAGAGTGTGTCTTCGACTTCAATGGTGGAGATGTTCTCGCCACCGGAAATGATGATGTCTTTCAGGCGATCCTTGATCTGCACGTAACCGTTGGGGTGGCAGACGGCGAGGTCGCCGGTGTGGAACCAGCCGCCGGAAAAGGCTTCGGCTGTGGCTTCCGGGTTTTTCAGATAGCCCTTCATCACGGTGTTACCGCGCATGAAAATCTCGCCAATGGTCTTGCCGTCTTTCGGCACCGGCTTGAGGGTGTCGGGGTTGGCGACCATCACGCCTTCAAGGGTGGTGTAGCGCACACCTTGGTGGGATTTGAGCTCGGCGCGCTCGTCCAGTGTCAGCTCATCCCACTCGCTGTGCCAGGCGCAGACGGTGACCGGGCCATAGACTTCGGTCAGGCCATAGGTGTGGGTGATCTGGATGCCCATGTTCTCGACCGCGCCAATCACTTTGGCTGGCGGCGCGGCGCCGGCAACCATTGCCTTGACCGGGTGATCGATGGCCGCCTTGGCTGAGTCCGGCATGCTCGCCAGCGCGTTTAGCACGATGGGCGCGCCGCACAAGTGGGTGACGCGGTGTTCGTGGATCAGGTGCAGGATCTTCTGCGGGTCGACGCGGCGCAGGAATACGTGCACACCTGCCATTGCGGTGATGGTCCAGGGGTAACACCAGCCGTTGCAGTGGAACATGGGCAGTGTCCACAGATAGACCGGGTGCATGCCGATGCCCCAGGTCATCTGGTTGCCGATGGCGTTGAGGTAGGCGCCACGGTGGTGGTAGATCACGCCCTTCGGGTTGCCGGTGGTGCCGGATGTATAGTTCAAGGTAATGGTTTGCCACTCGTCATCGGGCCAGTGCCATTCGAATTCAGGGTCGCCTTCGGCAAGAAAGGCCTCGTAGTCGAGATCGCTCAGGGCTTCGCCTTCGCCGTATTCGGGGTCGTCGACATCGACAACCAGGATCGGGCGCTTAATCAGCTCCAGCGCCTCACGGATGACATCGTGGAACTCGCGGTCGGTAATCAGCACGCGGGCTTCGCCATGATCGAGCATGAAGGCGATGGCTTCGGCGTCCAGGCGCACGTTGAGGGTGTTGAGCACTGCGCCGATCATGGGTACACCAAAGTGGCATTCCAGCATGGCCGGAATATTCGGCAACATGGCGGCAACGGTATCGCCTTGGCGAATCCCCCGGCCATGCAGCGCAGAGGCCAGGCGACGGCAGCGCTGGTAGGTTTCCTGCCAGTTGCGGCGCAAGCTGCCGTGGATAACGGCGGGGTAGTTGGGGTAGACCGCGGCGGTGCGCTCGATGAATGACAGTGGCGAGAGGGCCATGTGATTGACGGCGGCCGGTGCAAGGCCTTCCTGATAGATGCTCATGACGAATACCTTCTTGTAGTTATGCGTGGCACCGTTGCGAGTCGGTGCTTTGGCTGCTGCTGGCCGGTCCAGGCAAGGTCGGCGTATTCTGTTCGGGGTATTTTATATATTGTTTTGTCTGAATATGGAATATGCACCAAGGTATTATGGTGTAATTACTATATGGTGATTGATGAGTGATCTACTGCCAACGCTGCATGGTTTGCTGCAGTCCGACCCCTTGCCGATGATGTTGGTGGATGCCAGCGGCCAACCCATGTTTCGTAACCGCGCCTTGTTGGCACTGGCTACGGACACTCAGGGGCTGGCTGCCTGGTTGCCGCACAATCATGCTGAGCTGGTGGCAGCGGCCGCCCAGCAACGCCGGGCCATTGAGGATGTGCACAATCGTTGTGGCGAGCGCCACCTGCTGTGGAGCTACATTCCGCTGGTCGAGACGGCGCAGGTCTGGGTACGCGGGCGCGATGCGACGCGCTGGTTGCAGCACCAGCAGGAAGCGACCGTGGCGCGCCGGCTCTATCACCTGATTATCGAGAACACCACTGACCTGATTTCTCGCCACCGCCCGGATGGCCGTTTTATTGATGCTTCGCCGGCTTCCTGGAACCTGCTCGGCGTCTGGCCAGAACAATTGCGCGGCGAGCGATTGGACAGCCTGTTTCATCCGCAGGAGCGCGAGGCCCTGCAGACGCGTTTTCGCAGTGCGCTGGAGCAGGATGGCTATCTCACCTACAGCTATCGTATCCGCCACGCCAGCGGCGAGTATCGCTGGTTTGAAACCGCCAGCCGCGCCATTCGCGAGACCTACACCGGCGAGGTGGTCGAGGTCATCAGTGTGTCCCGCGATATCACCGAGCGCCTGCAGAGCGAAGAGCACAACCGTCGCCTGCAGGACGAATTGGCCCACGCTGCGCGTTTGGCTACGCTGGGCGAGTTGGCGTCCGGCATTGCCCATGAGCTGAACCAGCCGTTGGCGGCGATCCTTAATTACGCTGGCGCCAGCCAACGCTATCTGACCCAGCTGGGTAGCAGTGAACCAGAGGCAGAGCGGGTTGAGCACGGCCTGGCGCGTATCAGTGAGCAGGCCGAGCACGCTGCCTCGGTGATTCGGCGTTTGCGCGGGTTTTTGCGCAAGGGCACGCGGCGGCTGCAGCAGGTCGACGCAGCGGCCTTGGCGCACGAAGCGGTTGGCCTGTGCGCCTGGGAGGCATCGCAGCATCAGGTGCAGATCATCGAGCAAGCTGATGCCGGTTTGCCCAAACTGCAGGTTGACCCGATTCTGCTGCAGCAGGTGCTGCTGAACCTGCTGCGCAACGCCATTGATGCCAACCGAGAGCATCATCCGGAGCAAGCCTCGCAGGTGCAGCTGCGCATCGTGGCGCTGGACGGGCAGCTTTGCATCGACGTGATCGATCAGGGGGCTGGCGTCAGCGCTGAGGCCCGCGAGCACCTTTTTGTGCCGTTTTACACCAGCAAGGCCGACGGCCTGGGCTTGGGGCTGTCCATGAGTCAGGGTATCGTAGAGGGCTTTGGTGGGAGCCTTGATGCGCTGCCTGCCGAGTCCGGCGGCCTCTGTCTGAGGTGTTTGCTGCCAGCTGCGTCAAACTAAGGGATTCAATGCCAGAACACTTACAACAACTGGTCTATGTGGTCGATGACGATCAGGGCATGCTGGACTCAACCGTCTGGTTGTTCGAGTCCATGGGCCTTAAGGCGCTGCCGTTTACCAGCGGTCAGGCCTTTCTCGACGCCTGTGACCCGACCGCAGCAGCGTGTGTGCTGCTGGATGTGCGCATGCCCGGCATGGGCGGCCTGGCGGTGCAGGATGCCATGCGTGAACGTGGTATCGGCCTGCCGGTGATCTTTGTCAGCGCCCACGCGGATGTGCCTATTGTGGTGCGCGCCTTCCGCGGCGGTGCCGTGGACTTTATCGAAAAGCCCTATAACGAGCAGCTACTGCTCGATAGCGTGCAGCGCGCACTGAGTCAGAGGCCGACGCTGGCGCCGCCGCAAGCGGTGGAGGTTGAAGCACGCCTGGCGCGCCTCACCCCGCGCGAGCAGGATATCGTGCTACCGTTGGTGCAGGGATTCAGCAATCGGGAGATTGCCGAGCAGCTAGGAGTCAGTGTCAAAACCGTTGATCTGTACCGCTCGCGTGTCATGAAGCGTATGCAGGCAGATAGCCTGCCGGCGCTGGTGGGCATGCTGATTGGCGTGGGCAGGGTTGACCCTTTTAGCTTGCAGGCTCTTCAGGAGGTGTCACAGGGGGCGTGACAGTTGTAAAAATGACGTCATAATGACATCACTGGATGAGATTGCGTGCCGGGTGGTCTGCCGAGCACATAACAATAAGAAGGGTCTCTCGGGTGGAAAAGATCGGTCCTCAATATCGTATCAATCCCTGGCGCGGTGAATTTGATGACGCCGCGACAGAGCGCGCTTTTCGTCAGTATAGCGAGGCGCAGATGGCTCGGGCGCTGCGACGGGCGGTGCTGGTTTGGGCCGTGCTGGTGGTGCTTTTTGGGGTCCTGGACTACCCCAAGCTGGGTTGGTCTGCGGAGTTTCAGCTGCTGTTCGGCTGGCGCCTGGCTACCGCAGCCTTGTTGGTTTTTTTCTATTGGCAAATTTTGCGCAAGCCTGCGCTGGCCCCGGCCGGCTACGCGGCCACGGCGGTTGAGATCTTCGGCTGCTTTCTGTTTTTCCTGCTGTACTTTATTCGCCACGATATGGTCACTTGGGTAATCGGCGTCATTGCCATCTCCCTGCTGGCGCTCTTCATGTATATCCCCAACAGGGTGTACCTGTCGTTGCTGACGGCGGGCTTTCTGATTGTAGGCATGATGTTCTGCGTGGCCATCAATGGCTTTGGCGTTGAAACGCTGATTGGGCTCGCCTTTATTCTGATGTTGCCGACCGTGGTGGGCTTCTTCACCGCCCTGCGTTGGCAGGTTGCACAGCGGCAGCACTATGCGCTGCTGATGCAAGTGATGACGGTAAACAGCGATCTGCAGAGTGAGGTGCGGCGACGGGAGGCATTGGAAGTTGAACTCAAACGCCAGGCCACCACCGACCCGCTGACCGGACTGTTCAATCGACGTCAGTACGAAATGCTGTTCCAGCGCGAGCGGGAACGCTGTAACCGACTGCACCAGCAGATGAGCCTGTGCATCATGGATCTGGACCATTTCAAGCGCATCAATGACGAGTACGGCCACGATGCGGGCGATGCGGTGCTGCGCCACGTTGCGCAGCAGCTCAGTTGCTCGCTGCGTCACTCCGATGTGGTGGGGCGTTTTGGTGGTGAGGAGTTTGTATTGGTGTTGCCCGACACCGGCCTTGAGCAAGCTGTCGCGGTGCTCAACCGGTTGCGTGAGGACCTGGTAGCCACGCCGGTGCCGGTTAACGGCACCTTGCTGCCGGTCAGCGCGACCTTCGGCATTACCGAGGTGCGTGAGGACGATACCGAGCTGGAAGCGATTCTAAAGCGCGCTGACCGCGCCCTGTATGAGGGCAAGGGCGCTGGTCGCAATCGGGTAATGACGGCCTGATCGGTTACACTGGCGGCTTTCTCGTCTGCCTGCCGGTTCGGGTTGTCCGTGCGCAAAATCATTCACGTCGACTGCGATTGCTTCTACGCCGCCATTGAAATGCGCGACGATCCGCGCCTGCGCGGCCGTCCGCTGGCTGTGGGTGGCGATCCGGGCAAGCGCGGCGTGATCGCCACCTGCAACTATGAGGCACGGGCCTACGGTGTGCGTTCGGCCATGGCCTCGGCCTACGCCAAAAAGCTCTGCCCGGAGCTGCTGATCGTGCCGGGTCGTATGTCGGTCTACCGCGAGGTCTCCAAGGCCATTCAGGCTATCTTTGCCGATTACACGCCGCTGATTCAGCCGCTGTCATTGGACGAGGCTTATCTGGATGTAACCGACTCTCAAGCCTGCCGGGGCAGTGCCACGCTGATCGCCAAGGAGATTCGCCAGCGCGTGCGCGATACCCAGGGTATTACCGTGTCGGCGGGCGTGGCGCCCAATAAGTTTTTGGCCAAAATCGCCAGTGACTGGAACAAGCCCGATGGCCTAAAGGTGGTGCTGCCGGACCAGGTTGAGGACTTTCTGCGTGAGCTGCCGGTGTCGCGGCTGCACGGCGTCGGGCGCAAGACGGCCGAGCGTCTGCAGCGTCTGGGCGTGGATGTGTGCAGTGAG
>DBHE01000250.1 GCA_002296055.1 Pseudomonadaceae bacterium UBA836
CCATTGCAGCGCCACGGGCCCAGGAAGAATCAATCAGCGGCCAGCTCGTGATCTGCCAAAAATACCCGGGAGTTGAGCGGGCGCAGCCAGGCATCGCCACCCTGCTGGAGGCCCAGCTCGCGGAAGCGATGCTTGGGTAGTTCTGCGTGCACCACCTGCTCACTGCTGCCGGCGCGCAATTCCAGCCGCACCCAGGGGCCAACCACCGAGACCAGCTCGATCTGCGCAGGCAGTGCACCCTCACTGACCTGGCTCGACACCTCCAGGTCATGCGGGCGCACATAGGCCAGTGCCTGACTGTCGCACTGACCGGCAAACTCCGGCGCGGCAAAGCGAAACTGACCGATCTGCGCGACGCCGTCACTGATCCGCGCGTCGAAGCGATTGACGTTACCCAGAAACTGATAGACGAAGGGGTTGGCCGGCTGGTCGTACACCTGCTCGGGCGAGCCATCCTGCTCTACCCGCCCGCGGTTCATCACCACCACCCGATCCGACACCTCCAGCGCCTCTTCCTGATCGTGGGTAACAAACACGCTGGTCAGGTGAATCTCGTCGTG
Source organism: Pseudomonadaceae bacterium UBA836 (assembly GCA_002296055.1). GTDB lineage: Bacteria > Pseudomonadota > Gammaproteobacteria > Pseudomonadales > Pseudomonadaceae > Halopseudomonas. Next base: position 561 of record DBHE01000250.1, read on the forward strand.
CAGCCGCCGCAGCCAGCGGCGCAGCTCGGCGCGCACCTTGGCATCCAGCGCACCGAAGGGCTCATCCAGCAGCAGCACCCGCGGCTCAACCGCCAGCGCCCGCGCCAGGGCAATGCGCTGACGCTGGCCACCGGACAGCTGCGACGGCAACCGGTTGGCGGTCCAGTCCAGCTGCACCATCTCCAGCAGGTGCATGACCTTGCGGCGAATCTCCTCCCGGCTCGGTCGCTCACGGCGCGGCTTGACCGTCAGCCCGTAGGCGACGTTCTCGAATACGGTCATATGCTTGAACAGGGCGTAATGCTGAAAGACAAAACCAACGCCGCGATCACTGACGTGCAGATCCGTGGTGTCCTGCCCGTGAAAGCGAATGCGCCCGCTGTCGGGCTGCTCCAGGCCGGCAATGATGCGCAGCAAGGTGGTCTTGCCCGAGCCGGACGGCCCGAGCAGCGCCGTCAGCTCACCATCGCGCAGGTTGAGGCTGACATCGTCGACAGCGACAAAGTCGCCGAAACGCTTGTTGATACGGTCGATTTCGATACTCATGACAATCCTCTTCAGGGCTGCTTGGCCGGCCGGCGGCGCTCGGCGCGCCACTCGACCAGACTCTTGATGGCAATGGTCAGCAACGCCAGGCCGGTCAACAGCGACGACACGGCAAAGGCGGCGGTGAACTGGTATTCGTTGTAAAGCACCTCAATGTGCAGCGGCAGGGTGTTGGTCTCGCCGCGAATACGCCCGGAGACCACCGCCACCGCACCAAACTCGCCCAGTGCGCGGGCGTTACAGAGAATGACGCCGTAGATCAGGCCCCATTTGATATTCGGCAGGGTGACGTACCAGAAGGTCTTCCAGCCGCTGGCGCCCAGCGTCAGCGAGGCTTCCTCTTCCTCCTTACCCTGTTGCTGCATCAGCGGAATCAGCTCGCGGGCGATGAGCGGCAAGGTGCCAAAGGCGATCACGATGACAATGCCGGGCACAGCAAAGATGATCCGCAGGTCATGCGCCGCCAGCCACGGCCCCAACCAGCCCTGGGAGCCGAACAGGATCACGAAGATCAGCCCGACCACCACCGGTGAAATGGCAAAGGGCATGTCGATCAAAGAGATCAGCAGCGGCTTGCCCGGAAATTCAAACTTGGCAATCGCCCAGGCTGCCGCCACCCCGAACACCAGATTGACCGGCACCACCAGCGCGACCACCAGCAGCGACAGCCGCACCGCGGCCGCCGCATCCGGCTCATTCACCGCCTGCCACCAGATCGCCATCCCCTGCTCGAAGGCCCCCACCAGCACCACCAGTAACGGCAGGACCAGAAACAACGCGAGAAAGGCCAGGGCCAGGCCAATCAGCGACCAACGCACCCAATCCGGCTCTTCCGTGGCCCGCCGCCAGCGCGCTGCCAGCTCCGGGTTGCCCACAACCGGTATCTGTAACTCAGACATGTTCAACTCCTTATCGAGACGTACGCTGGGTCCACCACTGCAGACCGTTGATCAGCACCAGCAGAGCAAAGGCCGCCAGCAACATCACCGAGCCGATGGCCGCAGCCCCCTGGTAGTCGTACTGCTCGGCCTTGGAGACGATCAGCAGCGGGGTGATTTCGGTGCGGTAGGGCATGTTGCCGGAGATGAACACCACCGAGCCGTACTCGCCCACCGCGCGTGCAAACGCCAGCGCATAGCCGGTCAACAGCGCCGGCAGCAAGGCCGGCAGAATCACCCGGCGAACGGTGGTGAAGCGTCCGGCGCCCAGGCTGGCGGACGCCTCTTCACGCTCGGCTTCCAGATCCTCCAGCACCGGCTGCACGGTGCGCACGACAAAGGGCAGCCCGATATAGGTCAGCGCCACCACCACGCCCAGCTGGGCGTAGGCCACCTTGATACCGAGCAGGTTGAGATACTGGCCAACCCAGCCCGAGGACGCGTAGAGCGTCACCAGAGCGATCCCGGCGACCGCCGTCGGCAAAGCAAAGGGCAGATCGACCAGAGCGTCGACCAGCTTCTTGCCCGGGAAGCGGTAACGCACCAGCACCCAGGCCACCAGCGCGCCGAACAGCAGATTGATGGTCGCGGCCAGCAAGGACGCGCCAAATGACAGGCGGTAGGAGGCCAAAACCTGCGGGTGGCTCACTGCCGCCCAGAAATCCGCCCAGCTCATGGTGGCGGTGTACAGCAGCAGACTGGCGACAGGCACCAGCAAAATGAACCCGAGGTACAGCAGACTGAACCCCATGGTCAGCCCGAATCCGGGTATGACCTGACGTTGCCTCATGAGATCACCTCTCGCAAAAAGCCCGGGCGTATGGCGCCCGGGTAACAGGGAAGGGAGACAATGAGTAGGCTTAGCGCCCGGCGATCTCGGTCAGGATGTCGTCAAAACGACCACCGTCGTTGAAGTGAGTCTCCTGCGCCTGCTGCCAGCCACCGAATACGCCATCGACGGTAAACAGCTTTACGGCCGGAAAGCGGTCACTGAACTCGGCAGCAATCTGCGGATTGGACGGCCGGTAATAGTGCTGGCCGGCCAGGCGCTGGGCATCGTCGGAGTACAGATCACGCAGGTAGGCCTCAGCCAGCGCGCGGGTGCCATGCTTGTCGACATTGCGATCGACAACGGCGACCGGCGGCTCGGCAAGAATGCTGACCGAGGGCACGACGATCTCAAAGTCGCCCTTGCCCAGTTCCTCTACCGCCAGAAAGGCTTCGTTCTCCCAGGCAATAAAGACATCCCCCAAACCACGCTGAACAAAGGTATTGGTCGCGCCGCGGGCACCGGAATCCAGCACCGGCACGCGTTTATAGATGTCACGTACAAAGGCGTAGGTCTTGTCCTCGTCGCCGTCGAACTTCTCCAGCGCGTAGCCCCAGGCAGCAAGGTAGTTCCAGCGCGCGCCACCCGAGGTCTTCGGATTAGGCGTGATGACCTCAACGTCCTCACGTACCAGGTCATCCCAGCCGGTTATTCCTTTGGGGTTGCCCTTGCGTACCAGCAGCACGATGGTCGAGGTGTAGGGCGCGCTGTTGTCCGGCAAACGAGCCTGCCAGTTATCGGCCAACAGGCCGCCATTCTGCCGCAGGGCATCCACGTCGTAAGCCAGCGCCAGAGTCACCACGTCAGCCTCGAGGCCATCGATTACCGAGCGGGCCTGGGAGCCGGAGCCACCGTGGGACTGGCGCAGGGTTACCTGCTCGCCATGCTCGCTCTGCCATTTGTCGGCAAAGGCCGCGTTAAAGGCGCGATAAAACTCGCGAGTCGGGTCATAGGAGACGTTCAGCAGGGTCAGGGACTGCGCCCAGGCGCTGCTGGCAAACAGGGTGGCCAGGCCACCGGCGATCAGGGTCTTGCGGAAAGCGTTTTTCATCATTGAATGCTCTGTGCTGGTAAAACAGTAAGGGGCCACCGGGCTCGGTGGCAGAAAAGGCAAGCGTGGCGATCACATTCGCCGGCGCGCAGCGCAGCAGCAGAGGCAACAGAGGTAACTGGTCCGAGTCATGGGAAGCTCCATAAATGTGGTGTTGGCTTCTCACGCCTCTGGTGATCCAGTCGGCGGGGATAAATAAGGTAAGAAAACTGACCCCGGGGACGGGTTGTCAGGGCTTGGCAGAGTGGAAACGAAACTTTTCCTTGCGCTCGATCTGTACCACCTGACCGTTATGCAAGGTGATTTCCACCGCACCGAACTGCAAATTCTTCAATGCATCGGCAACGGCAGCGAGGACACGCTGATCGTCTGCCGGCAGGCTGAGGCTATTCTGAGCGCTCATGGTAGACACTCCGGGATTCCATTCGAGGACACAGCCGTGTCCGACGGAGTGATACTAGATCAGGCCAAATATAACCAAAAATACTATTTTGTAATTTTCATATTCCATAAATACCTATATAGCCAACCCAAGCGCCGCCGCCTACTGCATGGCTTGCAGTGAATTGGTATGCTTGCCTGTCTGCACTACACAATGAGAAGTCCGTCATGCCTGATTACCGCTCGAAAACCTCCACCTTCGGCCGCAACATGGCCGGCGCACGCGCCCTGTGGCGCGCCACCGGCATGAAGGACGAAGACTTCAAGAAGCCGATCATCGCCATCGCCAACTCCTTCACCCAATTCGTGCCCGGTCACGTACACCTGAAGGACCTGGGCCAGCTGGTCGCGCGGGAAATCGAAAAGGCCGGCGGTGTCGCCAAGGAATTCAACACCATCGCGGTCGACGACGGCATCGCCATGGGTCACGACGGCATGCTGTATTCGCTGCCCAGCCGCGAAATCATCGCCGACTCGGTCGAGTACATGGTCAACGCCCACTGCGCTGACGCCATTGTCTGTATCTCCAACTGCGACAAGATCACCCCCGGCATGCTGATGGCCGCTTTGCGCCTGAACATCCCGGTGGTCTTCGTTTCCGGCGGCCCGATGGAAGCCGGCAAGACCAAACTCGCCAGCCACGGTCTGGACCTGGTTGACGCCATGGTGGTTGCCGCCGATGACAGTTGCTCCGACGAGAAAGTCGCCGAGTACGAGCGCAGCGCCTGCCCGACCTGCGGCAGCTGCTCCGGCATGTTTACCGCCAACTCGATGAACTGCCTGACCGAAGCACTCGGCTTGTCACTGCCGGGCAACGGCTCAACCCTGGCTACCCACAGCGACCGCGAGCAGCTGTTCCTGCGCGCTGGCCGCACCGTTGTCGAGCTGTGCAAGCGCTACTACGCCGAGGGCGACGACAGCGTGCTGCCGCGCAACATCGCCAACTTCAAGGCATTTGAAAACGCCATGACGCTGGACATCGCCATGGGTGGCTCGACCAACACCATCCTGCACCTGCTGGCCGCCGCCCAGGAAGCCGAGGTCGACTTTGACCTGCGCGACATCGACCGCCTGTCCCGCAAGGTGCCGCAGCTGTGCAAGGTTGCGCCGAACATCCAGAAATACCACATGGAAGACGTGCACCGCGCCGGCGGCATCTTCTCCATCCTCGGCTCACTGGCGCGCGGCGGCCTGCTACACACCGACGTCAGCACCGTACACAGCCGCAGCATGGCCGATGCCATTGCCCAGTGGGACATCACCCAGACCAGCGACGAAGCCGTCCACACCTTCTTCCGCGCCGGCCCGGCAGGTATCCCGACGCAAACCGCGTTCAGCCAGAGCACGCGCTGGGACACCCTGGATGACGACCGCGCCGAAGGCTGTATCCGCAGCGTCGAGCACGCCTACTCGCAAGAAGGCGGCCTGGCCGTGCTGTACGGCAACATCGCACTGGATGGCTGCGTGGTAAAAACCGCCGGTGT
>DBHE01000214.1 GCA_002296055.1 Pseudomonadaceae bacterium UBA836
GTTCTTCAGGGTGCCGATATTGGAGGTGCCATACCAGGCGATCGGAATATCCTGATCACTGGCCGGTAGGCGACTGGGCATGGACTCGGTCCACAACAGCTCATCACCCAACTGGCTGTAGGTAAAACGGTGAATCTCGTCGAGCTGGGCGAACAGGCCATCAACACGCTGGCTCACCGGGGTAATCAGCTCCAGCAACGCCTCGGAGTAATCGGTGGTAATGCGCGGATGGGTCAGCGCCGAGCCCAAACCAGCCGGGTGCGGCGTATGGGCCAGGCTGCCGTCGGCAGTGACACGCAGGCTTTCCTTTTCGATACCGTGCAGACAATCGGTCAGCAGGGGGTGCGAGGCCGGCTGCGCCAGCAGATCGAGGCGATTTCGCAGCAGTGGTGACAAGGTGTCACTCCTTAGGCAGTGTCGCCGCCGGCTAGGCGGCAATGCAGTTCAGTATAGAAAGGCCGTTAAACCCTGCCCGTCAGATGCGGGCGAAGGTACCCAGACACTTGGCAACCAGCGCGCCATCCTGCCACACCTCGCCGTCGACCACTATGGTGCGGGTGCCAGCGTGCATGACCTTGCCGGTGCACTCCAGCTCGCCGCCTGTCACCGCGCGGGTGTAGTTGATCTTGCACTCGATGGTGGCCGTCACCTCGTGCGGTTCCAGCACGCTGAACGCGGCCGCGCCCATGGCCGAATCCAACAGGGTAAAGACCACCCCGCCGTGCGCCCGCCCGGTGGAGTTGAAGTGCTTGTCTTCAATCGCCAGGCGCAGGGTGCACTGACCACGCTCAATCGCCGTGAACTCGATACCGACCAGGGCGGTGAAGGCACTGCTGCGCTGCGCGGAAAAGGCCGCCAGCGCTGGATGCAAGTCGCTCATGCTGTCACTTCTTCTTCAGGTTCTTGGCGTTGGCAAACAGATTGGCAAAGGTGCCATTGCTGCTGGCCTGACCGGGTTTGCTGTTGCCGTTCCCGTTGCCACGGGGCGCGTTGTTGCGACTGCGCGGCCGTTCGCCGGCGCTACGCTCGCTGGCCGGCTGCGGCTTGTCATCCATGCGCATGGTCAGGCTGATGCGCTGACGCGGAATGTCCACCTCCAGCACCTTGACCTTGACGATATCACCGGCCTTGACCACGTCGCGTGGGTCCTTGACGAACTGCTGCGAGAGCATGGAGATATGCACCAGACCGTCCTGATGCACGCCGATATCCACAAAGGCGCCAAAGTTAGCCACGTTGGTCACCACGCCTTCGAGTGTCATGCCCGGCTTGAGGTCCTTGAGGCTTTCTACGCCCTCCTGAAACTCCGCCGCCTTGAATTCGGGGCGCGGGTCGCGGCCCGGCTTGTCCAGCTCGCGCAGCACGTCGGTGATGGTCGGGATACCAAAACGCTCGTCGGTGTAGCGCGCCGGCTCCAGCTTGCGCAGGAAGGTCGAGTCGCCAATCAAGCCGCGCACATCGCGCCCCGTGTCACCGGCGATACGCTCAACCAGCGGATAGGCTTCAGGGTGCACTGCCGAGGCATCCAACGGGTTGTCGCCGCTCATGACGCGCAAAAAGCCCGCCGCCTGCTCAAAGGTTTTTTCGCCCAGGCGGCTGACCTTGAGCAGCTCTCGGCGATTGCGGAACGCGCCATTGCTGTCGCGATAGTCGACGATGTTCTGGGCGATGCTCGGGTTGAGGCCGGAGACGCGGGTCAGCAGCGCGGCAGAGGCGGTGTTCAGGTCTACGCCAACGGCGTTTACGCAATCTTCCACCACGGCGTCCAGGCCACGGGCCAGCTTCACCTGGGAGACGTCGTGCTGGTACTGCCCCACGCCGATGGCCTTGGGTTCAATCTTCACCAGCTCGGCCAGCGGGTCCTGCAGGCGGCGGGCAATGGAGACTGCGCCGCGGTAGGTGACATCCAGATCCGGGAATTCGCGGGCAGCCAGCTCGGAAGCGGAGTACACCGAGGCGCCCGCCTCGGAGACCATCACTTTCTGCATGGTCTGGCCGCTGCACAGTTTGATCAGGTCCGCCGCCAGCTTGTCGGTCTCACGCGAGGCCGTGCCGTTGCCCACGGCAATCAGGCTGACCTGGTGCTTGCTGCACAGGGCGGCCAGAGTTGCGAGGGATCGATCCCAGTCATTGCGCGGCGCATGCGGGAAGATGGTCGCGGTATCCAGCAGCTTGCCGGTGGCGTTCACCACGACCACCTTGACGCCGGTACGCAGCCCCGGGTCCAGCCCCAGGGTGACACGCTGGCCGGCCGGGGCCGACAGCAGCAGATCTTTCAGGTTGCTGGCAAACACGCGAATGGCTTCGTCTTCGGCGGCTTCGCGCAGCTCGCCCAGCAGCTCGGTTTCCAGATGGCCCAGCAGCTTCACCCGCCAGGTCCAACGCACCACTTCATTCAGCCAGCGGTCGGCGGCACGGCCCTGATTGCTGATGCCCACGGTCTCGGCAACCAGGCCCTCGCAGGGGTGCAGGCTACCCGGCGCCGGCTCGGCGTCGCCCAGCTCCAGGGCAATGCTCAGCACGCCCTCGTTGCGGCCACGCAAAATCGCCAGCGCGCGGTGCGAGGGCACCTTCTTCAGCGGCTCGTCGTATTCGAAATAGTCGGCAAACTTGGCGCCTTCCTGCTCCTTGCCGGCCACCACCCGCGAGGCCACGCGGCCATCCTCACGCAGGGCGCTGCGCAGACGCTCCAGCAGGCTGGCGTTCTCGGCAAAGCGTTCCATGAGGATGTACTTGGCGCCATCCAGCGCTGCCTTGACGTCAGCCACCCCCTTGTCAGCGTCGACAAAGGCTGCGGCCTGCTGCTCGGGATCAAGCGTCGGATCATCAAACAGAGCGTCGGCGAGCGGCTCCAGACCGGCCTCAATGGCGATCTGACCCTTGGTACGGCGCTTGGGCTTATAGGGCAGGTACAGGTCTTCAAGGCGGGTCTTGGTGTCGGCCTCGCGGATATCGCGCTCCAGCTCGGGGCTGAGCTTGCCCTGCTCGGCGATGCTCGACAGCACCGCGCTGCGGCGGTCTTCGAGTTCACGCAGATAACGCAGGCGCTCTTCCAGATAACGCAACTGGGTGTCGTCCAGACTGCCGGTTACCTCCTTGCGATAACGGGCAATAAACGGAACGCTGGCCCCCTCGTCCAGCAGGGCGACCGTTGCGGCGACCTGCTCGGGACGGACCGTCAGCTCGCTGGCGATGCGCGCGGCAATACTCTGCATGGTGAGACACTTCCACTGATAGCTAAAACTGGCCGGGCAGTATAACCGAGACAAGGCATTCTGGTCGGCCTCCATCAAGCGGCTGGATGATGCCTGCATAACAAGGTAAAAAGAAACCTCTTGTAACAATGGCCAGCCCGCAAGTAACGGGGGCTGGGTCACAATGCCAGCTCATTTATTCAGGTAGGTATCCATGACAGGCGAAGGCGAAAAAATCCTGATTGTCGATGACGACGTACGGCTGCGGCGACTGCTTGAGCGCTTTCTGGGAGAGCAGGGCTATCGGGTTCGGGCAGTCGAGGATGTCGCCCAGATGGATCGCCTGCTAGCCCGCGAGATCTACTCGCTGATCGTCCTCGACCTGATGCTGCCCGGCGAAGACGGCATGAGCGCCTGCGCCCGCCTGCGCGCCGAGGGCAACACCACGCCGATTATCATGCTGACCGCCAAAGGCGACGAAACCAGCCGCATTCAGGGTCTGGAGATCGGCGCCGACGACTATCTACCCAAACCCTTCAACCCGCGTGAACTGGTCGCGCGCATGAAGGCCGTGTTGCGCCGTCAGGCGCCGCAAGTGCCGGGTGCGCCCAGTGCCGACGATGACCGGGTCAGCTTTGGTGAATTTACGCTCAATCTGGCCACCCGCGAGCTGACTCGCGGCGACGAGGTCAACATGCTGACCACCGGGGAGTTTGCCGTGCTCAAGGCGCTGGTGCGCCACCCGCGTGAACCACTGACCCGCGACAAGCTGATGCAGCTGGCCCGCGGCCGTGAGTGGGATGCGCTGGAGCGCTCGATCGACGTACAGATTTCTCGGCTGCGCCGCATGCTGGAGCCCGATCCGTCCAAGCCACGCTATATCCAGACCGTCTGGGGCGTGGGTTACGTCTTTGTTCCGGACGGCCAGGGTACGTGAAGGGCGGTCCCGGCTGGCACCCACTGCTGCCACGCAGTTTCTTCGGTCGTACCATCTTGCTGGTACTCATGGTCACCCTGTTCTCGCAGGTGCTGACCCTGTTGTACCTGCTGAGTAACGAAGACCTGCTGGTGGATCGCCAGTACAGCCATGGCACCGCCATGCTGGTCCGCGCCTACTGGGCCAGCGGCCCGGCCGCACGCCATGACATCGAGGAAATGACCGGTATCCGCGTGATGGTGCCCGAGCAGGTCCCCCAGGGCGAGGTGCACTGGCCCTACTCCGGCATCTTCACCCACCAGTTGCGCGACGAGCTGGGCGACCAGACCGAGGTACGGGTGCAGACCCAAAACCAGCCGGCAGTCTGGATTCATCAACCGATTTACGGCAACTACTGGCTCAAGGTGCCGCTTTACGCGCACCCGCTGCGCGGCCAGCGCGTTTGGCTGGTGGTGACCTGGCTGGTGCTGATCGGCATGTTGTCTACCGCGGCAGCCTGGCTGCTGGTACGCCAGCTGAACCATCCGCTAAAGATGCTGGAGCGCGCCGCCCAGCGAATCGGCCGTGGCCAGACCGTGCGCCTGCTGGACACCAGTGGCCCCTCGGAAATTTCCGAGGTGTACCGCACCTTCAACCAGATGTCGCAGGACGTCGAGCAGGCCAACCGCGACCGCACCATGCTACTGGCCGGCGTGTCACATGACCTGCGCACGCCCCTGACCCGCATGCGCCTGTCTACCGAGCTGCTGTCTGACGCCGAGCCCGAGCTGACCGACGGCATGATCCGGGATATCGAAGACATGGACGCCATTCTCGAGCAGTTCATGAGCTACATTCGAGACGGCAGCGCCGAACCCAGCGAGCAGGCGGATATCAACGAGCTGATACGTGAGGTGGTGGCGCCACTGAACAGTAACGGCGAGGTGGTGCGCCTGTGCCTGGCCGAGGTACCCAGCCTGAACCTGCGGCGGCTGTCGATGAAGCGGGTGCTGATCAACCTGATCGACAATGCGCTGGTGCACGGCGGCAGTGGTGTGGAGGTGTGCACCTATCTGCACAATCAGGACGGCCAGCGGCTACTGACCGTCAGTGTGCTGGATCGCGGGCCAGGGGTTGAAGCGCTGGAAAACGATGCCCTGTTCAGTCCCTTCATCCGCGGCGACCAGGCCCGCTCGACCAAAGGCACCGGCCTGGGGCTGGCCATCGTCAAGCGGATTGCCGACAGCCACGGCGCGCGGGTGCAACTGCTCAACCGGGTAGGTGGCGGCACTGAGGCGCGGCTGAGCTTTGTGCTGCCGGCCTGATCAGGACGCGCGGCGCAGCAGGCCCGCCTGCTCCAGCGTCCGCTCCACGGCCAGCAAATCGGGAATCAGCAGCGGCTGCGGCTCGTCACTTACGCTGACGCGCTGCAACTGGTAACTGGACGGCCCTTCAAGGCTCTGTAGCTCATCACGCAGCAGCCGCCGTGAACGGGGAATCCCCCACACTCGCAAACCAATAAAGTGCACGCCGCTGTCGCCCAGGGCATTCAGAATCAAGGTGCGCGGCTGGGCACCGTCGGCCGGCTCGCCACCCTGGGCGCGCAGTGCGTCGAGGTCAACCATAGGCACCGGTTGGTCGCGCCACTGCGTCCAGCCAAGGAACCATTCTGGCCCCGGGTTAGCCGACTGGCTCAACCGGTAGCCAACCAGCTCGGCCACCGCCACGTTTGGCAACAGCAGCGGATCGTTCAGCAGCGGCACGATCAAACCATTGATACTCTCCAGCGCCTCAGACATGCGCCCTACTCCCTTGCTGCGTTGATTGATTGCTAGCCGGCCAAGGCCGACCACTCCTGCCGCAGCCAATGCTGCAGCGCCTGCGCCAGCTGTACCGGATTGCCCTGACGCTGACTAAAGCCCGCCGCTCGCACCGCCTCTGGCATGGTTGAGCAACTGGCGCTGTCGGCGTCCTGGGTCCAGACCTCGATACCCTGCCGGCGCATGCGTCCGCAGGCCTCGACCCCATCCTCGCCCATGCCGCTGAAGATGATCGCGCCACAGGCCGGGCCGAAGCCATCGCACACGGCATCCAGCACCGCTGCGATGGACGGCCGATAGGGGCCGGGCCAGGGTGCGTCACTGAGCAGCACCTCACCATCGACACCAAACCCCAGGCGGCGGGCGATGGGTGCAACCAGTACTTCGCCCGCTTGCAGATGCGCACCGGGCTGGCAATTGAGAATGCGCCAGTCGTTCTGCCGGCCGAGTATCTGCGGTAATTGCTGCTCAAAGCCGGCATCGATGTGCTGCGCGTAGATAAAGGCGACGGGCAGGTCAGCCGGCAGACAGTCGAGAAAGGTTTTGACCGCGGCCGGCCCGCCCAGCGAGGCGCCCAGCACCCAGACGCACGGCGCCGGCTGCGGCCGCACCGAAGGCACCAGCAGGCTCGGCAGGCTTGGCGCCTGGCCAGCCGCCGGCTCACCCAGCAGCGGCAGCAGCTTGCCATACAGGCGCCGCTGCCAACGGGGGTAATCTTCGCTATCCTCGGCGGGAATCTCGCCGGCACCCAGCAACACAGGCACCGCACTGTGCTCCAGCAGCCAGTCGGTCAACGGCGACTCTTCAGCCAGCTCCAACAGCCAGGCATCAGTCTGCACCTGGGCCAGTGCGCCAGCGCCCAGACTCGCCGGGTCATCGGCAAACACGACCGCGTAGCCGAAGTCAGCCAGCACTTGCGCCAACTGCCGACGCTTGCCGGCCTGCCCAGCCAGTAGCGCTATAGCGGGCGTGATCTCAGTCACCCGCAGCTACCAGCTCGGCAATCACCTCCAGCAACTGAGCTTCCTGATAGGGCTTGCCAAGGTACTCGTTGACCCCGATCGACAGCGCCCGCTCCCGGTGCTTCTCGCCGGTACGCGAGGTGATCATGATGATCGGCAGCTGCGACAAGCGCTCATCGTGGCGTACCAGTGTGGCCACCTCAAAGCCATCCATGCGCGGCATTTCGATGTCCAGCA
>DBHE01000145.1:0-9911 GCA_002296055.1 Pseudomonadaceae bacterium UBA836
TACCTGCGCCTGCACGCCCAGGATCGCCCCGGCGTGCTGGCCAAGGTTGCCAGCATCCTGTCCGAGCGCGGCATCAATATCGAATCCATCATGCAGAAGGATGTGGAAGAGCAGGACGGCCTGGTGCCGATGATTCTGCTGACCCACCGCGTGCGCGAACAGGACATGAACGACGCCATCGCCGCTCTGGAAGCACTGGACGACATCGCCGGCCCGCTGATGCGGATTCGCGTGGAACAACTGGACTAATCCAGCGGCAAGCGACAAGTCACAAGCGGCAAGCAACCCCGACGGTGCTTGCGGCTTGTAGCTTGCGGCTTGCAGCTCAAACCGAAGGTTTGCCGTTATGCGTTATATCAGTACCCGTGGCCAGGCTCCGGCCCTGAATTTTGAAGACGTTCTGCTGGCTGGTCTGGCGTCTGATGGTGGTCTGTACGTCCCCGAGAATCTGCCGCGCTTTACCCAGGAGCAGATTGCGTCCTGGGCTGGTCTGCCGTACCACGAGCTGGCGTTCAACGTCATGCGCCCGTTCGTCACCGGCAGCATTCCAGACGCCGACTTCAAACAGATTCTGCAAGACACCTACGGCGTTTTTGAGCACAAGGCGGTCGCCCCGTTGCGTCAGCTGGACAGCAACGAGTGGGTGATGGAGCTGTTCCACGGCCCGACTCTGGCGTTCAAAGACTTTGCCCTGCAGCTGCTGGGTCGCCTGCTCGACTACTTCCTGGTCAAGCGCGGCGAGCGCGTGGTGATCATGGGCGCAACCTCCGGTGACACCGGTTCTGCGGCTATTGAAGGCTGCAAGGCCTGCGAAAATGTCGACATCTTTATCATGCACCCGCACAACCGGGTGTCCGAGGTGCAGCGTCGCCAGATGACCAGCATCCTCGGCGACAACATCCATAACATTGCCATCGAAGGTAACTTCGATGACTGTCAGGAGATGGTCAAGGCCAGCTTCGCCGATCAGGGCTTTCTCAAGGGCACCCGTCTGGTTGCAGTCAACTCGATCAACTGGGCGCGCATCATGGCGCAGATCGTTTACTACTTCCATGCGGCTCTGCAGCTGGGTGGTCCGGCGCGCTCCATGGCGTTCTCGGTGCCCACCGGCAACTTTGGCGACATCTTTGCCGGTTACCTGGCGCGCAACATGGGCCTGCCGATCAGTCAGCTGATTGTTGCCACCAACCGCAACGACATCCTGCACCGCTTCATGAGTGGCAACCAGTACGACAAGGACACGCTGCACCCGTCGCTGTCGCCGTCGATGGACATCATGGTGTCCTCCAACTTTGAGCGTCTGCTGTTTGACCTGCACGGTCGTAACGGCCGCTTGGTATCCGAGCTGATGGACGCCTTCAAGGTCAGCGGCAAGCTGTCTGTTGAAGATGATCGCTGGACCGAGGCGCGCAAACTGTTCGACTCGCTGGCGGTAGACGACGAAGGCACCTGCGCGACCATCGCCGAGGTATTCGAGCAGTGTGGCGAAGTATTGGACCCGCACACCGCCATTGGCGTGCGTGCAGCCCGCGAGTGCCGTCGTTCGCTGTCGACCCCGATGATCACCCTGGGCACCGCCCATCCGGTCAAGTTCCCGGATGCGGTTCGCCAGGCGGGCGTGGGTGAGGCGCTGCACCTGCCGGCACACCTGAGCGATCTGTTTGAGCGCGAAGAGCGTATGACCGTGCTGGCGAACAGCCTGGCTGATGTGCAGGGCTTTGTTGCCGCTCACGGCAATCGTGGCAAGCCGCTCTAAGCTGAGCTGCTGACACAGCAACGGCGCCTTTGGGCGCCGTTGTTGTTTGTGCGTTTTAAGAAGGCGTTGATCAACGCCTTACTCAACCCGCGTCAGCGTCACATCAATGTTGCCGCGGGTAGCGTTGGAGTAAGGGCAGACCTGGTGAGCAGCGTCGATCAGCTGTTTGGCCTGATCGTCGTTCATGCCGGGCAGGCTGACGCGCAGTTCCACTTCAATGCCGAACCCCTGCGGAATCTGACCGATACCGACCACGCCCTCAACGGACGCATCAGCGGGCATGGGCAGCTTGTCTCGACCAGCGACAAATTTCATTGCGCCGATAAAGCAGGCGGAGTAACCGGCAGCAAACAGCTGTTCCGGGTTGGTGCCTTGGCCGCCGGCGCCGCCCAGTTCTTTCGGGGTGGTCAGCTCGATATCCAGTACGCCGTCGGAGGAAATGGCACGGCCGTCACGGCCGCCGGTGGCTTCGGCTGAGGCGCGGTATACAACCTGTTGAATAGACATGGAGTGTCTCCTATGAAAAAGTCTGAAATATAGATTGCGTGCAATCTTGTTTGACAGCATAGCACAAACTAGATTGCGCGCAATATTATTCAGTGTGTGCTTTCGCTATATCGTGAAACATTCTCATTACGCTTAATCTGTCTGAATGCGCGGATTTCTGGCATGCTGTCGGCCCCCTTGAAGTTGCAGGAGGCTACTTCCGTGCTGCGCACCGTCCTTGTTGTGTCCCTTGTGTTTTTGACTTCTCTGGCATCTGCGGAAACCGCCGTGCCGGTGCGGATTACGACCTCCACTCTGCAGCCCTTGGTGGAGATGGTGCCGGTGAGCGGTAGCGTCACCACGGCGCGGGTGGCTACCTTGTCGGCCGAAGTGGAGGGGCGCGTCGCCAGCCTGCCGGTTGAAGAGGGGCAGCAGGTTGAGCAGGGCACGCTCCTGTTGGCGCTGGATGATGAACTGGCGCAGCGCGATCTGGATCGCGAACGTGCCGAAGTGGCGCGTCTGAATAGCACGCTGGAAGACACTCGCCGCCGCTTGGGCGAGGCGCGTACCCTGATTGAGCGCCGCAGTATTGCCGCCAGTGAGGTGCGTAGTCTGGAAGCCGCCGTGGCGCAGGCGGATGCAGCGCTGGCCGGTGCACGTGCCAATCTGCAGCGGCGTGAAGCCGAAGTGCGCCGCCACCAGTTGCAGGCCCCGTTCAGCGGCGTGATCAGCCGCCGCCTGACCGAGCTGGGCGAATGGGTGCAGCCCGGTACCGGTGTGCTGGAGCTGATGACGCTGCAACAGTTGCGCGCCGATTTGCAGGTACCGCAACGCTATTACGCTCGCGTTCAGCCCGGTAGCCAGGTTGAGCTGCAGTTTGAGGGGCACCCGGGCCAGCGTTTTGCCCTGCCGGTGTCGGCCCGTATCCCGTTGAGCAGCCAGCAGGCCCGTACGTTTTTGCTGCGTATCGAGTTACCGGATGATATTCCGGGCCTGATCCCGGGTATGTCAGTTCAGGGCGATCTGCTGCTGGATCAGGATCAGCAGGGTGTGGCGGTGTCGCGCGATGCCTTGCTGCGCCACGCCGATGGCCGTGTTGCGGTCTGGCGCGTGGTCAACGAGCAAGGCCAATGGCGTGCCCGCGAGCAGCAAGTGGTACCCGGGCTGGCCTTTGACGGGCTGATCGAGCTGCGCGAGGGTCTGCAGGCCGGCGAGCAGGTAGTGGTTGAGGGCAACGAGAGCCTGCGCGAAGGGCAGTTGCTCAATGTGCTGAACCAAGAGGCCAACTGATATGTTCCAGGCCATCACCCGCCACGGCATTCTGGTCACCGTGGCGCTGCTGATTTTGTGTGTATTGGGCACCATGGCAGCGCTGCGGATTCCGGTGCAGATGATCCCCGACCTGGAAACCCGCACCATCACGGTCGAAACCGAATGGCCAGGGGCTACGCCGCAGGATATCGAGAAGGAGATTCTGGTCGAGCAGGAGGAGTTCCTGCGCAACCTGCCCAACCTGGAGCGCATCAGCTCCGTTGCAGGCACCGGCTGGGCCGAGATTGAGCTGGACTTTCCCTTCGGTGTGGACCTCAACGAAACGCTGATTCGCGTTAATAACGCGCTGACCCAAGTGTCGGGTTATCCCGAGAATGTCGACCAGCCCTCGGTCAACGCCACCTCGTTTTCTGCCAATGCCTTTATGCACATGGCGATCTCGCCGTTGGACGGCAACCCGCGCAATCTGGATATGGATATGTTGCGCGACTACATCGAAGACAACGTGCGGCCTCGGTTGTCTGCGGTTAATGGCGTCGCGCAGGTTGATGTGCGCGGCGGCGCGGCGCGGCAGGTGCAGGTGCGTCTGTACCCCGAGCGCCTGGCGCTGCACGGGCTGACCCCGGCGCGGGTGCGTGATGCCCTGCGGGCGCGCAACCGTGATATCTCCGGTGGCGAGATTGATAGCGGCAAGCGCCGCTTTCTGCTGCGTACCGTGGGCCGTTTCGAGAGCCTGGACGAGGTGCGTCAACTGGTGGTCGACCGGCGCGGCGATAGCCTGATACGTCTGCAGGACCTGGCCGACGTCACCCTGGACCACGCGCGCATCGGTCAGCGCGCCTACGTTAACGGTGCACCGGTGATCAGCCTGGCGGTGCGCCGCGAGAGTGGCTCGAATGTGATCGCCATCAAGGACGCCATGCTGGCGGAAATGGAACTGCTCAACCAGGAGCTGCTGAATCCGCAGGGCATGCAGATCAAGCTCAATTCCGACGATGTGGTCTATGTACGCGACTCGGTGTTCAACGTCTGGAAGAACCTGATCCTTGGTGCGCTGCTGGCCTCGTTGATCATGTATCTGTTTCTGCGCTCGTGGCGCGTCACGCTGATCGGCGTGCTGGGCATTCCGGTTTGTACCATTGCCGCTTTTCTTGGCTTGATGCTGACCGGACGCACCATCAACGTCATCTCACTGGCCGGGGTGGCCTTTGCCATCGGCATGACCCTGGATAACAGCATTGTGGTGCTTGAGAGCATCGAGCTGGAGCGGCGGCGCGGTATGGACCGGCTGCGCGCGGCTGTGGCAGGGGTAAGCAAGGTTTGGCCCGCCATTCTGGCCTCCACCCTGACTACCGTGATGGTGTTTCTGCCGGTGATGTTTATCCAGGAGGAGGCCGGCCAGCTGTATTCAGACATTGCCATCGCCATTACCTCGGCGATTCTGGTGTCCATGCTGGTGGCCATTACCGCCGTGCCGGCTGCCTGTGCCCGGCTGCGTGGCGGCGAGCTGGAACAGGCCAGTGGTAACGGCAGGTTGGCCGGGCGCTGCGCCGATATGGTCGGCTGGCTGCTGGCCACCGCTCGTCGACGGCTGCTGTGCGCCTTGGCCGTGGTAGGCGGCAGCCTGCTCATCGTTCTGACCCTTACGCCGCCGGCCGAATACCTGCCCGAAGGTGAAGAAGCAAAGACCTTTGCCATGATGAATGCGCCGCCCGGCTACAACCTGGCCAGCATGCAAAAAATTGCAGGCCAGGTGCAGGCGCATTTCCTGCCCTACACCGAGACCCAGGCCGATGCCTACCAGGATGGCGACAGCCCGGTACCGGCCATTTCCATGCTGATGATGAACGTGTCCACCGAGGGACTATGGACCGTGGTGGTGCCAAGAGATCCGGCCGACATCGATGCGTTGATGGCGGCGTTGGTCGAGCATTACCGGAGCTACCCGGGGATGCGGGCCTTTGCCACCCGTGGCTCTATCATCAGCAGCAACGATGGCGGTACCCGTAGCATTAACCTGGATATCTCCGGCCCTGATCTGGCCACACTCTACGATGTGGCGCGTCTGGCCTACGACCGTGCCGGCGAGATTTTCGAAGACCCGTCCATCCAGTCCGCCCCTTCCAGTCTGAGCCTGGCGCAGCCGCTGCTGCAGGTGTACCCGGATTGGGAGCGCGCTGCCGAGCTGGGGCTGGACGCCGACAGTATCGGCTTCTCGGTGGCGGCCCTGACCGATGGCAGCTACGTGGGCGAGTACTTTCAGGATGACGACAAGGTTGATATCTACTTCTACAACGCCATGGCTATGCAGCCCGATCTGCAAACCCTGCGCGGTTTGACGCTGTATACGCCGAGCGGCCAGGTGCTGCCGTTATCGTCGCTGGCGCGTATCGAGGAAGAGGTAGACACCAGCATGGTGCGGCGGGTCGACGGCCGGCGCACGCTGACGCTGAATATCATCCCGCCTCGTTCAGTGCCGCTGGAGGCTGGTGTGGAGCAGGTGCGCACTGAGCTGGTGGAGTATCTACGCGCCCAGGGTCAGGTGCCACTGGGAGTCAACCTGTCCATTTCGGGTGCCGCAGACCAGTTGGATGCCACCCGCGACTCGCTGAGCAGCAACTATCTGGCGGCGCTGTTGATTGTCTTCTTGCTACTGGTGGCCATCTTCCGTCATTGGGGCTATCCGCTGCTGATCATGATCAGCATCCCGCTGGGTATGGCCGGCGGCCTGGCCGGGTTGGCGCTGCTAAATCTGGCAGGTGGTGTGTTCGCAGCGTTGGGTATGGGCGGCTTCAGTCAGCCTTTGGACATGATCACCATGCTGGGTTTTCTGATTCTCATGGGCACGGTGGTGAATAACCCGATCCTGATTGTGGATCGCTCGATCGATAATCTGGACCACCAAGGCATGACGCCGATAGAAGCGGTTCGGGAGGCAGTAGAGGCACGTCTGCGGCCAATCGCCATTTCGACCCTGACCACCCTGTGCGGGATCGCACCGCTGGTGTTTTTGCCGGGCGCTGGTACTGAGCTGTATCGCGGCGTCGGGGTGATCGTGATGGCAGGTATTCTGGGCGCGCCTCTGGTGACCCTGACCTTGCTGCCTGTGATGCTGTACACGGTGCTGAATTGGCGTGCCAAGCGCCAGCCGGAGGGCGCGGCGAGTTGAAACGGGTATACTCGCCGCCCATCTGACCTGGTTGGAGTCGAGATGCCTTATCTGGTTGCGGTAACCCTGTTGTGGGCGGTGTCATTCAGTCTGATCGGTGAGTATCTGGCCGGGCAGGTGGACAGCTACTTTGCCGTGCTGACCCGCGCGCTGCTGGCGGGCTTGCTGTTTTTGCCGCTGCTGCGCCTGCGTCTGCTGCCGCGCCCGGTGGTGCCGGGGCTGCTGGTGGTGGGGGCTTTGCAGTTTGGCGTTACCTACATCTGTCTGTACCAGTCCTTCGAGTACATCTCGGTGCCCGAGGTGCTGCTCTTCACCATCTTCACGCCCCTGCATGTTGCGCTCATTGATGACCTGCTGAATCGCCGCTTCAGCAGCGGCCCGCTGGTGGCTGCCGCCATTGCTGTGGTCGGCGCGGGCATCATTCGGTACGACGGTTTGAGCGACAGCTTTATTCGCGGCTTTCTTATCCTGCAGCTGGCCAACTTTACCTTCGCCGCCGGGCAGGTGGGCTATGCCCATCTGGTACGTCGTTATGAGCTGACCTCAACCCAGCAGTGGCGCGGTTTTGGTTTGTTCTTCATCGGCGCACTGATGGTGATGCTGCCGGCCTGGCTGCTGCTCGGCAACCCCGAACGTCTGCCGCACACGGCGCTGCAGTGGTCGGTTCTGGCCTGGTTGGGGCTGGTGGCTTCCGGGCTGGGCTTTCTGTTCTGGAATCGCGGCGCCGCGCAGGTGGATGCCGGCACCCTCGGCATCATGAACAATGCGCTGGTACCGGCGGGGCTGCTGGGCAATTTGCTGATCTGGAATCACGATGCCGACCTGCTGCGCCTTGCTGCCGGCTCGGCGGTGCTTGGCCTGTCACTCTGGGTCAACGCGCGCTGGCCGCACTGGTTCGCGCGGCCTGCACAGAGTTGATCAGAGCGGCCCGGCGAAGGTGTCGCAGGCGCCGATATCGCCAGACTCAAAGCCGCGCTTGAACCACTTTACCCGCTGCGCCGAGGTGCCGTGGGTGAAACTGTCGGGCACCACATCCTGCCCGGCGCGGCGCTGCAGACGGTCATCACCGATTGCGCTGGCGGCGGTGAGCGCTTCATCCAGATCGTCCGGGTCGAGCATCTGCCGCTGGGTATTGGCAGCGTGGCCCCAAAGCCCGGCAAAGCAATCTGCCTGCAGTTCCTGGCGTACCGACAGTGCGTTGACCTCGGCCTGGCTGCGGCCAGCGCCGGCCTGACGCACCTTCTGGCTGATACCCAGCAGCGTTTGCACATGGTGGCCGACCTCGTGGGCCACCACGTAGGCCTGGGCGAAGTCGCCTGGGGCGCCGAGCTGCTGTTTCATGTCATTGAAAAAGGACAGGTCCAGGTAGACCTGCTGGTCGCCGGGGCAGTAGAAGGGGCCGACTGCGGAGCTGGCGGTGCCACAGGCAGATTGCACACGGTTGGAGAACAGCACCAGGGTGGGCTCCTGATATTGCCGACCGATGCCTTGGAATATCTGATGCCAGGTAGTTTCGGTGTCGGCCAGCACCACGCTGACAAACTCGCTCAGCTCCTGTTCAGCCGGTGACAGTGGTCGTTGCTGCTGGGTGACGGTTTGTCCGCCCCCCAGCAGCATCGGCAGCAAGTCGATACCGAGTATCTTGCCGCCCACTACTGCCAGCACGCCGATACCCAAAATCCAGCGCCCGGTACGCGTACCCAGCAGCATGGGAATAAAGCGCAGCAGCAGGGCGCCGCCTGCGCCGGCACTGGCGATATTATCGCCGCGACGATCTTCGATATTGCTGCTGCGCCGTCTGCCTCGCCAGTCCATTTCAACTCCCTTGTTGTGCTGTCAGACGTCCAGGTGACGCCTGCCGTAGACCTTGATGAACAAGCGAATGATACGCCGCTTGCAGCGGCCTTTGCGTTTTTCCAGTTGCTCGGCAAGCGCCTCGCTCTCCTGGTCCGGTGCCAGTGTTTGCAACTGCGCCTCCAGGTTGCACAAGTCCTGCAGCTGGCCCAGCTGTTCGCCCAGCCGGGCCAGCGTCCGCATCTCGCTGCTCGCGGGCAGTCTGCTGTCGTGCAGCTGCTCCAACTGGTAGAGGTAGTACTTGGTCCATTTGCGGCAACGGTGAAAGAGCGCGTCCTGGTCGCTGTTGCAGGCGCGGCGCGCCAGCGAGCGCGCGCGTTTGCGGGTGCGCGTCAGCCCGGCTGCCCAGGCGTCGCGCCTGCCGCTGTCGCAGTGCGGCCAGTCGCTCAGGATAGCCGCAAAGGCGGCGATGATGCGCTCGTTGTTCTCTGCGCTTACGCCGTGATTGCTTGATGAGAGCAGCAACTGACTATTTAGCGCCGGGCTCAGGGGGCGTTCGAGTTCACGGGCCAGTTGGCTGATCAACTGCTGCTGCACGTGCAGGTCGCGGCGTCCGGCCAGGGATTTGGCAACCAGCCGAATCTGCTGATCCAGCTGGCGCAGACGTTGACGGCCGCTGTATGGACGGTAGAGCTGCAGCAGGGCGCGCAGACGTTTGCAGCACACGCGTAGCTGGTGCACGGTGTCAGCATCGGGTGGAGTGCCGTCGATTATTGGCAACAGGGCGCGGCGCACGCGCTGGCGGGCGGCCTGATACAGCGGGTCAGCGTCAGGTTTGAGCGTCATCAGACGAGTGTAGGTCAGCTACTGCGGTGCGGGAAGGGGCGCTCAGCCAAATGCCGTCATGACGCTGTCCTTGAGTTCGGCCCGGCAGGCGAGGCCCAGCTGGCGCTGGCGCAGCGTCTCGGGCACCAGCCCCTTCAGGGAGTGGCTATCAATGGCGGGGCTCAGCAGGTCGATGTCGTCGCTGACGGCCATGACCGTTGCCCCCTGGCGGTGCTGCACCAGACTCAGGGCCAGGTCTTCGGTATCCACCTGAATACTGGCGTGCTCGGCGAGGGCCGGCAGGCGCTCCAGAAAGGCTGCGCGCAGCTCGCAGTCGAGCCGGTCGATCCACGGATAGCGGATGGCTTGCTCCAGCTCAAGGGGCTGGTTGAGCGACCAGCCGCGTGGCAGCAGCAGCCGGTATTCCTGTTCCAGCAGCGCGATAAAGTGATAGCCGTCCGGCACCTGCCGTTCACTCAGCAGCCACAGGTCTGCCGGTTGCGTGGGCTGGGTGCGTACGTGCAGGCGATAGTCCTGGAGTCTGCCTGCGGTCAGCTGCAGTAGGTAGCCGCTGTCGCGGCTGGCCAGGCTGGAGTCGATGCCGACCGA
>DBHE01000145.1:10231-14961 GCA_002296055.1 Pseudomonadaceae bacterium UBA836
AGCCGCGGGCGCTCCACGCGCTTGAAGCGTTGTTCCATCTCGCCGGCGTTGCCGAGCAGACGGGCTGCTTCCTGATAGAAGGCTTCGCCCTCGGGCGTCAGAGCGACGCCCTTCTTGCTGCGACTGAACAGGCGCAGGGCAAACTCCTGCTCCAGTTGGGCAACGGCGTTGGAGATGGATGGCTGGGCGACGTGGCAGCGCTCGGCGGCGGCGGTCAGGCTGCCCGCTTCAGCGGCGGCGCAGAAGTAGCGCAGGCTGCGCAGATCCATGGTTACTCCTCAAAGTTGGGGAAATGCGCCAGACCTGCGGCCACCACCTCATCGTGTGCGGGCACGATCAGCAGTTCCGGGTCCCGCTGGTGCAGCTCGTGGATACGCTTGAGTTGTTCGCTGTTGCGCTCACGGTCGCTGTCGACATGGGATATCCACTGCACGAACACCGGGCGTGGTTTGTTTTGCTCAACGCCGCGCTCGGTCCAGCTGGTATCGCCAATCAGGAACAGGCGCTTACCGGACGGCAGGTTGACGAACATACCGACTTGCCCGGCGGTGTGACCGCTCAGGTCCACCAGCACTATCTGTCCATCGCCAAACAGATCGAGGCTGCGCTCAAAGCCTTGGTAAGGCACGTCATCCAGTGCTATCTGTCGCCACTCGCGCTCGCCCTCCAGCTGCTCGGCGAGAAAGGCAGGCGGCTCGCCATGGGTTTTTGCTTCCTCCAACGCGCCGGGCAGGATCAGCACCGGCAAGCCGGGAAAGTCCGGCAGGCCGCCCAGATGATCCCAGTGCAGGTGGCTGGGCAGAATAAAGTCGATATCACTGGCCTGATAACTCGCTGCTTCCAGCTGATCACGTGCGGGGTTCAGGTGCTCGTAGGCGAGCAGCTTGCGGTTGAGCCAATTGTTGCGGGCGAAGGCCTCGGCGGTCTCATGACCCAGGCCGGTGTCGAACAGAAAGCGCCCCTGCGGATGTTCTATCAGTACCGCCGCATGCAGCAGATGACGCTGCGTACCCCAGCGCCCACCGCTGACCACCATGGCCTCGGCGGCGCCGCTGGAGCTGGCGGTAGGGATCACGGACAGGCGCAACTGGTGGACGGCCGGTGCGGCGCTTAACAGGTTGCTACAGGCGATTAGCAGGGGGGCGGCAAACAGGGCAAGGGGCTTCATGGGATGGCTCCGATTGGGTGAGGGCCCACTGTGGCATCCGCTGAATAATAGGTTAAATATTCTTTATTGTTGGCTGTGTAATAAAAAAGTTATGAAAGGGGCGACCGCAGCCGCCCCTGTCGCGCCGTCTTACGCCCCGGCGCTGCTGTTGCCGCGCAGGCGGGCCAGCACGCTGTTGGCGTCGGTCTTGCCGGTAGCGATACCGGCGCGTTGCAGGCGTTGATCCAGGGCGCTGCCGTCGTCTTCATCCTGCAGCTGCTGCAGAGCGGCGCCAACGTCGCTGGCGTTGTCTTGGCGCTGGCGAATGCGCTCCAGTGAGCTGGCCAGGTCGCCCATGTGCGCCTGCAAGCCGCGGGTCTGGTGGCCCAGATTGCCCATCAGGCGCTCGGCGCTGCGGTTGGCGCGGGCCAGTTGCAGCTCACGGCGGTATTGCTGGTGCAGCGCTGCGGCGCGGCGCAGTTGCTCACGCAGCGTTGCCTCCTGGCGCTCCAACTGCTCGGCTTGCTGGCGTTGCTGCTGTAGCTGGTTCTCCTGCGCAGCTATCCATTCGGCCAGTTCGTAGGCCAGCCCGGACTCGTCGCGCTCCAGCGCCTGGCGAGCCTGTTCTTCTCGCTGCTGCAGCTCGTCGCTGAGCTGCTGGTTGCTGCGCTGCAGCTGCTTGATGGTTGCCATCAGGCCGGCCAGCTCACGCTTGGCCAGCAGCATGGCGTTCTCGGTGTCGCGCAGTTCCTGCTCCATGATGCGCAGGGCGTTGGCGTCGACCAGTTGCTCAAGCGGTTCGTGCGCGCTGGCGCGGAACAGGGTGCCTACCTTTCTCCAGAGTGTCATGGCGGTTACTCCGTATATTCTTTCAGCAGTTGCTGGGCGCGGGCTTCAGACAGGCGGTTATGGATGCGCTTGCCTTCGTGTTCGTCCCGCATGGTTTTTGACAGGGTGATGGTGGTGCTGACCAGAAACAGCGCACAAACCGACATGTAGCCTTTGACCAGCAGGTCGGTGGGCGAGAAGATGACGCCCGCGCCGGTCGCCAGCAGGGCAATTGCAAAAGATGCCTTGACGAAGAAAATCCAGCCCGAGGAGTTGCTGTTGATCTCGTTATCCATGGTGTTGCCTCCAGCGTGAGTGGCAGTCGCACAGGGTGTGGCTGCGTCTGGAGCGGACTGTGCACCGGCCTGATCGGCGGCGCCAGCGTTACCGAAAAGGTTGCACGGAAGGTGGCTTAAGGTATTACATGGCGATACTTTTCGGTGGCTCGTACCGCCTTCACGGCATTGGATTCCTGTAAAGGTATTGTCATATGGCGCAGACCGCTGCGATTGTTTCGGCTCTCAAAAACGCATTGAAGGAGCACGGCATCACCTATCTTCAGGTCGCCGAGGCGCTGGACTTGTCAGAGGCGAGTGTTAAGCGGCTGTTCTCCGAGCGGCAGTTTTCGCTGCAGCGGCTGGATCAGATCTGCTCATTGTTGGGGCTGGAAATCAGCGACCTGGTGCGGCGGCTGGATCAGGCCCAGCGCATCGACGCCCTTACCGCCGAGCAGGAGCAGGAGCTGGTGGGCGATGATCGGCTGTTGCTGGTCGCAATCTGCGCACTGAACCGCTGGAGCCTGGCGCAGATACTGGAGACCTATCAGCTCAGCGAGGTGGAAGCGGTCGGGCGGCTGGCGCGCCTGGATCGCATGGGGCTGATCGAGCTGCTGCCGGGCAACCGCATCAAACCGCTGATCAGCCATGACTTTCGCTGGCAGCAGCATGGGCCGATTCAGCGCTTTTTCGAGCAGCAGGTGCAGGCCGACTTCTTTCAATGCCACTTCAACTTGCCGGGTGAACTGCGCCTGTTTCTCAGCGGCATGCTCTCGCCGCAGTCTACCGAGCAGATGCATCAGAAGCTGCAGCGTCTGGCTCAGGCGTTTCGCCACAGTCATCAGGAGGATCTGGTGTTGCCGCTGGAGCAGCGCTTTGGCGTCAGTATGATCCTTGCCATTCGGCCCTGGGAGGTGGCAGCGTTTCAGCAGCTACGCCGCCCTGAAGCGGCCAAGTACTACCCTGGACACAAACTAACGGGAGAGGCGGGATGAACCTGCTGACAGATATTGTGGCAGCGGCCCTGGCGTCGATTCCGCTGCTGCTGACGCTTGGGCTCGTCGCGCTGGTGCTGGCGCTGGCGCACTTTTTGTTGATTCGGCGCAATCGCGACCTGGGCAACGAGCGGCTGTTCTCACGCCAGTTGATCATGCTGGCGCTGACCCTGATTGGTCTGGTTGCGGTCATTCTGGCCTTGCCGGTCAGCGAGGGCGCACGCAATCAGATCATCGCCCTGCTGGGGTTGTTGATCTCCGGGGTCTTTGCCTTTTCGTCTTCCAATATCTTTGCCAACCTGGCCGCAGGCGTACTGTTACGTATGACCCGACCCTTCGTACTGGGTGATTTCATCTCGGTGGGCGAGCACTTTGGGCGGGTGGCGGAGCGGGGGTTGTTTGATACCGAAATCCAGTCTGAAAGTGGTGAGCTGATCG
The DNA here is from genome assembly GCA_002296055.1 of Pseudomonadaceae bacterium UBA836. Lineage (GTDB taxonomy): Bacteria > Pseudomonadota > Gammaproteobacteria > Pseudomonadales > Pseudomonadaceae > Halopseudomonas. The sequence goes on from DBHE01000145.1 coordinate 13,915, forward strand.
CGCTTCCCAACAGCTACCTGACCAGCCACCCGATTGCCACGTTGCGTAGTGACGGCGCGCTCGTCTCGGCCGAGCTGTCGCTGGGGTACGACACCCATCACGCCGATGTAGAGCCTTTGCTCCTTGCCGCCGCCAAGGCCAGCGGCCTGCAGGATGCCTTTGTGCAATTGCTGGAGTTGGGCAACTTTGCCATCAGCTACCGCGTATCCGGGGTGTTGCCCGAAGCGCGCGGCCTGATTACGGCGCGCTCAACCTTGTACAAGGCGATTCTCGACGGCTTGCACGGCGCCGGCATCGAGATCATGTCGCCTACCATCATGAATCAACGCCCGGTGCCTGCTGAGCAGGTGTTTATTCCGGCGGGTGGCGGGCATCGCCAGCGCCGCGCACAGGCTGCTGAGGCCGAAGCGGTGTTGTTCGACAAGGCCGAGCTGGCGCAGCAACTGGCTGAGCGCAAGGCGCAGCTGTCCGAGCAGGCGCGTGCGCTGGAAGAGGAGGCCAAAGGCGCTGATGCTGAACGCAAGGCGGCTATCAAAGCGCAGTTGGAGCGTATGCGCGAGCAGCGGCGGGAGCTTGATGCGGTGACGGAGTCGGGTGGCGAAGCGGCTGGGGCAGGGCAGGCAGGGCGCTCCTGAGGAGCGCCCGCGCAGATCAGAACTCGGCGTTGTGGAAGATGTTCTGCACGTCGTCGAGGTCGTTCAGCATGTCGGTGAACTTCTCGAACATGGCCACATCATCGCCGCTGATCTCGGTGGTGGTTTGCGGTACAAACTGGATCAGGTCGGCTTCAAAATCTACCTCGCCAAAGGTATCAATCAACGCCTGCTTGGCCTTGAAGTACTCGGTGTGCGGGGCAAATACGGTGATCAGGCCGTCTTCGTTCTCGATGTCGGTCACGTCGACGTCGGCCATCATCAGCGCTTCCAGCGTGGCTTCTTCGTCTTCACCCTTGAACGCCAGAATGGCGCAGTGATCGAACATGTGGCTGACGCTGCCCTCGGTGCCGATCTTGCTCTTGGTTTTGGTGAAGCAGTTGCGCACGTCGGC
>DBHE01000012.1 GCA_002296055.1 Pseudomonadaceae bacterium UBA836
GGCAAGCAGCGCAACGCAGCAGATTCATGCTTGAGCGCCCGTCCTGCGGGGCGTTCAGGCAGAATTAATCAGTGCTTCCTATAGCCAGTAACAACAGGTTGCGCGGGGTCAGTTCGGCTTCGCAGAACTCGCCAAGGCTGACGCTGTAGCCTGCCTCCTGTAGATAAAGTGCACGCTCAATGACCAGCCACAGCTCCAGCGGCCGCCGGAACAGGCCGGCTACCAGCTCCAGGTTGCGCACCTCGGCCAGCCGCTGCCAGCCGCGCTGCTCCAGCGCGTCCCAACAGGGTGGCGCCGCCAGCGTCAACTGGTGGTGATTGGCAACCGCTTGGCAGAACTGCTGCAGGTTTTCAGGCGACGGCCCCGGCGGTTTGGAGGGTGTGGGCAGGTAGGCGTCCACCCCACGCGCTTCACGCTGCCAAAGGTCACAGGCCAGGCGCCAGGCCATGGAGCGGTCGCGCTGGCGGCGCTCGCGTGCACCAGCAGTGGCAGTCTGCTGCAACGGCAGACCCAGCTCATCGCGACTGAGGACTAGCCCTGCCCGCCTACCAGCGGCGGACAGCGGCTGGTGCTGCGGTGCGCTGATGCGGTTGTAGCAACAGGGCGACAGCGCCAGCTGTGCACAACCGGCAGCCACTACCTGCTCGATCAACTGCCGGTGCAGATCGCCGCAGGCATGCAGGGCAACTGCCGCGTCCTGCGGTTGCAGCTGCGCCGCAGGCAGCTGCATGACATCTGCCCTCAGGTGCTGCACCGGCAACTGCAGTTGCTGGCTAAGCTGCTGCCCGGCATCACACAGGGCGGCGTCCCACTCCAGGCAGCACACCGGACATTGGCTGTGCCAGGCCAGCAAGCGGCCCAGATGCCCCTTGCCGGCGCACCAGTCCACCCAGCGCTGAGGCGTGGCCGGACTACGGGCAGTGGTCACTGCACTAAAGCGGGTGATCTGCTGCCACTTGCGCCCCGGCATGTGCCGGTGCAGCAGCTCGGGCAGCGGCTGCGCGAGGTCGCCGTGCCAACGCGGCAGGCTGCACAACGCGCGCGCCTCGGCTGCCAGCTCACCAAAAGGTGCAGGGGCATCGGTCAGCAGTGCGGGTTGCGATTGGGCAGCCTCTGCATCGGCCAGGCTGCGCTGGCGCAACCACTGTGCCAGCGCCGGCCAATCCTGCTCCCAGGACAATTGCCGATGGGTAAAGGGGCGCTGGCGCCACAGCATCTCGTGACGCTGCAGCCAGTCGGTCAGCAGATTGAAGCGCTCAAGCAGCTCCACCGGGCGCTATCAGCGCTGCTGGCGACCGGCGTCCACCTTGAGCCAACGCTCCACCAGACGGAACAACTGGGTGAACACCAGAGTGATGATCAGGTACATGACGCCCGCCACCAGGAAGAACAACTCGTACTGATAAGTGCGCGAGTTGATGGTGCGGATCACCCCCATGATGTCCATCATGGTGATGGTGTACACCACGGCGCTGGCCTTGAGCATGAGGATCACCTCGTTGCCGTAAGCCGGCAAGCCGATGCGAATGGCACGCGGCAGAATGATGTACTGCAGCGCCTGACGTCGCGACATGCCGAGCGCCCGAGCGGCTTCCACCTCACCCGGCGGTACGGCCTGAATAGCGCCGCGCAGGATTTCAGCAATATAGGCCGAGGTGTGCATGGTCATGGTGATCAACGCGCACCAGTAGGGCTCGCGCAGATAGGGCCAGAGAAAACTCTTGCGCACCACCTCGAACTGGGAGATGCCGTAGTAGACCAGAAACAGCTGCAGCAGTAACGGTGTACCGCGAAAGAAGAAGATATAGCTGTACGGCAGCGCGCGGATGTACCAGTGCCGTGACGCCCGCGCCAGCCCCAGCGGAATGGCAAAGAACAGGCCGATGAGCACCGCCAGCCCGACCAGCTGCAGGGTGACCAGGGTGCCATCCCACAGCTGCGGCAAAAAGCGCTCGATGGTGGCCCAGCGTTCAGCCCAGGTCATAGCTCAGTCCTCACAAAACCGCGGTTGGCGCGGCGCTCAAACCAGTGCAGCGCGCCCATGATAAAGACCGTGAGGAACAGGTAGATCAGCGCGGCCAGCAGGTAAAAGGTGAACGGCTCTTTGGTTGCGTTGGCGGCCGTCTGCGCCTTGCGCATGATCTCCTCAAGGGTAATCAGCGATACCAGCGCCGTGTCCTTGAGCATGATCAGATAGAGGTTGCCCAAGCCAGGGAGTGCCACGCGCCAGAGCTGTGGCAGCGTGATGCGCCAGAAGATGCGCAGGTTGGACATGCCCAGCGCCTGTCCGGCCTCCTTCTGGCCCTTGGGAATGGCCAGCAGCGCACCGCGAAACACTTCGGTGGCATAGGCACCAAAGCACAACGCCAGTGCCAGGGTGCCGGCAACAAAGGGGCTTAGCGATAAGCGTGGGTTACCAAACCAGGCACCAATGGCATTCATCGCCGAGACGGTGCCGAAGTACATCATCAGTACCCAGACCGTTTCGGGTACGCCACGCACCACCGAGGTATAAAAGCCGCCCAGCAGGCGCGGCACGCGCTTGTCCGAGACCTTGGCAGAGGCGCCCAGCAGGCCGAACAGTAGCCCCAGCGCGAGTGCCGCCAGGGACAAACGAATGGTCATCCAGGTCCCTTCAAGCAGGGCTGGACCAAAACCGTGA
>DBHE01000008.1 GCA_002296055.1 Pseudomonadaceae bacterium UBA836
CTCATACCGGAGTGCGCATCGCGATAACGCGCGCCCGGCACCGGCATGTCGACGGTGAACACCAGCGTGGTCACACCCGCGGCCTTGGCGCGTTCCAGCGCGTTCTTCATAAAGCCGCGATCTTTCAGCACGTACAACTGAAACCACATCGGACGATTGATCGCCGGAGCCACTTCCTCGATCGGGCACACGGACACGGTCGACAGGGTAAAGGGAATGCCCTTGTCGGCAGCAGCGCGCGCCGCCTGGACCTCACCACGACGGGCGTACATGCCGGTCAGACCGACTGGCGACAGCGCCACCGGCATGCTCAGAGTTTCGTCGAACAGGCGGGTTTCCAGGCTCAGCTCCGCCATGTCTTTCAGCACCCGCTGACGCAGGGCGATATCGGCCAGATCCGCGACATTGCGCTTGAGCGTGTGCTCGGCGTAGGCGCCACCATCAATGTAGTGGAACAGAAAGGGCGGCAACCGGCGCTGGGCGGCGGCACGGTAATCGGTCGAGGCAGAAATGATCATCACGGAGTTCCCATCGAATCTTCAACGGACGACGCCCCGGCACCAGGCCGGGGCGACAGCAGTAGGGTATCAGCCCGCCATCAGCGGGTCGCGGACACCCATAACATAGGCAGCAAAGAGCGCAATCAAACCGGTCATCAGCACGTAGTAGAGGGTCGGCCAGATGGTACGGCGCAGAGTCGTACCCTCGCGGCCAAGCAGGCCAACGGTAGCCGAGGCCGCCACCACGTTGTGAATGGCAATCATGTTACCGGCCGCGGCGCCAATCGCCTGCGCCGCCACGATCAGCGCTGTGGACAGGCCGAGGTTGCTCGCTACGCCAAACTGGAACTGGCTGAACATCATATTGGATACGGTGTTGGAGCCAGCCAGGAAGGCGCCCAGCGCGCCGATGCTCGGCGCCAGCAGCGGATAGATACCGCCCACGCTGTCGGCGACATAACGGGCCATGACAATCGGCATGCTCGGCAGGTCGGCGGCGTTGACTCCGGAGTTGATCAGAATACGCACCATCGGCACGGTGAACAGCAGTACAAAGCCGGCGCTCAGCAGCACGCCAAAGGACTCGCCCGCCGCCTTGCCCAGCTCGCTGGCTTTCATGCGATGCAGGAAGAAGGTCGCAATCACCACCATGACCAGAATACCGCCCGGCAGGTACAGCGGCTGTACGCCAGCGCTGACGCCAGCCTCACCCAGGATATCGGTAAAGTTGATGGCAACCGCCTTGAACGCGGCAGTGACCTCGGGGAAGACCCGGCTGATCACCAGCAGCACACCCACCAGCAGGTACGGCAGCCAGGCGCGGAAGCTGCTCATGGGGCGCGCGGTCAACTCTTCCAGCTTCATCTCAACGGTACCCATCCAGGCGGCCGGCCAGCTGTCACGCGGTGCAAAGTCCCACTGACGCTTGGGCACCAGAAAGCCTGCACGAGCGGCGGTGGTGACGATCGCCAGGCCGACCAGACCACCAATCAGCGACGGGAATTCCGGCCCCAGAAAGACACCGCCCAGCACATAGGGGATGGTCATGGAGACACCGGCAAACAGGGCGAACGGCAGCACTTCAAACACCGCGCGCCAGCTCTTGTCCTGACCAAAGAAGCGCACCAGCATGATGACCATCACCAGCGGCATGGCGGTACCCACCAGCGCGTGAACAATCGCCACCTGGCTGGTGATCAGCTGCAGATAGGCGTCCCAACTGGAGCCGGCGGCCGCCAGTTGCTCACCGATCACCGCGTGATCCAGGCCGGTATTCACACCCACGATGATCGGCGTACCCACCGCACCGAAGGAGACCGGCGTGCTCTGCACCAGCATACCCATCAGCACCGCCGCCATGGCCGGAAAGCCGATGGCTACCAGCAACGGCGCGGCGATGGCAGCGGGCGTACCGAAGCCGGAGGCGCCTTCAATGAAGCAGCCAAACAGCCAGGCGATGATGATGGCCTGAATACGGCGGTCCGGGCTGATGGTGGTAAAGCCGGCGCGAATGGCCGTAATGCCGCCGGAGTGCTTGAGGGTGTTGAGCAGCAGAATGGCGCCAAAGATGATCCACAGAACGCCGACAGTGACTACCAGCCCCTGCAGGGTCGAGGCCAGCACCCGGTTGAAACTCATATCCCAGACAAACAACGCGATACCGGCGCTGAGCAGGTAGACCAGCGGCATGGCACGACGTGCCGGCCAACGCAAACCGATCAACAAGATGCCCGCCAACAGAATCGGGGCAAAGGCCATCAAGGCAAGAAAACCGGAAGACATGAAGCGCTCCTGTACTTGTTATTGGCGATCGAGCACCAATTGGTAATACCAATTTACAAAAATGGAAGCCCAGATTAAAAAAGCACCAGCAGCATGTCAAACCTGTGACTGTAGACTTTGGTATATGCGGCAACGCGGCGGTTGATCGGCGCTAGCCCGACCGCTACCCTTTCGACAGGATTGGTAAGACCAAAGGAACCTTGCGTGGAAATAGGCCAGATCAAACAGCGCAGGCTGTCCGACAACATCGTCGAGCAGCTGGAAACCATGATTCTTGAGGGCACGCTGCAGCCGGGCCAGCGCCTACCCGCCGAGCGCGCGCTGGCCGAGCAGTTCGGCGTGTCGCGCCCTTCCCTGCGCGAGGCGGTACAAAAGCTGGTTGCCAAGGGCCTGTTGATCAGCCGCCAGGGCGGCGGCAACTATGTCAGCGATACGCTGGGCTCCAGCTTCAGCGATCCGCTGCTGGCGCTGCTGGAAGGTCGCCCCGAGGCACAGCGCGACCTGCTGGAGTTTCGCCACACACTGGAAGCCGACTGCGCCTACTATGCCGCCCAGCGCGCCACCGATCTGGACCGTGAACACCTGCAGGCGGCCTTTGATGCGCTGCAGGCGTGCTACGCCCGCGAGGGCAAGGCATCACGGGCAGAGGAAGGCGCAGCTGACGCGCGTTTTCATCTGGCGATCGCCGAGGCCAGCCACAATCTGGTGCTGCTGCACACCATTCGTGGCCTGTTCGATCTGCTCAAACGCAACGTGGTGACCAACATCGGCGGCATGTACGCGCTGCGCAGCGAGACCCGACGCATGCTGGTTGAGCAACACCAGGCGCTGTTCGACGCCATCATGCAGGGCCGCGCCGACGATGCGCGGCGCATTGCCAGCGAGCACATCAGCTATGTGCAGGACGTGCTGGAAGAGCGGGAAGAGGAAAGCCGCAGACTGGCCCGCGCCCAGCGGCGCGAGCGCCCGGTCAGTCGCTGAGCCAGTCGGACAGCACCTCTGAGTTGTGCTCACCCAGCAGCGGCGGCGGGCGGCGATAGTCGACCGGCGTGCGTGACAGCCGGATCGGGTTGGCAACCAGATCGACCTCGCCAGCCAACGGGTGCGCCATGCGAATGCGTGTACCACGCGCCTGCACCTGCGGATCGGCAAACACCTGCGCCAGATCGTTGATCGGGCCACAGGGCACACCCGCCTGCTCCAACGCCGCAATCCACTCGGCGGTGGTGCGAAATACCGTGACCTGACGGATCAGGGGCACCAGCTCAGCGCGATTGGCAACCCGAGCTGAGTTAGTCGCAAACCGCGCGTCAGCCGCCCACTCCGGATGCCCCGCCACCTCGCAGAACTTGCGAAACTGACCGTCGTTCCCCACCGTCAGAATGAAGTCGCCATCAGCGGTTGGAAAGTCCTGATAGGGCACGATGTTCGGGTGCGCGTTACCCAAACGCTTGGGCGGCACGCCGGTAGTGAGGTAGTTCAGCGCCTGATTACCGAGACAGGCGACTTGCACATCCAGCAGCGCCAAATCGATGTACTGGCCCAGACCGCTGCGCTCACGCTCGGCCAGCGCCGCAAGAATGGCATTGCTGGCGTACAGCCCGGTGAGGATATCGGTCAGCGCAACGCCAACCTTGACCGGCCCGGCGCCCTCCTCGCCATCCGCCTTGCCGGTGATGCTCATCAGGCCGCCCATGGCCTGAATCATAAAGTCGTAGCCCGCCCGCTTGGCATAGGGCCCTTGCTGCCCAAAGCCGGTTACCGAGCAGTAGATCAGGCGGGGGTTAAGCGCCTGCAGGCTGGCGTAATCCAGCCCATAAGCGGCCAGCCCGCCAACCTTGAAGTTCTCAATCAGCACATCAGCGCGCTGCACCAACTCACGCACCTGCTGCTGCCCTTCGGGCTGAGTAAAGTCGATGGTGATCGAGCGCTTGTTGCGGTTGGCCGACAGAAAATACGCCGCCTCAGAGGTGTCGCGACCGTCGCCATCACGCAGGTACGGCGGCCCCCAGGCACGGGTGTCATCACCCGCCCCCGGCCGTTCAACCTTGACCACATCCGCCCCCAGGTCCGCCAGCATCTGCCCGGCCCAAGGGCCAGCCAATACACGGGAGAGATCGAGGACGCGCAAACCGGATAATGCACTCATGCCTTTAGCTCCAAGCGGCAAGCTTCAAGCCACAAGCTGGCCGTGCGAGATAGGGGGAGGAGAAGGTAGCCTCGTGCTGCGCGAGGAAAACACGACAAGCCGACCCAACACGGGTGGCTTGTCGCTTGCAGCTTGAGGCTTGCAGCTGCCGTAAGGCGTTAGAAAAACGCTTGTAGGCCAGTCTGCGCGCGGCCGAGGATCAGCGCGTGCACGTCGTGGGTACCTTCGTAGGTGTTAACCACTTCCAGGTTGACCACGTGGCGGATAACGCCGTACTCGTCGGAGATACCGTTGCCACCCAGCATGTCGCGAGCAATGCGGGCGATGTCCAGTGACTTGCCGCAGGAGTTGCGCTTCATGATGGAGGTGATTTCAACGGCAGCAGTGCCTTCATCCTTCATGCGGCCCAAACGAAGGCAGCCTTGCAGCGCCAGAGTGATTTCAGTCTGCATGTCCGCCAGTTTTTTCTGCACCAACTGAGTCTGCGCCAGCGGGCGGCCAAACTGCAGGCGATCCAGCGTGTACTGACGAGCGGTGTGCCAGCAGAACTCGGCAGCGCCCAGCGCGCCCCAGGAGATACCGTAGCGAGCAGAGTTCAAGCAGGTGAACGGACCTTTCAGGCCGGTTACGTGCGGCAGCATGTTCTCTTCCGGCACGAACACGTCGTCCATCACGATCTCGCCGGTGATGGAGGTACGCAGACCCACCTTGCCCTTGATGGCCGGGGCGCTCAGGCCTTTCCAGCCTTTCTCCAGAATGAAGCCGCGAATCACGTCATCATCGGTCTTGGCCCAAACCACGAATACGTCAGCAATCGGGCTGTTGGTGATCCACATCTTGGCGCCCTTGAGCAGGTAGCCGCCTTCAGTGCTGCGCGCGCGGGTAACCATGGAGCCCGGGTCGGAACCGTGGTTCGGCTCGGTCAGACCGAAGCAACCGATAAACTCGCCAGAGGCCAGCTTGGGCAGGTACTTCTGCTTCTGCTCCTCAGAACCGAACTCGTTGATCGGCACCATGACCAGCGAGGACTGCACGCTCATCATGGAGCGGTAGCCGGAGTCGACGCGCTCGACTTCACGCGCGATCAGGCCGTAGCAGACATAGTTCAGGCCGCTTCCACCGTACTCGGTAGGAATGGTCGCGCCCAGCAGGCCCAGCTCGCCCATTTCACGGAAGATTTCCGCATCGGTCTGCTCATTGCGGAACGAGTTCAGCACCCGCGGCATGAGTTTGTCCTGGCAGTACTGGCGTGCGCTGTCACGCACCATGCGCTCTTCTTCAGTCAGTTGCTGATCCAGCAGCAGCGGATCTTCCCAGTTGAAACTTGCCTTGGATGCGGCCATGAGCTCTCCGATATTCGATTTGTTAGGGGTCTGGTTCCAATAAGAAACCACAAGGTGACAGCGACTCTACGCACAGAGAAAACCACAAACAAGCGTCTTTTATGCAGACACCTGTGCTAAATTGGAACTCCGACCAATAGCATAGCGACAATCCGCAAGCTGCAAGCGGCAAGCAACTCCGGCTCAGCGCACGGAAAGCTTGCAGCTTGATACTTATAGCTTATAGCTGCTCCGAAGGAGCCCCCCATGCGCCGCAAGATCCCCCCGACCCAAGCACTGGTCTGCTTCGAGTCGTCCGCTCGCCACGAGAGCTTCACCAAGGCGGCAGAAGAATTGTCGCTGACACAAAGCGCAGTCTGTCGGCAAATCGCTAATTTGGAGGCCTTTCTCGATATTCAGCTGTTTCGCCGCACGCGCCGCGGGGTGAAGCTGACCGACGCCGGGCAAATTTACAGCCGCCGCATCGCCAGCCGGCTGGACGCGGTGGAACGCGACACCCTGTCGGTGATGGGCAACCAAGGCACAGCGACGCTGGAGGTGGCGTTGGTACCGACCTTTGGCACCCAATGGCTGCTGCCACGGCTTAGCCACTTTCTGCGCCAGCATCCACAGATCACGGTCAACCTGACAAACCGCACGCGCCCCTTCCTGTTTGCAGATACCGAGTTTGATGCGGCCATTTACTTCGGCGACGGCGACTGGTCCGGTACCCAGACCCACTACCTGATGCCCGAAGCGCCGATTCCAGTCTGTAGCCCAGCGTTGATTGGGCCGGCCAGCGAACTCACACCCGAGGAGATTGCTGGCCTGCCACTGCTGCAACAAACCACCCGCCCCTACGCCTGGCGCCAATGGTTTGCCGCCGCCGACATGCGTGTTGAGCACGACCTTAACGGCACCCGGCTGGAACTGTTCTCAATGTTGGCGCAGGCCGCCATGCACGGCATGGGCATCGCGCTTATTCCGCCATTCCTGATTCGTCAGGAGCTGGCCGACGGCCGGTTAATCAGCCCCTGTCCGCGCAGCTTTGAAACCGACAACGGCTACTATTTGGTGATCCCGGAGCGCAAGGCAGAGTCGGCCGCGCTGCTGGCTTTCAGGGACTGGATTCTGGATCAGGCGCAGACCTATAGAGCCGCAAGCGGCAAGCTGTAAGCCGCAAGCTTCAAGCTGGTTCGGCTGGACGCCCCCAGGTGTTTTTACAGACGTCCAGTCGCTATCTCAGCCAAAAGAAAACCCGCGCGGCTCGTATCCGTGCGGGTTTTACTTGCAGCTTGCCGCTTGCCGCTTGCCGCTTGCCGCTAAAAAAAAGGGCCCGAAGGCCCCAGAAGCACACATGAAGTAGGTACAGCGATTACTGACCAACACCCTCGACAGTAATGATCAGCTCGACAGTTTCCGAGGCTGGGCCCAGGTTGTAGTCGATGCCGAAGTCGGCCAGTTTCAGCGTGGTAGTGGCATCAAAACCCGCGCGGTAGCCGCCCCACGGATCTTCGCCTTCACCAATAAAGTTGGCATCCAGCACCACCGGCTTGGTCACGCCGTTCAGAGTCAGGTTACCAGTCACCTTGGCGCTGCTGTCACCGGTCACTTCAATGCCAGTGGAGGCGAAGGTAGCGGTGCCGTTTTCTTCAACATTGAGGAAGTCTTCACCACGAATGTGCTTATCACGCTCGGCGTGATTGGTGTCCACACTCTCGGTGTTAACGGTCACGTTGATGCTGCTGGCCTCGGGCTTGTCGGCGTCCCAGCTGAAGGTGCCGTCGAAGTCGTTAAAACGGCCGTAGATCCAGCTGTAGCCCAAGTGGCTGATCTTGAAATTGACCGAAGCGTGCTGGCCACGCTTGTCGATCTGATAGTCGGCCGCCTGAGCCAGGCCGGCCGCCATCATCAGGCTGCCCAGGGTCGTCGCTGCAATCAGTTTTTTCATTTGCCTTTCTCCGTTGCGTTGAGCAGCCGCATGCCGAGCATGCGCCGCAGAGTGTTGTCCTTATCGAGCACGTGATGCTTGAGGGCGCCCAGCGCGTGTATCCCGGCCACACCCAGCAAGCCAAGCGCCAGCCAGTAGTGTAGAGCACCGGCACGCTGCGCCTGATCCGGCAGATTGCTGACCAGCGCCGGCACCTCAAACCAGCCAAACAGGCTGACGCCACGGCCTTTGGCGGTGGAAATCAGATAGCCGCTGATGACGATCAGCAGCATAGCGGCATACATCAGCCATTGGGCGCCGCTCGCAAGCTGACGCTCCCAGCGCTGATGAGTAACCAAATGCTCAGGAAAGGGAGTGGCCGCCCGCCAGATGAGGCGCAGCAGCAGCAACGCGGCGAACACCAGACCCAGACTTTTATGCCAGAAGGGCGCACTGGTGTAGTAGGGACTGTAGTAGGTGAGGCTGGTCATCCACAGGCCGAGCGCAGTCAGGCCAATCACCAGCAGCGCCATCAGCCAATGCAGGCTGCCGGCTATCCAGCCAAATCTGTCGTTACTGTTGCGCCACTGCATCGCCACCTCGATTTCAATGGAAAGATGATCCCATCGACTGGGTGAGATAAAAAGCGCAATTATTGGTTCCCACTCAACAGGTTTCTCGATATTTCAGCGTCCCAGAACCTGAATAGCAGCCACAAAAAACCTCCCGAAGGAGGTTTATTTCAGTGCCCAGGGAAGCGCCTCAAAAGAACAGCCGCTTGAGCTCCTGGCCCGGGTTGTTTGCACGCATAAAGGCCTCACCAACCAGAAAGCCGTAGACCTCATGTGCCAGCATCAGCTCTACGTCAGCGCGGTTCAGAATGCCGCTTTCGGTGACCAGCGTCTTATTGCGAGGGATCTGCGGCAACAGCTCCAGCGTGGTGTCCAGGGTCACCTCAAAGGTATGCAGATTGCGGTTGTTGATGCCGATCAGCGGCGTGTCCAGCTTGAGGCCGCGCTCCAGCTCCGCCGCGTCATGCACTTCAACCAGCACATCGAGCCCATATTGCTTGGCGGTCGCTGCCAGCTCAGCGAGCTGCACATCATCCAGACAGGCGGCAATCAGCAGCACGCAGTCGGCACCGAGGGCGCGAGCTTCGACAATCTGGTACGGATCAACCATAAAGTCCTTGCGGATGACCGGCAGCGAGCACGCGGCGCGCGCTTGCTGCAAATAGTCATCGTGGCCCTGAAAGAAGTCCACGTCGGTCAGTACCGACAGGCAGACCGCACCACCCGCCTCGTAGCTGGCCGCAATGTCCGCAGGCTGAAAGTCCTCACGCAGCACGCCCTTGCTGGGCGACGCCTTCTTGATCTCGGCAATCACCGCAGGGCGGCGCGCCGCAGCAGCGTCCTGAATCGCCTTGGCAAAGCCACGGGTGGGCGACGCCGCCGCGGCCAGCTGTTCCAACTCGGCCAAACTGCGGCGTTGAAGACGCTCTGCCACTTCCTCGTGCTTGCGCGCGACGATGTTCTGCAAAATGGTCGGCACGCTCATTGTGCTGCTTCCTCCCGGAATACCTCGGTAAAGGCGATGAGTTCGTTGAGTTTTTCCCGCGCCAGCCCTGAGTAGAGCGCATCGGAGGCAAGCTTGACGCCTTCGACCAGGCTGGTGGCGTGATCTGCCGCGTAGAGCGCAGCACCGGCGTTAAGAATGATGATATCGGCGGCCTTTTCGCCTGCCTCGGTTTCGCGCTTGCCGAGCGCGTCGCGAATCAGCTTAAGCGACGCGGCTGCGTCATCAACGGTCAGGCCGATCAGCGAACGGCTCTTGATGCCAAGCTCTTCCGGGCTGACGTCGTACTCGCGAATTTGGCCGTCTTTCAACTCGGCGATGTGGCTCGTGGCCGCCAAACTCAGCTCATCCAGGCCGTCCTTGGAGTGCACCACCAACACGTGCTCGCTACCCAAGCGCTTGAGCACTTCGGCAATCGGGCGGCACAGGGCCTGGGAAAACACGCCAATGACCTGATGCTTGACGCCGGCCGGGTTGGTCATCGGGCCGAGCATATTGAAGATAGTGCGCATACCCAGCTCGCGGCGCGGGCCGATGGCGTGCTTCATGGCGCCGTGATGGGCGGGCGCAAACATAAAGCCCACGCCAACGCTTTCCACGCAGCGCGCAACCTGCTCGGGCGTCAGGTTCAGGTTTACGCCAGCAGCCTCCAGCAGATCGGCGCTACCGCTCTTGCCGGATACCGCGCGGTTGCCGTGCTTGGCAACACGGCCGCCGGCGGCGGCTACCACCAGCGCGGCGGCGGTGGATACGTTAAATATGTTGGCGCCGTCGCCGCCGGTGCCACAGGTGTCGACCAAGCGCTCGGCGTTGATCTGCACACCGGAAGCCAGCTCACGCATGACCATGGCCGCGCCGGTGATTTCATCCAGGGTTTCGCTTTTCATGCGCAGCGCGACCAGAAAGCCACCGATCTGTGCGTCGGTGCACTGGCCGGTCATGATCTGGCGCATCACGTCCTGCATTTCCTCGGTGGACAGATCTAACTGGTCTACCACCTTGCCGAGGGCTGTCTTGATATCCATGCCGTCTCTCCTTGCTGATCAGCGGCGCAGGCCGCCCTGCTGCTTGAGGAAGTTTGCGAGCATCTCGTGCCCCTGCTCGGACAGAATCGACTCGGGGTGGAACTGCACTCCCTCGATCATGTAGTCGCGGTGGCGTACGCCCATGATTTCGTCGACGCTGCCGTCGTCGTGCTGCGTCCAGGCGGTCAGCTCCAGGCAATCGGGCAGCGTGTCACGGCTGATTACCAGCGAGTGATAACGGGTCACGGTCAGCGGGTTGTTCAGGCCGGCGAACACACCCAAGCCTTCATGGTAGACCGGGCTGGTCTTGCCGTGCATGACCTGACGGGCACGCACCACGTCACCACCAAAGGCTTGGCCGATGCTCTGGTGGCCAAGGCAAATGCCGAGAATCGGCAGCTTGCCGGCAAAGTGCTTGAGCACCGGAACCGATACGCCCGCCTCATTAGGCGTGCACGGGCCGGGCGATACAACAATGCGCTCAGGCTTGAGGGCTTCGATCTCGGCGACGGTTAGCTCATCGTTGCGCACAACCTTAACGTCGGCACCCAGTTCGCCGAGGTACTGCACCACGTTGTAAGTAAAGGAGTCGTAGTTATCGATCATCAGCAGCATGGCTTTTCTCCTCTACCGGGCCGATTGTTCAGCGAGCGCAATCGCACGGAACATGGCGCGACGCTTGTTGATGGTCTCTTCCCACTCCAGCGCGGGCACCGAGTCGGCCACAATGCCGCCACCGGCCTGCACATGCAGCTCGCCATCCTTGATCACCGCAGTGCGAATCGCGATAGCGGTGTCCATGTTGCCATTCCACGCCCAGTAGCCAACCGCGCCGCCGTAGACACCGCGCTTGACTGGCTCCAGCTCGTCGATGATCTCCATCGCGCGAATCTTCGGCGCACCGGACAAGGTGCCGGCCGGCAAAATAGCGCGCAGAGCGTCCATCGCGGTCAGCTCCGGCTTGAGCTGGCCCTGCACATTGGAAACGATGTGCATGACGTTGGAATAGCGCTCGATAACCATCTTCTCGGTCACCTTGACCTTGCCGATCTCAGCCACGCGGCCCACGTCGTTGCGGCCAAGGTCGATCAGCATTAGGTGCTCGGCGATTTCCTTGGCGTCGGACAGCAGGTCCTGCTCCAGCGCCAGATCAGCCTCCTCGGTCGCACCGCGCGGGCGGGTACCGGCGATCGGGCGCACGGTGACTTCACCCTCTTCAACACGTACCAGCACTTCGGGCGAGCTGCCAACCACGTGGAAGTCACCAAAGTTGAAGAAGTACATATAAGGCGTCGGGTTCTGACTGCGCAGGGCACGGTACAGATCGATCGGCTCGGCCTTGAAATCGATGCTCATGCGCTGGGACGGCACCACCTGCATGCAGTCACCGGCCAGGATGTATTCCTTGATGGTGTCGACTGCCCGCTCGTAGTCTTCGCGGGTGAAGCTGGCGCGGTAATCCAGATCGGTATCGACCGGCGCGGCGAGGTCCAGCAGCTTGCGCGGCGGTGTCGGCTGACGCAGTTGCTCAAGTAGTTGACCCAGCCGGGCGTTAGCCTGCTCGAAGGCATCTTCGGCGCTCGGGTCAGCCAGCACGATGGCGTGCAGCTTGCCGGCGAGGTTATCGAACACCACCACTTCGTCCGACACCATCAGCAGGATGTCCGGCGTGCCCAGCACATCCGGGTTGACGGTGGCCGCCAGGCGCGTCTCGACGTAACGCACGCAGTCATAACCGAAGTAGCCAACCAGGCCACCATTGAACCGCGGCAAGCCGGGGATGCTCGGCACCCGGTAACGGGCCTTGAAGGTTTCGACAAAATCCAGCGGGTCGGCGCACTCGTGACGCTCCTGCTCGACGCCGTCGACCAGCACGGTAGCGGTGTGGCCATCGACGCGCAGCACAGTGCGTGCAGGCAGGCCGATAATGGAATAACGGCCCCACTTTTCACCGCCCTGCACCGATTCGAGCAGGTAGGAGTAGGCGCCATCGGCCAGTTTCAAATAGGTGGACAGCGGGGTTTCAAGGTCTGCCAGCACCTCGCGTACAACAGGTACACGGTTGCAATCCTGGGCAGCCAGGCGAAGGAATTCGTCTCGGGTCATGATCAGCCTCAAAGGCAGGGTAAGTCACACGCAAACAGGGGTGCTCGCACTCAGGGGCGAGCGAGACAGTTCAGGTACGCCAACGCCAGCGGGCGAGCGCCTTGATAACTCTCATCAGTTTGCG
>DBHE01000105.1 GCA_002296055.1 Pseudomonadaceae bacterium UBA836
ACCACCTGAAAATGCGCGACCTTGTCATCAATTATGTGACCGCGTGTTTCCTTGACTTCAAACCACTCCATGTAGCGAACGGTCTTGCCACACTCGGCAATTGCCACGCGAATCGCGTCATCCGTGCTTTCGGTGGATGAGCCGACAACCTCGACCTTCTTATAGACGTGGTGACTGGACATCTCAGGTCTCCTTTTATTCTTGTCTGGAGCCCTGAGTATGGCAAAGACCCCGCAGACTGCTCGGCGCTTGATTGCAATATATGAGCAGGAGCATATAATCTCGAATGCTAATCACTATCATTAGTTGATAATTCAACGCCAACAGGGAGTTATACATGGCTGCGCGTTTTCCTTTGCAGGCGCTTGCGCTGGCAATTTCCACCTCATTCCTGCTCACTGCCTGCTCTGAAGGTGAGGAGCCCAAAGCCCCCGAGTCGACCGCTCCGGCAGCCGAAGCTGCGCCCGCTGCGCAGGCTCCTGCCGAGGCACCAGCTCAAGCTGCCGGCGTTGCGCCTGAAGCCGTGGTTGCTCACTACAGCGATCTGGCCTTAGCGGTATACGAAGATGCGCTGAGCACGGCCAAGGCGCTGAATGACGCGACCGATGCGCTTATCGCCAACCCCAGCGAAGAAACCCTGGCGGCCGCCAAGGATGCCTGGCTGCAAGCTCGCGTCCCCTATCAGCAGTCTGAGGTATTCCGCTTTGGTAACGCCGTCGTTGACGACTGGGAAGGTCAGCTGAACGCATGGCCGCTGGACGAAGGGTTGATCGACTACGTCAAGACTGATGACTATCAGCATGCTCTGGGTAACGACGGCGCCAACGCCAATATCATTGCCAACACCGAGCTGACCGTTGGCGGCGAAACCATGGATCTGAGCGAACTGACCCCTGAGCTGCTGGCCAGCCTGAACGAAGTGGGTGGCTCGGAAGCCAACGTCGCAACGGGCTACCACGCCGTTGAGTTTCTGCTGTGGGGCCAGGACCTGCACGGTTTTGAAGCCGGCGCCGGTGAGCGCAAGGCTACCGACTACGCCGCGGGCGACGCCTGCACCAATGGTAACTGCGAGCGCCGTGGCGCCTACCTGGACGCCGTCACCGACCTGCTGGTCAATGACCTGCAGTGGATGGTCGAGCAGTGGAAGCCGGGCGTCGAGGGCAACTATCGCGCCGAGCTGACTGCTCAGGCACCCTCTGCTGTCTATCAGAAGATGCTCTTTGGCATGGGCTCCCTGTCCCTGGGTGAGCTGGCTGGCGAGCGTATGAAGGTTGCACTTGAGGCCAACTCCTACGAGGACGAGCACGACTGCTTCAGCGACAACACCCATAACTCGCACTACTACAACGCGCTGGGTATCCAGAATGTTTACACCGGCTCCTACAAGCGTGTAGACGGCACCGAGCTGAGCGGCGCTTCATTGTCTGACCTGGTTGCCGATGCCAAGCCGGAGCTGAACGAGGCCCTGTCTGCTCAGCTGGAGGCTAGCGTTGCGGCACTCGGTCACATGAAACAGACCGCCGAGAAAGCAGAAAACCCGGTGACCTTTGATATGATGATTGCCCCCGACAACACCGAGGGTGCCGAGATCATCAACAACGCCATCGCGGCGCTGGTTGAACAGACCGGCTCTATCGAGCAGGTTGCTGCTGTGGTGGGTGTCGAGTCCCTTGAACCGGACGATGCTGGTCATCAGTTCTGATTTAGCGGCTTGAACCAAGGCGGCGGACAGGGCAATGGCCCTGTCCGCCGCTTTCGTTGAGCAGGATTGATCTTCGCTGGTACCAGTACCGCGCACAGTGATACAGGCTTTATGCTCTACAACAAATTCAGTGTTTCGACCGCTTCGCTCGCGGTCCTGTTTACCTCCGCTTTCTGCCACGCCGCAGAGACTTCTTATCCTCTGCAGGACACTCCGCTGACCGGCGGTGCCGGTAGCGTTGAGCAGCACGATCACAATGCCTACTCGCTGCCACAGGGTAATCTACCGATGACCCGTCGACTGGACTTCAGCGTCGGCAACAGTTTTTTTCGTAACCCCTGGGTTGTTGCACCCTCCAGCACCGATGCCCGTGACGGCCTGGGCCCGCTGTTCAACACCAACTCGTGCCAGGGCTGCCACCTGAAGGACGGCCGCGGTCACGCCCCTGCCTCTATCGATACGCCCTCGGTTTCACTGTTCCTGCGGTTGTCCGTGCCGGCAGACCCGGAACGTGATGCGGACTTTTTGCGCGAGCATGGACTGGTACCTGCGCCGGTCTATGGCGGACAGCTGCAAACCTCGGCCATCCCCGGTATGAAGCCCGAGGCCGACATGATCGTTGAGTGGGAAGCCATCACTCAGACCCTGGGAGATGGCACCGAGGTGGTCATGCGCAAGCCTGTCTACCGCATTGAAAACCCCAACTACGGCCCGCTGCCGGACGACCTGCTGACCTCGCCGCGCGTAGCGCCACCGATGATCGGCCTGGGTCTGCTTGAGGCGATTCCGGAAGATGTGCTGCTCGCGGCTGCTGACCCCGATGATGCAAATGGCGACGGCATTTCCGGGCGTGCCAACCAGGTCTGGGATCGGGTGGCAGAGAAGACCGTACTTGGCCGTTTCGGCTGGAAGGCCGGACAGCCTAACGTGCTGCAACAAAGTATGGATGCGTTTGCCGGCGACATGGGGCTGACCTCCAACATCGCACTGTCGACTGACTGTACCCCGCAGCAGCAGTGTGAGCGTTTTCCGAACGGCGGCGTGCCGGAAGTCAGCGACAAGGTTGCCGGCTTTATCGAGTTTTACGCCACCAGCTTGGCAGTGCCCACGCGCCGCGATATGGATAACCCCGAGGTACAGCGCGGCGCCGAACTGTTTAATCAGATTGGCTGCGCTGCTTGCCACACACCGACCTACACCACCGGCCAGCACGAACGCGCTGACCTGAACGAGCAGGTCATCTGGCCTTACACTGATCTACTGCTGCACGACATGGGCTCAGGCCTGGCGGATGGACGCGATGAGTTTCTGGCCGACGGTACCGAGTGGCGCACGCCGCCGCTGTGGGGGCTGGGCCTGACCAAAACAGTCAACCCGCTGGCTGGTTTCCTGCATGACGGCCGCGCCGAAACCGTAGAGCACGCCATTTTGTGGCACGACGGCGAAGCCCGTGCATCGGCTGATGAATATCGTCTGCTGCCAGCCAACGAGCGCGAAGCACTGCTGCGCTTCCTCAACTCTCTCTAACCGGGATAATCGTTCACATGAAGGCGACAACCACCCTGCTCCGCCTGCCGCTGGCGGCGGCACTGACGCTGGGCCTTAGCGCCCAAGCCCTGGCGGAAACACCGCGCGCTGCCTGGCATGCCCAGATTGGCCACGGCTACGAACAACTGGCCAGCAACACCGCATCGTTTGAGCAACTGACGACTGAGTACTGCGCTGAACCGACCGACGCGGGACTGTTGGCGGTACAAGAGCAGTGGCTGGCGGCGTTCAGCAGCTGGCAGGCCGTCCGCTTTGTCGATTTTGGCCCGATTGAGCAAAACACCCGCGCATGGAAGTTTCAGTTCTGGCCCGACCCGAAAAACCTGACCGCCGCCAAGGCCCGCTACTGGCTGGGTGGCGACAAGGCCATTGATGTTGATGCCTTGTCCCGTGACAGCGTGGCCATCCAGGGTTTTCCCGCAGCGGAGTATCTGCTGTTTGACCCGCAGATCACCGACGGCGAGCGCGCCCTCCCGGCCGAACGCACCTGTACCCTGCTGACCGCTATTAGCGGCAACCTGAAGCAGAATGCCGCAGGGCTGAATGCAGATTGGGGCCAGCTGCGATCGCGTTACCTGGAAGTGGCTGACTACAACAACGGCACCCTGACCTCCGCCATGCATGCACTGGAGATCATGGCCGATTGGCGCCTGGCCGCGCCGTTGGGCGTGCGCGGCACCGGCAAGCCAAACCCATACCTGGCAGATGCCTGGCGCAGCGAGCAGTCACTGGTGACCCTG
Source organism: Pseudomonadaceae bacterium UBA836 (assembly GCA_002296055.1). Taxonomy (GTDB): domain Bacteria; phylum Pseudomonadota; class Gammaproteobacteria; order Pseudomonadales; family Pseudomonadaceae; genus Halopseudomonas. The sequence goes on from DBHE01000105.1 coordinate 3,991, forward strand.
CGGGCCTCATTGCAGGGCATGGCGGATTACTTCGTGCCGGGCCTTAATCTGCTGATGGCTGAGAACGATGCACCTGAGCTGGCCGAACAGTTCAGCAGCCAGCTAAACAAAACCCTCGCGCACTTCGACAGTCTGCCAGCCGATATCACCCCCCTGCTGGAAACCGAAGAAGGCATCGCCAGTCTGACGGCGCTGTTGGAAGATGTCCGGGCGACTGGCGCGGTGCTGACAGGCCCCATTTCCAGCAAACTGGCCATTGTTCGCGGCTTCAACTCCAGTGATGGAGATTGATTGATGCTCAATCGTCGCGGGTTTATCAAGGCGTCGTTCGCGGGCGCTTCGGTCACAGCGGTAGCCGCCTGCAGTAACCGCCTGCTCACGCCCGCCGCACCCGCACTGGAGCTGGTCAGCGCGGTAGACGACGCCAACGGTCAGCACTACATCAGTGGTGTGGACAGCAGCGGTCAGAAGCGCTTTCAGATTCCGGTCGCTGAGCGTTGCCATGGCGGTTGCCCGCAGCCACATGGTGATCATGTCGTCGTGTTCGCGCGTCGGCCCGGGCGGCAGATGCACGTGATCAATACCCGCAGCGGGCAGCTGGAGCGCAGCGTGCATGCCGGTGACGGCTACCACTACTACGGTCACGGTGTTTATAGCCCCGATGCACGCTTGCTGTACGTGACCATGAACAACTACCAGACCTCAGCCGGACTGGTGCGGGTATACGACGCCTTTGACGGTTACCGTCAGGTGGCTGACTTCGATCTGGCTGGCATAGGCCCGCATGAGCTGCGGCTGCATCCGGACGGCAACACGTTGGTCGTGGCGCTCGGCGGTATTGAGACACACCCTGACTACGACCGTATCAAGCTCAACCTGGATCGTATGGAACCGGCGCTGATTCTGATGGATCGGCATAGCGGAGAGATCACTGCGCGTTACTCGCCTTCTCACCCCCAGCTAAGTTGTCGTCATTTGGATGTCAGCCCGGATGGCGTGGTTATCGCGGGCTATCAATACGAGGGCCCGGAGTGGGAAACGCCACCCTTGATCGCCAGGCTGGACACCGCGACCGGCGAGTTCTCAGAGCCAGAGTTACCGCTGGACGAGCTGGCGGGCCTGCGTAATTACACCGCCAGCATCGCCATCAGCCGTCATAGCCCGCTGGCCGTCATCACTGCTCCACTGGGCAACAGGGCGATTATCATCAACTATCGCACTGGCGAGCTGGTACAGCGTATTGCGGTCAAGGATGTGGCCGGTGCCCTGCCCTACGGTGAGCGCGGTTTTGTGGTGACCTCAGGGTTAGGTGGGGTGTTCTTGCTATCTGCCGATAGCGACCAAGCTGTGCCGCATGGCAGTTATCCGGTGCGCTGGGATAACCACCTGACGCCCGGTCAGTTTGTTGTAGCCTGAGCGCAGTCGTCAGCCTCTTAGAGGCTGGCGACCATCTTCTCGATGCATTGACGAGAGGCTTCTGGCAGGTTGGTGAAATGCATCCCCGTCCAGTATTGCTGACCATTCAGGCTTTGACGGTTCCACAGGGTCTCGGCATCCAGCAAAAATTCGTGCACGCCGTTCAGGCGCATTGGCAGGTTGACCTGTAGTGCGAAGCAACGAAACAGATCTACCGGCCGATCGCTTAGCAGCATGAGCCCTTCCACATGCAGATCCACCACGCGTCCGAGGTGATCTCCGGTATCCAGATCAAAGACTTCCAGGCTGTTGCTCACGTGATGTCGCTCCAATCGTCTGCGTTCTGTCATGGCATGCTCGTTGTATCGGTAGGCGGCCTGAGGCTGTCACTGCACCTGGGCTTAAGCTGAGTCGCGCGGTGGCGGCGCCACATCGTCAGCGCGTCCCTGGATATCAGTGTGCGCTATCTGAGTAGTGGCGAAAAGCTATGCTGTGCAGCATTTTGTATAACCAATCCACATTTTTTGCAGCACCCTGGTACTGACCGCAGGCCAAATGTGAACTGCTTCATCTGACCGCTGGTTCGGGGTATGGTGCTGTCATAACACGCTACCAACGAGGATGCCTGTCCATGCGTTTCAACAAGTTTTCACTGCTGCTGATTGGTTGCGCGCTGGCGCAGCTGGTTTCTGCCCACGAGTTTGAAGCAGGTGAACTGCACATCGATCACCCCTGGTCACGGGCGCTGCCGCCGGTAGCGCCAACCGGGGCCGCATACCTGAGCATCAGCAACCATGGCGACAGCGCCGACACGCTCATGGGCGCCCGGACAGACATCGCAGGCAAAGTGGAAATTCACGAGCATGTACACGCCGATGGCGTGATGAAAATGCAACGTGTTGATTCGCTGACCATCGAGCCGGGGGCGACCCTGACCTTTGCCCCAGGCAGCTACCATCTGATGCTGTTTCAGCTGAAGCAACCGCTGGCCGCAGGAGATAGCTACCCGATCACCCTGCAGTTTGCCAACGCCGGTGAGGTGGAGGTGCAGGTTAAGGTGCAATCTGACGATGAGCCGTCAGCGGCGGCAGGTAACGCGCACCAGCATCACTGAGGCCGGTCACCACGGTCCAGCAGATGAAAACGCGGCAGGGCCAGATGCCAGCGAATGGCTGCTAAGCGAATAGCGAGCACCACCGCCATGCAAAGCCCTGCTGTGATATCGTCCTGAACGGGAAGTTGGCTCAACCCCAGATAAGACAGCGAGCCGACAATGCAGGCAGTAGCGTAGATTTCCTTGTGAAAGATCAGCGGGATTTCATTGCAGATGATGTCGCGCATTACCCCGCCGGCAACCCCGGTCATCACGCCCATGATGACTGCTGCGCTGACCGGCACCTGATGAGCCAGTGCTACCTGGGTGCCTATCACCGTAAATACGGCCAGACCAAAGGCGTCGGCTACCAGCAGCCCGAGTTCGTTGATCGGCCGTGTCAAGCGTACCCAGCACACTGTCCCCAAAGCCGCCAGGGTGGCGACCAGAATGTACAGGTCATTGCCAATCCAGCTGACCGGATGGTTGCCAAGGATCACATCTCGCAGGGTACCGCCACCCAATGCAGTGACGATGGCAATGACCAGTACGCCGAACAGGTCCATAGACTTGCGTCCAGCCATCAAGGCGCCGGTTATGGCGAATACGGCCACGCCAAACAGGTCAAACGCGTAGAACCAGCTCATGCCAGGGACTCTCCACGCCGGGCCGCGATCAGTCCTCGCGGGTTGGGCTGCGCATGGTCACAAACTCTTCGGCAGCGGTCGGATGGATGCCCAAGGTGGCATCAAATACCGCCTTGGTGGCGCCCGCTTTGACCGCCACGGCCAGCCCCTGAACGATTTCGCCCGCCTCCGGGCCGACCATATGCACGCCAAGCACTTGATCGCTCTGTTGGTCAACAATCAGCTTCATGAAGCTCTGCTCTCCCCGTCCGGCCAGTGTGTTGCGCATGGCGCGGAAGCGGCTCTCGAAGATCTTCAGCTTGTGGCCTTTCTTGCGCGCAGCTTCCTCACTCAGACCCAAGGTGGCGATGTTGGGGATGCAGAATACCGCGGTCGGAATGTCGTCATAGTCGACCGGACGATATTCGTCGCGCTTGTACAGCCAGCGGGCCAGCGCCATCCCCTCAGCCAGTGCCACCGGGGTTAGCTCGACGGTGTCGGTGACATCGCCGATGGCGTAAATGGATGGCTCGCTGGTCTGATAGTGCGCGTCAACCTGGATGTTGCCTTTGGCATCTAGGGCCACTGCGGTGTTTTCCAGCCCCAGCCCGTCTACGTGCGGTCGCCGTCCAGTGGCATAGAGCACCAGATCGGTTTCCAGTTGTTCATCGTTGTCGAGGTAGACTTGAAAACTGCCATCGCTGTTGCGCTCGATACGCGAGACATCACTGTTGAAGCGTAGATCAAGCCCCTTTGCGCGCAGCACCTGGGCCATGTGTTCGCGTACGCCCTGATCAAAGCCGCGCAGGAACAGATCACCGCGATACAACTGTGTGGTGTCGCAGCCCAGACCGTGGAAAATACCGGCAAACTCGATGGCGATGTAACCGCCCCCCACCACCACAACCCGCTTGGGAAGCTGCTCCAGAAAGAACGCCTCATTCGAGCTAATGACGTGCTCGCTGCCCGGAAACTCTGGCACGAACGGCCACCCGCCGGTCGCGATCAAAATGCGCTCGCTGCTGTAGCGTTGGCCGTTTACCTCAACCTCATGGGGGCCAACAATGCGCGCCCGGCCCTCCAGCAACTGCACGCCAGCTGACGTAAGCAGGTTGTGGTAGATGCCATTCAGGCGACTGATTTCGGCGTTTTTGTTGGCTACCAAACGTGGCCAGTCGAAGCCTTCGGTATTGAGATTCCAGCCATAACCGGCGGCGTCTTCAATGTCTTCGGCAAAGTGCGCGGCATAGGCCAACAGCTTTTTGGGCACGCAGCCGACATTGACGCAGGTACCACCCAGGTAACGGTCTTCGGCCACCGCCACCCGCGCGCCAAAACCGGCTGCCATGCGGCTGGCACGCACACCACCGGAACCGGCACCAATGACGAACAGATCAAAATCATACTGAGACATGCTGGAGTTCCTGCACCGCTGGATGGGGCGTCCAGCATACCGAATCAGATTACCTCGCGCAGCACAGGCTGAGCCACAGGTGCACCTTGTCGGCCCACGCCAACATGCCGGAAGCCCAGCTCCTGCATGGTCTGCGGGTCGTACTGATTGCGGCCATCGATCAGCAGGGGCGTACGCATGCGCTGCGCCATGAGTCGAAAATCCGGCTGCCGAAACTGCTTCCACTCGGTCAATAGAACAAGCGCCTGGGCCTCATTGAGGGCTGCGTAGGGATCATGGAATAACTGCAGCTGACCCGCGCTGACGGCACTGGAGTAGTGTCGCGCAATGTTGGCGCCGGCTACCGGGTCAAAAGCTTGCACGTGGGCGCCGCACGCCAGCAACGCATCAAGCAGGGTCAGGCTGGGCGCGTCGCGAATATCGTCAGTACCTGGCTTGAAAGCTAGGCCCCAGATCGCCAGAGTACGCCCCTGAAGGTTGCCAAGCTCGCGTTGCAACATGCGCAGCGGCCAGCCTTTCTGCTGCTGATTGCGGGCCTCGACAGCCTGCAGAATCGGCATCGGTGCGCCCTGCTCTGTCGCCATATGCATAAGTGCACGAATGTCTTTGGGGAAGCAGGAGCCGCCATAGCCGCAACCGGCGTAGATAAAGTGATGGCCAATGCGCTGGTCTGCACCAATGCCCTTGCGCACCTCCTCTACATCTACACCCAGCTGCTCACACAGGCTGGCGATTTCGTTGATAAAGGATATGCGCGTGGCGAGAAAGGTATTGGCCGCGTACTTGGTCATCTCGGCGGCGCGACGACTCATGCACAGAATCCGGTCATGATTGCGCACAAAGGGCTCGTAGAGCGCGCGCATTACCCGCTCGGCGTCGGCATCATCGGTTCCCAGTACCACCCGATCCGGTCGCATGAAATCATCAATCGCGGCGCCTTCTTTGAGGAACTCGGGGTTACTGACCACCCGATGCCGCCAGGCGACCTGGCGACGCTGACAATGATGATCCAGAACGCTTTGAACCCGACACGCGGTGCCTACCGGCGCGGTGGACTTGCAAACCACGATGGCTGGCTGATCAAGGGTGCGCCCCAGCTCGGAGGCAACGGCCAATATCTGAGAAATATCGGCGCTACCGTCGGCGGCCGAGGGCGTGCCGACGGCGATAAAGATCACTTCGGCTCGACTGCAGGCGCCCGCTGTGTCCGTGCTGAACGCCAGGCGGCCGGCGCGCTGGTTGGTGGTAATCAAGGCTTCGATACCAGGCTCGAATATCGGCGCTTCACCTCGCTGCAGGGCGTTTATGCGCTGCGTGCTGGTATCGACGCAAGATAGTCGGTTACCCATCTCGGCAAAGCAGGTTGCCGTTACCAGTCCAACGTAGCCACAGCCAATCACCGTGATCTGCATGGTCGCACTCCTCGGTTGCTATGCAGTGATTGCGCCATGGCCTGGTGACACCCGCGTTAAGTGCGCGTGAAGCCTTGATGACTGCTGAGAATGATTTGCATCCTTTCGTCGATACCGTAGAGTGAGCGCTTTTTGCGTACCTACCCATGCAACCGCACTCCAATGAACAGCTGGCCCGCGTCGAGCGGGTGCTTAGCTACATCCACGGCAACTTGCAGGAGCCTCTGACGGTCGCCTCGCTGGCGGCCCGTAGCCGCTGGTCACGCTGGCAACTGCAACGCACCTTTGCCTCGGCTACCGGGTTCAGTGTGGCCAGCTATGTAAGGCGGTTGAGACTTGGCCGCGCCGCCGAGCTGCTGCTGTGTACTGATCAGCGACAGCTGGATATCGCTCTTAGCTGTGGCTTTGACAATGAGATCAGCTTCAATCGCTGCTTTCGTCAGGTTTTCGGTTGCGCCCCCGGTGTCTATCGGCGGCGCGGCCAGCGCAGCAACCTGCTGGTTTCCACCAACCCCGCGCGCTTGCGTCCGCCTCCGGGGCCTTTGGCGAAAGGCAGCTTTCACATCCGTATCGAGACGCTGCCGTCGTTTTGGGTGGCCGGGGTTAGTGACACTGTCTGCGGTCTGGATTCGCCCCATCCGGATTTCGCTACCCGCGTACCGGCCATTTGGCGACGCCTCGATCAACATCTGCTTGGACGTAGCTTGAGCCATGGCGGGGTGCAGCTAGGCGTACTCGTCGTAGCCGATGCCAGTGCTCCTGAGTACAGCTTCCCCTACTGGGCGGCACTGCCGGCTGACAGCGTGCCCGAGCACGCCGCACTGCCCTTTCTGCAAGTGCCGGCTCAGACTTATGCAGTGCTACCGCACTTTGGACCCATTGAGGGGTTGGCAGCGTTGCTGCAGTGGTTCATCGACTGCTGGCTGCCGCAGTCGGGATATCGCGGTTTGTCCGGCCACGATCTGGAGCGCTATGACGCGCGTTACGTGCCGGGCAGCGCAAACAGTTATATGGAGTACTGGGTACCTATTGAATCGGCTGCAGATGCTCCAAATGGTTAAGTGACGGCGTGTTGGCTGCAATAAAATAGAATCTTTCTCATTTGTGATTCTGGAGCACTCATGCCTTACCGCCCACATCATCGCTACTGCGCACTTGCTGCTGCCATCGTGTCCGTTCTCGCCAGCTCAAGCCTGCATGCGCAGGAGCAGGACGGCGAAGCACTCGATAGCCTTACCGTCTACGGCAGCACCTACCGCAACACCGCTACCAAGACGCGTCTGACGCCCCAGGAAACACCCCAGGGCATTAGCGTTATCGACGAGCAAACACTGCTGGAGCGCAATGCCGATAGCGTTGCCACGGCGCTGCGGTATGCCAGTGGCGTCAACACCCAGCTGCGCGGTGGCGCCGTCAACCGGCTGGATCTGTTCAGTATTCGCGGCTTTATCAACTATCAGAATTTCTATGACGGTCTGCAGCTGATTTACAACGACTGGAACCTGCAGCCCCAGATCGACATGCAGGCTGTGCAGCAGGTTGAGGTCTTCAAAGGGCCTACCTCGACACTCTACGGCGCTATGCCTCCGGGCGGCATGGTCAACCTGATCAGCAAGAAGCCAACAACCGAGCAGTACAACAGCGTTGAGCTGACGGCGGGCAGTCACGATCTGCGTGAGCTGAGCTTCGACTCCTCCGGCCAGTTGGGCGACAGCAACCTGAGCTACCGGGTCACCGGGCTTGGCAGCAGCAGCGACGGTCAGGCCGAAACCTCCGAGAACGAACGCCTGATGCTGGCACCCAGCCTGGACTGGCAGGTTAGCGACAGCACGCTGGTTAACCTCAATGTCTACTACCAGAAAGACCCGGATATGGGGATCTACACTACCCTGCCGGCGGCTGGTCTGTTTCAACCCAACGTCAACGGCAAGCTCGATCCGGACGCTTTCAGTGGCGATGAGAACTGGAACACCTACGAGCGCGAAGTGCTGATGGCCGGCTACAAGATTCAACATGACTTCAATGACAGCTGGCAGTTTTTGCAGAATGCTCGTTTTCAGCACGGTGACGCTTATCAGCGCAATACCTACGGCACGACGCTGGACGCTGATCAGCGCACCTACAACCGCCGCGCTTACCTGACTGACGAAACCAGCGAAGGTTTCACCATCGATAACCAGCTGTCTGGCCTGGTGCAAACCGGCGCCATTGAACACAACCTGTTGGTGGGTGTGGATTACCTGCAGTTCGAGAGCGATATCGGCTACGAAGACGCAGCAGCGCCCTCGATTGACCTGTACAACCCGGACCACAGCCAAATCAACGCCGGCTTGCTCGACTTTGCCGCCTCCGGTTACAGCAGTGATTTCACTATTGAAAAACGCCAGACCGGGGTGTATCTGCAGGATCAGATGCGCATTGGTCAGTGGGTGCTGATCGCCGGCGGCCGCCATGACCGCTATGAGGCCAAGGAATACGGTGTGAAGTACGGTGCGGCGGTCGACAATGACCTGAAGCAGAGCAATACGTCCTGGCGCGCTGGCGCACTGTATCTGTTCGATAACGGTCTGGCGCCCTTCGTCAGTTACGCGGAGAGTTTTGAGCCGGTGGCCGGCAGCGATCGCCTGGGCCGCACGTACGAACCCTCGACCGCTGAGCAATGGGAAGCCGGCCTCAAGTTCAACCTCGACGGGGGGCGAACCAATGGCTCGGTTACCGCCTATCGTATCCTCAAGGACAACGTGCTCACACGCGACCCCAATGGCACCGCCTATGATCAGATTCAGGCTGGGCAGGTGCGCTCGCAAGGGGTAGAGCTAGAGGTCAGTAGCCGCCTGACAGACAGCTTCAAAGTCGACGCGAGCTATACCCGCCAGGACGTAGAAGTCACACGCGACAACAGCGGTCTGGAAAGTAAGACACCGGTCTGGGTGCCGGAGCAGATGGCATCCTTGTGGCTCACCTATGACATTTACGCAGGCCTGCTGAACGGCTTGAGTATCAATGGTGCCGTGCGCTATCTGGGCGAGGCAGAGGTCGACGCACTGAACAGCGATGAGGTGCCGGACGTAACCCTGGTAGACCTGGGGTTGAGTTACGACCTGGGCGTCGCAGCGCAGAACCTGTCAGGGGCCACGCTTCGCATGTCAGTGAGCAACCTGTTCGATGAGCGTTATTACAGCTGCTACGACACCCTCAACTGCTGGTTTGGTGCCGAGCGCTCCCTGCAGACCAGCGTACGCTACGACTTTTGACCTGAATGGCTCTGGAATAGATATTTCAGAGAGCCCTATGCGGGCATGACGTTGCCCGCTACAATCGGCTGCAGGTCATTTCACTGCAGCCGATTGTGACAGGCATGATGCCGGAAAACTCGCACTGGATTGTGCAGCTCAACTACAAGAACCGCACGGGCTCGTTTGCTCTGCTGTTCGCTGCCATCGCCGTTCACCTGAGCGCAACCGATACAGGTTGGTTGCTCTGGACTTCGCTTTTTCTGCAGTTTCTGGTGTATCCGCACGTCATGCATCAACGAGCGGTACGCTCCGGTCGCCCCCTCTTCACCGAGCTAAACAGTCTGCTGCTGGATGGTCTGCTGTTTGGCATCTGGATTGGCCTGCTCGGCTTTCCACTGTGGATCAGCTACACCATGGTGATCGGTGTGACGATCAACCTGATGGTTTTTCGCGGACCCATGGGCTTCTTTCAGGCCGCCCTCGCCCTGGCAATCGGTGTGCTCATCGTTTATCTGGCCGGTGGCGCCCACCTGACACCGCATCACAGCTGGTTGGCGGACCTGCTTTGCATGCTGGGCTTAACGCTCTACCTGATGATGGTCGGCAACGTGGCTTTTTCACGCAACTTGCGCATTCGCGAGACACGCGAACAGCTGCGTGCGAGTGAAAGTGCCCTGCAGGACGCCAACCATGCGCTGCAGCAGCAGTTGACTGAAATTAACCTGCTGCAACAACAGCTTCGCGATCAGGCAGATCGTGACCCACTGACCGGCGCCTACAATCGCCGTTACCTCGACGTGAGTATTGCAAGAGACTTGGCCTACTGCGCTCGCCACCAGCTGCCACTAGCGCTGATCTTGATTGATATAGACCATTTCAAGGCGGTGAACGACCAATACGGCCACCAGGCAGGTGACCTGGTGCTGACGGCTTTGGCTGATCTGCTTTCCCTGTACTCAAGAGCAAGCGACCTGGTGTGCCGCTTTGGCGGAGAGGAGTTTCTGGTGGCGCTGCCTAACACTGATCTGGCCACCGCAACACAGCGGGCTGAGCAGTACCGTTGTGCCTTGGCCGCTATTCGGCTGGATTGGCAAGGTATCCAGCTGAGTAGCAGTATCTCCCTTGGCGTAGCCGGCTTTCCGGACCATGGACATGACATGGAAGGGCTATTACGCAGCGCGGACCTGGCGCTTTATCGCGCCAAGCACCAGGGGCGTAACAGGGTTGAGGTGTTTGCGGCTAGCTGATAGCGACGCCAAGCCAGATGTGCACAAAAATCAGACCCAGCATGATAAGCGCCCCCACCCAGATTAGCGCCACACCAACTCGCCCTTCCACTTTGCCCCAGCCTATGCAGATCAGCAGTAGACTGACGGTAAAAAAACCAATGGTTATCCAGAAAACATCACCTTGCATGAAGCACTCCTCGGTATTCTGCTTACCTCAGAATAGGCGATCTTGAGCGGTAGCGGGGTGATCTGGGTCAGCGTGACGACGCCAAGGTAGGAGTTGCGGACCGGAATAGTATCTTCGGACCGCACTACTTTTGCTGCAGATGGCTGAAAGGCATGCGGTAGATGGTGCCCGGAGCCGGGGTCGAACCGGCACGATGTTGCCATCGAGGGATTTTAAGTCAATCTACCCCCATATCTTGTGTTGAGCAGAGAAAAGCTGCGTACAGCCTTCATGAGCTGAGTTCGCATGATTAGGGCTTTGTTTTCCTTTCAAATCAACAAGATACTCTTGATCTCATGGCAATTTTGGCTAGACCGGCAAGAGATCGAAGGCTGGGCACAGATGGGCTCAGCTGGGCCGAAAGTTTCCATGAAAGTTTCCATGGGTTTCCATCAGGGCGCAGGTGTAATGGGGCTTCCAGGTGCTCAGATGTCATCAGAAGTTTCCATGGATTTCACAGCGATCCGGTTTTCGGGGGTAAGAAAAGTGGCAAAGGCCGAGCTTCAATTCACGCACGATGCGATCAGAGCGCTTGAGTGCAGCGCAGGTAAATCAGAGCAGATCTTCTACGACAAAACTCAACGCGGGCTCGCGCTTAGGGTTACAGCGAGGGGCGCAAAAACGTTCGTTGTCATAAAGAGAGTCAACGGCACAATAAAACGAATTACGATCAGCAAGTACGACTCGAAAGCAAAAATCGTGTCGATTCGAGATCAGGCCGCCAAGCTGATTGGTGAAATAGATGAGATCATTGAGCGAGAAAAACTAGATAAGCAGTCAAGCTTTGTGACGGTCGAAAGCACTTTCGAGAAGATGATGAAGGCGAAGCAAAGGATCACTCAAGCGACACGAGAAGACTACCGTCGAACGTTCAAAAACTACCTCTCTTCTATTGCTGATGTATCGCTTGGTGACTTCGACTATGAAGATGTGATAGAGCTTCACGCGAGCATTACTAAACCCGTTTTGCGGGCAAACGGGACGATGTCAAAAGAACGAAAACGTGCAGCAAATAAGGCCCTCGGCTTGTTGGGTTCTATCTATCGATTCGCAATAGTCACAAGCAGACATGAAGGCAAATCACTGATTACATCGAACCCGGTCGAGATTATGCGCGAGATGAACATCTGGCATGAAGACCGTCGAAGCAAAATCAGGATTGAGCACGACAAGCTGGCTAGCTTTATTAATGAGTGTATTCAGATCTGCAATGATGGGCCTGAGCGAAATGTCGCGTCAGCGTTTGCATGCGCATCTGCTGCCGTACTCTTTATGCTGTTTACTGGTGTTCGTCCAGATGAGGTTGCAAAAATCAGGAAAGCGTACGTTAATCATAAAATGCGCGCCATTGTTTTCCCTGAGCGCACAAAAGAAAACGAGCAAGATACGCTTAAAAATGGTGAAGAGTTTCATCTTATGCTCAATGATACTGCATACAGCCAGGTTCTTTTTTCGATGAAACACAGCACATCAAGATACGTGTTCTCTGGCATTCAGCTGGATCGACTGCCCGAGTCTGTTGTTCGTGATTACATGATGAAAATTGGTGGTCGAATTGGTCAGCATCTACCCAGAAAGATTGCCAGGGCGACATTTATCTCAATTGCTGAATCTTCAGAAATAGGCCCATACCAGATTAAAGTTCTTTGCAATCATGATGGTTATGGCAGTAGCGTTGACGTAACGGATGGTTACAAGACTATGTATGCTCACGAAGTAAGAGCAGCAGCACAAAAGGTAGAAGAAAAGATCTACCAGATAACCGGCTGCAAAAAGAATGTGGTATGTCGAGGTCAGCTTGAAAATTTCACTGATATCGATGAAAGCCGGATCAGGAAGATAAGTGTTCACTTATAACTACTGCAAATAAAGATGAGACCTGTTGCCGCCGGCGTCGTAATGTTGCGATTTTTGCTCTAGTCTCTTGCGCGATAGGATTGAAACCGCTCTCCCCTAGTGCGAACTTCGCTCTCACCTATAGCGATTTTCGCACCCCCTCTTTATGAATTCTCTATATTCCGTGCTGCCCTCAAGTGAATCCCGCAGAGCCTGATGGCAAAGTTGGTTATATTTGTAAGCTGGGTATTGTTTTATGTTTTCCTTATTTGCAACAATACAGCGCGTCATTGGTTTGCTGCTGATCTGGATAAATAAGTTTGGATGCCTAGTTGGCCGGGCGCGGTGTTTTATTCCTTGTGGATGTTATGGCAGCAATAAAAAATGCGCGGCTATGGGAACTATAAAAATAATATGATGAAGCTTTCGCTACAGCTTATTGCGCGCGTCAAATCCGGTCTATCCAGAACTCAGCGAAGAGGTCTGATGTGGGTGCCACGCCCTGGCTCTCATTTCCGGCCCAAGCCGGCTACCGAATTTGATGTCAAACAAAGCCAAGCAGCACACTGCTGGAGCGCGTACCCAGGGTACGAGCTCATGCGCACGAGTACGTGCGCACACACCATAC
>DBHE01000108.1 GCA_002296055.1 Pseudomonadaceae bacterium UBA836
GCCATGCAGAATCGACAGGCGCTGAGCCATGATGGTGCAGCGTGCTTCCAGCTGTTCGGCCGTCTGGCTACCGTTGGGGTAGTTCAGCAGCAGTGCCGAAGCCATGTAGAAGCGCTCCAGAATCTGGATGATGCTGCGTGACAGCAGGCTGAGCATGACAAACTCTACCGAACTGAGGTCCGGGCGGTGAATCTGCCCGTCTGCTTCGCGCAGCAGTTGCTGTTCGACCAGGCTGTCGATCCATTGTTGAATGACTGCAGGCAGTTCGTCCTCGCTCCACTGCAGGAACAGTTCGCCTTGCAAATAGGGGTAGATGCCCATGACCAGTCGTTCGATCTGGTCACGCTTCATGCGCGGGTTGTTCTGGAACAGGCAGGCGATCAGCGCCGGCAAGACCACCAGATGCAGGACATTGTTGCGGTAGTAGGTCATCAGCACCGCCTGGGGTTCGTCCAGGCGCATGATTTCACCTAGCGCATCGGATTGGCGGCCGATCATCTGCATGCTTTCCACGTGCTTGATCATCGCCTGACCGTCCAGTGCGGTCAGGGTGACGCCGCTGCTGTAGGGCACTGCCTGCAGCAGCGCCTTGTAGCGGTCCAGCGCACGAGCCAGCGACGTTTCATCCAAGGCTAGCCGAGCGGTAGACAGCATCACCAACGCCACCATGTTGACCGGGTTGACGTCAGCGGCAGCGCTGATGCCGCTGGTCAGCTGCCGCGCCAGGCTGTTGGTGGTCTCGTTCAGCCAGGTTGGGCGATAGTCGGGTGCCAGCGATTGGGCGCGCCAGTCCGGTTGCTCGCGATCAAGAAAATCGGCCAATGCCAGCGGCTCGCCAAAGTTCACCGCCACCTCACCAAAGCGAAGCTTGAGCGCGGAGATCACGCGGAACAGGTCAAACACCGACTCCTTCTTCTTAGCCTGGCCGCGCAGCTCGCCGAGGTAGGTGCGGCCTTCAAGTACTCTTTCATAGCCGATATAGACCGGCACAAAAACGATGGGGCGGCGTGAGGAGCGCAGGAAGCTGCGCAAGGTGATGGCCAGCATGCCGGTCTTTGGGCTGAGCATGCGGCCGGTTCGTGAGCGACCGCCCTCAATGAAGTATTCGACGGGAAAGCCGCGGCTGAACAGGGTGTGCAGATACTCGTTGAAAACAGCGGTGTAGAGCTGGTTGCCCTTGAAGCTGCGGCGCATGAAAAAAGCCCCGCCGCGACGCAGGATACCGCCGATGACCGGCATGTTGAGGTTGATGCCGGCAGCGATATGCGGGGGCGTCATGCTGTTGCGAAACAGCAGGTAGGACAGCAGCAGGTAGTCGATATGGCTGCGGTGGCAGGGCACGTAGATGATCTCGTTGCCGCGGGCGATGTCCTGGATGCGCTTGAGGTTGTTGACCCGTATGCCGTCATAGAGCTTGTTCCAGAACCAGCTGAGCACTACCTCAAGGAAACGAATGATGGTGTAGGTGAAGTCCGAGGCGATCTCATTAGCGTACCGCGCGGCAATGGCCTGGGCCTTGCTCTCGTCGATGCCTTTTTCGCTGGCCTCACGTGCAATGGCGGCGCGCACCAGCGGGGCGTGCAGCAAGCCCTTGAGCAGGGTACGTCTGTGCACCAGCTCCGGCCCGACCACTGCGGCGCGCTGCTGGCGGAAGTGCACACGCAGCACGCGGTTGACGCGACGTAGGCGACGCTCGGGATCAAGGGCCGGTGGAATAAGCTCCGGCAATGCGACCCGTGGGCCAAAGTGCACGCGCACCTTGCGCCCATGCAGCATGATCGCCAGCAGCTTGCGCAGGCGCCCGCCCACCCAGTTCCAGGCAAACAGCAACTTGATGGCCGATGACTCGCTGTCCGGTGACTGTCCCCAGAACACGGTGATAGGGATCAGCTGCACGCTGTCGGGGTGCTCCAGCACCTTACCCAGCCGCGGCGACTGGCCACGCGGATCGGGTCGCCCGACCCAGGAGCGCTCGCGACTGAGAAAAATAAAAGCGTCACGCTCATCCAGCGGCGGCAAAGGCGCCCGTACCGGGCGCGGTAGGCCAGCCCGCACGCATTCGCGGTCGGCCACGATCAGATCCGTCAGCGAGCGGTAGGGCAGCACGTAGACCACCGGTTGCTGCGCGTCGATATCCAGTTCTTCGTTGTTGTCGCCGATGCGGCTGGAGCGGACCCACAGGTACAGCAGGCGGCGGGCCAGACCAAAGCGCATTCGACCAAACAGGGAAGCATAGGAGGTGGACATGGGGCTCTCGAACTAGGCAGTGGTGTCGGCCATTGGCACGACGCGGGTAATGGCTGCGATTCTAGCAGTTCAGGCGCCCGCGGTGACATGCGCGGGCTGTTGCTTGAAATGCGGAGGCGGGATTCATATAGTCTCTGGCTCGTGCGCAACCGCATCCGCCAGTCGACCAGGCATTTGCCTGCCAACTGTGAACCAGCTCACGGTTGGACTGTCGTAGTCCGGCATGGATGTTTGCGAGGTAACCGCTGGACGCTACGGACCGCACGAATGACCATTCTGGGGGAACAATAAAAGGCATGATAAGCATAAACAGCCTGACCAAACGCTTCGGTGATCATACCGCCGTAGACAACCTGTCGTTTGACGTCAAACCGGGCGAAGTCCTCGGTTTTCTTGGGCCCAACGGGGCCGGTAAATCTACCACCATGAAGATGCTGACCGGCTTTCTGACGCCCGATGGCGGCTCAGCCTCGGTCTGCGGCTTCGATATTCAGCGCCAGACCCTGCAAGCTCAGCAGAAGATGGGCTACCTGCCCGAAGGCGCGCCTTGCTATGGCGACATGCGGGTCAAGGGCTTCCTTGAATTTATTGCCGAGGTGCGGGGCCTGCGCGGCGCGGAGCGTCAGCGCCACGTGGCGCGCGCGGTCGAGCAGGTCGAGTTGCAGGGCGTACTCGGCCAACGCATCGAAACCTTGTCCAAGGGCTTCAAACGCCGTGTCGGCCTGGCTCAGGCCATCCTGCACGACCCTCAAGTGCTGATTCTGGATGAGCCGACTGACGGCCTGGACCCGAACCAGAAACACCATGTTCGCCGTCTGATTCAGCAACTGGCTGAGGGCAGCAACAAGATGGTGGTGGTCTCCACCCATATCCTGGAAGAAGTCAGTGCGGTTTGCTCCCGCGCTGTGATTATCGGCCGTGGGCGTCTGCTGGCCGATGGCACGCCGGACGAGTTGGAAGCGCGCTCTCGTTACCATCAGGCGGTTACCCTGTCGCTGGGGCAAGCGGTCTCCACCGCGCCGCTGGAGAGCCTGCCGGGCGTACTGGCGGTCGAGTCACAGCGTGATGGTCAGCTGTTGACCGTGCTAGCCAAGCCGGGCGAGGTGATCTTTCCGGCGGTGGGGCAGGTGGCCCGTGAACAGCAGTGGCAGGTCAATGAATTGTCGGTGGAGCGCGGTCGCCTGGATGAGGTTTTCCGTACCCTGACCTCCGGGGAGGCGGCATGAACAATCTGGGTGTGATCTTCAAGCGTGAGCTGGGCGGCTACTTTGCAACGCCGCTGGCCTACATCTTCATCGTGATCTTTCTGGTATTGGCGTCGGTCTTTACCTTCTATCTGGGCGCTTTTTACGAGGCCGGTCAGGCCGATCTGAACGCCTTCTTCAACTTTCACCCCTGGCTTTACCTGTTCCTCATCCCTGCGGTCGCCATGCGCCTGTGGGCCGAGGAGCGTAAGTCCGGCACCATCGAGTTGCTGATGACCCTGCCGGTGTCGCGTGGCGCCATGGTGCTGGGCAAGTTTCTCGCGGCCTGGGTGTTTGTGGGCATTGCCCTGTTGCTGACCTTCCCGATGGTGCTGACGGTGAATTACCTCGGTGATCCGGATAACGGCGCGATCATCACCGGATACATTGGCAGCTGGCTGCTGGCCGGTGGTTATCTGGCGATTGGCTCGTGCATGTCGGCGCTGACCAAGAATCAGGTGATTGCCTTTATCGTCAGCGTGGTCGCCTGCTTCGTCTTTATCGTCAGCGGCGTGTCCATGGTGCAGAACCTGTTCAGCGGCTGGGCGCCCCAGTGGGTGCTGGACACCATTGCCTCATTCAGTTTCCTGATTCGCTTCGATGCCATCAGCAAGGGCGTGCTGGATCTGCGTGATCTGCTGTATTTCTTTTCGCTGATGGCCGTCTGGTTGTTCGCCACGGCGATTGTCATCGACCTGAAAAAGGCCGATTGAGGCAAAGGAGCTTGAGATGAAACGTGTTATGTATTCCGGTGCCGGTCTGCTGGTACTGCTGCTGGCCTTCTTTGCTTTCAATATGGCGACCGGTGTGATGCTGCCCGGTGCGCGCCTGGATCTGACCGAACAGAAGCTGTACACCCTGTCGGACGGTACCCGGGAGATTTTGCAAGAGCTGGAAGAGCCGATTGATCTGTATTTCTTCTTCTCCGAGGGTGCCAGCAAGGATCTGGTAGTGCTGCGCAACTATCAGCGCCGCGTGGCGGAAATGCTCAAGGAGTATGAGCGCCGCGCCGACGGCATGATCCGCCTGCACATTATCGACCCTGAACCCTTCTCCGAAGCTGAGGACCGCGCAGCCGAGTTTGGCCTGCAGGCCATTCCGCTGAGCGAGAGCGGCGACTCGCTGTACTTTGGCCTGGCCGGCACCAACGAGTTGGCCCAGCGCGAGATCATCCCGTTCTTCGCACTCGAGCAGGAGAACATGCTCGAGTACGAGCTGAGCCGTATGATCAGCACGCTGGCCAAGCCCGACAAGCCGCAGGTTGGGCTGATCAGCGGGTTGCCGGTTGAGGGCGGCATGAATCCTTACTCACAGCAGCCCCAGGCGCCTTGGGTGGCGTTGGAGCAGATGCGTCAGGTGTTTGAGGTGAAAACCCTGGCCGAGGATGTGGACGCGATTCCTGAGGATATTCAGGTCTTGTTGCTTATCCACCCCAAGGCGCTGAGCGAAGCTGCCCTGTATGCAGTTGATCAGTTTGTGCTGCGCGGCGGCAAGCTGCTGGCCTTTGTCGACCCGTTCGCCGAGGCGGATCAGGGTATGGAAGCGATGATCGACGGCATGGCCGATGGCAAGGCGTCGGATCTCGGTCCGCTGCTGCAGGCCTGGGGCGTTGCTTACAACCCGGAACGCGTTGTTGTCGACGCGCGTCAGGGCATGGCGGTCGGCCGTGGCCAGGGCCAGCGCCCGGCGCGCCACATCGGTTGGCTTGAGGTTGAGCCTGCGCAGATCAACGGTGATGACACTATTACCGCACCGCTGCAGCTGCTGACCGTGGCCACCGGTGGTGCGTTGGTGCCGGTCGAGGGCAGCCAGACTGCCTTTACCCCGCTGTTGCAGACCACGGCCGACAGCGCGCTGCTGCCCAGCGATGCCTTCACCAAACTGCAGGACCCGGAAGATCTGCTGCAGGGCTTTGCGCCGGATGCTGAGGTTTACACCCTGGCCGCGCGCTTGAGTGGCCCGGCCAGCACGGCGTACCCCGATGGTCTGGAAGGCTACGAGGCGGGTCTGCAGCAAGCGGACAATATCAACGTGGTGGTCGTGGCAGACACCGACATGCTGACCGATCGCATGTGGGTGCAGGTGCAAGACCTGTTTGGCCAGCGCATTTCTCAGCCCTGGGCTGATAACGGCGGGCTGCTGGTCAACGCGCTGGACAATCTGTCGGGCTCTGACGCGCTGATCAGCGTGCGTTCACGAGGCGACTTCAGCCGTCCGTTTACTGTGGTTGAAGAGCTGCAGCGCAAAGCAGAGAGCCGCTTCCGTGCCAGTGAACAGCGTCTGCAAGAGCGTCTGGCCGAGACTGACCAGAAGCTAGCGCAACTGCAGCAAGGCCAGGACCCAAGCCAACTCACCGAGTTGACTGCGGAGCAGCGCGAGACCATCCAGTCTTTCCTGGATGAGAAAGTGGCGATTCGCAAGCAACTGCGCGATGTGCGTTTCCAGCTCAATGCAGACATCGACGCTCTGGGTACCCAGCTGAAGTTGCTTAACACCATGCTGATGCCGCTGCTGCTGACGCTGGCCGTATTGCTCTGGTGGCTGCTGGGCCGCATACGTCGCAAGGGGTAAGGAGATAGCCATGCGCAAGATTATTCTAATTGTCCTGGCGCTGGTGGCCGTTGCTCTGGTCGCGGTGGCGCTGCAGGTGCGCAACAGTGATCGGGTGGCGGACCTTGAAAGTCGACCCTTGCTTGACCAGGCGCAGCAAGCTGCGCTGGCCGATGCGGAGCAGCTTACCTTGGCGCGTGGTGAGCTGCAGGTGGTGCTGCAGCGCGAAGGAAACGACTGGACTGTGGCTAACCGAGATCAGTACCCGCTGCAACGCGCACGGCTGGCAGCGCTGCTGCTGGCCCTGCGCGAGGCGCGCGTGCTGGAGGCCAAGACCAGCAACCCGGATTATCACGCTCGTCTGGGGCTGGCCACTGACGCGGCTTTGCAGGTGAGCGTGGGCACTGGCGAGAGTGCCTTTGGGGTGTTGTTCGGCAATCCGGTGGGGAGCGATCAACTGGTGCGCATGGCCGGTGATGACCAGGTGTGGCTCATCAACCGTGCGCTGAATATGTCGGTCAACGCTCAGGATTGGCTCGATCTGCAGGTGAGCCAGATTCCGCTAGAGCAGGTCTCCCAGGCCCGCTGGCAATACGCTGATGGCGAAACCCTGCAGTTGGATAAGGCCAGTGAAGGTGACTACAACTTCAAGCTGGCTGAGGGCGACGCGGGTGGCCACGAGCGGGAGTTGAACTCCATGGTGCTCGCACTGGCCGATTTGCGGGCGCAGAACGTAGCCCTGCGCAGCACTCTCGCGCTGGAGGAGCCGACGCTGCAGATGCAGTTGGCCAGTTGGTCCGGTGTTGAACTGACGGCCTCACTGTACGAGCTGGAGGGGGCCTATTGGCTGACCATCGATCAGCTCAAGCAGAGTGAGGAGCAGCCGCTGACGGTCTATGACGACCCGCGCTGGGCTTTCCAGCTAGGGGTGGCCCAGCACGACCGCATGACGCTGCGCCAAGCCGATCTGCAGGCGCCTGCAGAGGCCCCGGCCCAGTGAGCACCTGCCGCCCGACCGCTCGCCAGAGCGGTCGCTTGCGGCCCCCTGAACTTCTACTAGACTGCAAAAACACCCTGCCAGCCGGCGGGGTGCTTGCGTGTTGCCGTGTTGCGGCAATGAATTAGATCGGTGTTGTGAGGATTGTGGTAATGGCTGAGCGTGAGCAGGGGACCGTCAAGTGGTTCAACGATGCCAAGGGCTTTGGTTTCATTCAGCGCGAGTCGGGCCCGGATGTGTTTGTGCACTTTCGCGCCATTCGCGGTGACGGTCACCGCACGTTGGTAGAGGGTCAGAAGGTCGAATTTACTGTCTCGCAGGGCCAGAAAGGCCTGCAGGCAGAGGATGTTGCCAAGCTGTAAGGCGGCTGCGTCCCCACTGATAGCACCCTGACGGTGCGGGATAGTCCGCGCCGCAGGGTTGTTGTGCCTGTTTTTTAGCCGATGAGCGGCAGCTGCCCCTGCAGCCAGCGCGCAAACTCGCCCGCTGGCAGCGCGCCGTTGACCCGCGCGATTTCCTTGCCCTGATGAATGATCAGCAGGGTGGGAATGCTGCGGATCGCGAAGCGCGCTGCCAGATCAGGTGCGGCTTCGGTATCTACCTTGAGAAAACGCGCACGAGGCTCGGCCTGTGCACAGCCCTGTGCGAAGGTCGGTGCAAATTGGCGACAGGGGCCGCACCAGGCGGCCCAGAAGTCGACCACCAGCGGTAAGTCCGCGCCTGCATGGCGGGCAAATCCGGCCCCATCGACCGAGCTGGGCTGGCCGTTAAAGAGCGGGTGCTTGCAGGCGCCACAGGTCGGGTTGGCGGTCAGACGGGCGACGTCCAGTCGATTCTTGCGCAGGCAATGGGGGCAGCAAATAAGCATAAGGGCATCTCAAAAGGTGTTTCAGAGCAGGTGGTTAATCAGCGCTGCCCTTGCTCCGCATACCTTGCCACTGGCGCTGCAGCTCGATAAACGTCAGCGAGGCAGACCAGGTCACCAGTACCAGCCCGGTCAGTGATTCGGTGCCGTACAGAAAACGGATATTGCCGGTTGGCGTCAGGTCGCCGTAGCCGAGCGTGGTGTAGGTGGTGGCAGACAGGTAGACGGTGTCGAACAGGGTGATGTTCTGCATGCCGGCGATGCCCCCTAGTTCAGGGGTTTGCAGCAGGTACAGCGCGCCCATGCCAAACAGCCATATCTCGGCGATGTGCGTAAACAGCAGTACGAAGATCAACGTGAGGATGCGCGGTCGTTCGCGCATGTGCGTAGTGTCCAGGAAGCGATGCAGGCGCGACAGTACTTCGTAGTGCAGCACGACCGCCAGCGCGGCTATGACACAGCTGACACCAACGGTGATCCAGTGGAACTTGTCGATCTCCGGTAGCATTTATTGCGCCCAGTTGAATTCGGTTTCGCCTTCGGCGTTGACCTTGAGCCAGCGATCAGCGTCGGCTTCACCATCTGCCTCCTCCCAGCCGCCTACCGAGCAGCGTACTTCGTGGCCTATGGCGGCCTGGACGGCGCGGGCGCAGTCGCGGTCGCTAGCCCAAGGGG
Source organism: Pseudomonadaceae bacterium UBA836 (assembly GCA_002296055.1). GTDB lineage: Bacteria > Pseudomonadota > Gammaproteobacteria > Pseudomonadales > Pseudomonadaceae > Halopseudomonas. Next base: position 8,579 of record DBHE01000108.1, read on the forward strand.
TAGCGGGGCTATCAAACCAGATGCTTGCCCACTTGCCGGCGGCCTTGCGAACGATCATCAGAGGCACGGGCGCGGTACCCTGGAAGATGCCGCGTTGCGTCAGGCCGGTGGCGGGCTGCAGGGTGAGCGGCCCTAGAGCCTCTGGTAGCCAGTCCAGCAGGTCCTGCAGATGGTCATCTCGCAGATAAATCTCGATATCAGGTTGGCGCACGGCTACTCCTTGGCAGTGTTCTTGTCAGCAACGTTCCAGCGTGACCATTTGCATGGCGACTTCCAGCCCTTCGATACCTTGCTCGGCGATGGCTTGCTGGCGCTCGGGCCGGCTGCGTACACCGTGCGGCGTCATGCCGATCAGGTTGCTCAGATCCTCGCCTGTCAGTTGCAGAGAATAGCGCAGGGTCTGCTCGGAGGCGACGCGCAGGCCGTCGGGTAGCGCCTTGATTAGCGCAGGTGTCGGGTGAATCTGGTCGTACAGGCGCTCTCGCAGGGCCAGCAGATGGTCACCGTGGGGGCCGACGATCAGCACCCGGCCACCGGGTTTGACGGTACGCAGGCATTCGTCGGCAGACCAGGGGCTGAACACACTGAGGGCGGCATCCAGGCTTTGGTCTGCGACCGGTAAACGGGCGCTGGAGGCCACCATCCAGCGAATGGCTCGGCTGCGTCGGCAGGCCTTGATGATGGCGTCTTTGCTGATATCGAAGCCGCCAATGGTCGCGTCGGGCAGTGCAGTGGCCAGCCGCTCGGTGTAGTAGCCTTCGCCACAGCCCATGTCGAGTAACGTCTGTGGGTTTGCCTCGATGAACGCCTGGTTGATCGCATCACTGACCGGCTGATAGTGACCGGCGTCGAGAAATGCCTGACGACTGGCCAGCATCTGGGGCGTGTCGCCCGGCTGCTTGCTGTTCTTGTGCTGCACTAGCAGCAGGTTCAGGTAACCCTGGCGGGCCTGGTCATAGCTATGCCCAGCCGGACAGCTCCACTGGCGCTCGACGTTGCTCAGCGGGGCGCGGCAATGGGGGCAGATCAGTTGCAGCATCAGGTCAGCAACCGTTCCAGCGTGACCTGATAAATATCGGTCAGCAGGTCGAGATCATCGGCCTTGATGCATTCGTTGACCTGGTGGATGGTCGCGTTGACCGGGCCCAGTTCAACCACCTGGGTGCCCATGGTAGCGATAAAGCGGCCGTCTGAGGTGCCGCCTGAGGTGGACGGCTGCGTGTTGCGGCCGGTGACCTGCTTGATTGCCGCAGAGACGCCGTCGAGCAGAGCGCCCGGCTCGGTCAGGAAGGGCAGGCCGGACACTGTCCAGTGCAGCTCGTATTCCAGGCCGTGGCCGTCCAGCAGGTCGCGCACGCGCTGTTGCAGGCCTTCCACAGTGGATTCTGTCGAGAAGCGGAAGTTGATCAGCGCTTCCAGCTCGCCCGGCACCACATTGGTGGCACCGGTACCGGAATGGATGTTGGAAATCTGGAAGCTGGTTGGCGGGAAGAAGGCATTGCCGTCGTCCCAGACTTCGGCAGCCAGTGCGGCCAGCGCCGGGGCGGCCAGATGAATCGGGTTGCGTGCAAGGTGCGGATAGGCCACATGGCCCTGCTTGCCGCGAATGACCAGGCGGGCGTTGAGCGAGCCACGGCGGCCGTTCTTAACAATATCGCCTACCAGCTCGGTGCTGGAGGGCTCGCCGACGATGCACCAGTCGACCTTTTCACCGCGCTCGACCAGCGTCTCCACCACCTTGACGGTGCCCTCGGTGGCTGGGCCTTCTTCGTCACTGGTGATCAGAAAGGCGATGGAGCCCTTGTGCTCCGGGTGGGCGGAAACAAAGCGCTCAACCGCTACCACCATGGCTGCCAGGCTACCTTTCATGTCGGCCGCGCCGCGCCCGTGCAGCATGCCGTCAACGATCTGCGGGATGAAGGGATTGGTTTGCCATTGCTCGACCGGACCAGTCGGTACCACGTCAGTGTGACCGGCAAAGCACAGCACCGGGCCTTCACTGCCGCGGCGTGCCCACAGGTTGTCGACCTCACCAAAGCGCAGTGGCTCCAGCGCGAAGCCAACAGCCGCCAGACGCTCGCCCATCAACTGCTGACAGCCAGCATCCTCGGGGGTGGTGGAATTGCGGGAGATGAGGTCGCAGGCCAGCTGCAGGGTAGGGGATAGCTCAGTCATGGTTCCGGTTCGTCTGGGCAGAGGAAGGCGCCATCATACCAGAGTCATGCGGCGCTCTTCCCGCTTGATCAGGGTGGTTGCAAGCGAGGACTGTTCAGTCCCGGTAGGTGGCCAAGATCTGCAGCGGTTGTTCAGATTCGCGTGCCGGGCCAGCGCGCCCTACGCCATGCGCGGCGCTGCTTTTTGTCGAGGAAGGTCCAGGCCAGCAGGCGGCTGCGCTTGTTGCCGTGGCCCATATCGATAATGCGCACGTCGGTGGCGCCAAGGGCCCGCAGTTGCTCGGGCAGCGCATTAAGACTGTCTGCGCTGGCGACCAGGCTGGAAAACCAGAACACCTGCTGCGCATAGAGTTTGCTCTGCGCGGCCATGCGCTGCAGAAAGCCCTCCTCGCCGTCGTCACAGTACAACTCATTGGCGCGACCGCCGAAGTTGCGCCCGGTCGGTGCCTTACCAAGCCCGCGCCATTTGCGCTCATTGGCTTGCTGCGCTTGCCCGGCGCTGGCGTAGAAGGGGGGGTTGCACAGGGTGAAATCGAACTGCTCACCTGTGTCGATGATGCCGTCGAAGATACTTTGGGCGTCGCTCTGCAGTCGCAGCGTAATTTGCCCCTGCAGCCTTGGGTTGGCTGTGAGTATCTGCTCGGCGTTAGCCAGCGCCTCGGCGTCGATATCGCTGCCCACAAATTGCCAGCCGTACTCGGCATTGCCGATCAGGGGATAAATCAGATTGGCCCCGGTGCCTACATCCAGACCGCGCAACTGTTCACCCCTGGGGATAACCCCGTCATGGCTGCTGGCAAGCAGATCTGCCAGGTGGTGGATAAGGTCGGCGCGCCCCGGTATTGGCGGGCATAGGGCGTCTGTGGGTATCTGCCAGCCGGCAATCTGATACCAATGCTGCAGCAGGGCGCCGTTCAGGCAGCGCAGAGCGGCCGGGTCAGCAAAGTCGATGGTTGTCTGCCCATCCTTGCTCTGGCGGATAAACGCCTTTAATGGCGGGCACTTACGGGCCAGCAGGGAGAAGTCGTAACGGCCCTGATAACGGTTGCGCGGATGCAGTGCTGGTGGCTTGGATGGGCGGCGCGACATGTTGGCTCCTGAATTGGACGGGGAGCATCCCACGCACAGCCGCCGCTGTCACCCGTTGTTCACAGAAGCTGGGGATGAAGCTGTGGATAACTGCAGGATATCCATGCCAATGCCAGTAACGCTGGTGGCTGCGCAGAACTGGCTGTTTTTTGCGCAATGCAGTGCGGGGGAGGGCGCTGGTATACTGTGCCGCCGCAGGAGGATGCCCATGATTACCGAAGACCCCCGTTTTGCTGGAATTGGCCGTTTGTATGGCACCGACGCGTTGGCGCGCCTGGCTGACAGTCACGTGGTGGTGGTCGGGATTGGTGGGGTAGGCAGCTGGGTAGCTGAGGCGTTGGCCCGCTCCGGTATCGGTCTCATCAGTTTGATCGACATGGACGAGGTGTGTGTCAGCAACGTCAATCGCCAGCTGCACGCGCTGGATGGTCAGGTCGGCAAGCCCAAGGTTGAGGTGATGGCCGAGCGTCTGCGGGCGATCAGCCCGAGCTGCGAGGTGCGTGCGGTGATGGATTTCGTCACGCCGAACAACCTGGCCGAGTTGATTACCGATGACATCAGTTGCGTGGTGGATTGCATCGACAGCGTTAACGCCAAGGTCGCGCTGATTGCCTGGTGCCGACGCCGCAAGATTCCGGTCATCACCACCGGCGGGGCGGGTGGGCAGATTGATCCGACGCAGATCACCGTGGCGGACCTGTCCAAGACCGTCAATGACCCGCTGGCGGCCAAGGCGCGTTCGCTGCTGCGCCGTGACCACAACTTCCCCCGCGCCGACAGCAAGCGCAGCTTCGGCGTACCCTGTGTTTACTCCAAAGAGCAGTTAAGGTATCCCAAGCCCGACGGCAGCGTCTGCACGCAGAAATCCTTCGTTGGTGAAGGCGTGCGGCTGGATTGCTCCGGCGGCTTCGGCGCGGTCACTATGGTCACCGCCACCTTCGGCATGGTGGCAGCGGCGCAGGCGGTGCAGCGGCTGCTGCGCTGAGCACGAGATGTGAATGCAAAAAGCCCCGCGTCGTCTCCGGCGCGGGGCTTTTTTATCCAACCAGCTGAGCGAGGGCTCAGTTGTGAGCGTGCAGCATGTCGTTCAGCTGAATCGCGCTCTTGTTGGTCTTGCACTCGATGGCGCCAGTCTGCGAGTTGCGGCGGAACAGCAGGTCGGACTGGTTGGCCAGGTCGCGGGCCTTGACGATTTCGACCAGGTTGTCGGCGTCGTCCAGCAGCGCCACCTTGATGCCAGCGGTGATGTACAGACCGGCTTCAACGGTGCAGCGGTCGCCCAGCGGGATACCGATACCGGCGTTGGCGCCGATCAGGCAGCCTTCGCCAACGGAGATGACGATGTTGCCGCCACCGGACAGGGTACCCATGGTGGAGCAGCCGCCGCCAAGGTCCGAACCCTTGCCAACGAACACGCCCGCAGAGATACGGCCTTCAACCATGCTGGTGCCAGCGGTACCGGCATTGAAGTTGATGAAGCCTTCGTGCATGACGGTGGTGCCTTCGCCAACGTAGGCGCCCAGGCGTACGCGGGCGGTGTCGGCGATGCGAATGCCGGCCGGTACGACGTAGTCGGTCATGGACGGGAACTTGTCGATGCTGTGCACAACCAGCGAGTCACCCTTCATGCGGGCAGCCATCTGGCGCTGTGGCAGTTCGCTGATGTCGATGGCGCCTTGGGTGGTCCAGGCAACGTTCGGCAGCAGCGGGAAGATGCCAGCCAGTACCACGCCGTGCGGCTTGACCAGACGGTGCGAGAGCAGGTGCAGTTTGAGGTAAGCCTCCGGAGTGGAGCTGGGCGCCTCGTCGCTGGCCAGCACGGTAGCGACCAGTGGGCGGGCGCTGTCGGCCATCTGTGCGACCAGTGCGGCCTGCTCGCTGAAACCGGCCGCGTTCAGTGCCTGGCTCAGTGCGCCGCATTGGCTGGCGGCAAAGCTGATGGCCTGGTTGCCTTCGGCGTAGCCAAGCTCGGCCTTGACCACGTCGATCAGGGCGTTGCCGGGGTTGAGCAGGGGCTGAGGGTAGAACACCTCCAGCCAGTCACCTGCGCTGTTCTGGGTGCCGATGCCAAAGGCCAGACTGAAACATTCACTCATGGGGCGGTTCCTTTGATGCTAGTGCTGTCTATGCATTGGATTCAAACGCGCTGGCATACCACTCCGGCTTGAAGCCGACCAGGCGCTGCGAGCCGATATCCAGTACCGGTCTTTTTATCATCGAGGGGTTGGCTTGCATGAGCGCAACCGCCTTGTCTGTATCGATGTTTTCTTTGTCCGCATCATCTAGTTTGCGGAAGGTGGTGCCCTTGCGGTTGAGGATCACTTCCCAACCATGCTCGGCGCACCAGGCATGCAGCCGTTCGGCGTCGATGCCTTGGGTCTTGTAGTCGTGAAACTGGTAGTCGACGCCGTGGTCGTCCAGCCAGGTTCGGGCCTTTTTCATGGTGTCACAGGCCTTGATGCCGTAGAGAGTGCAAGTCATTGATTTATAAAGGGGTGAAACAGCCTCCTTAATTCTCCCCAAAATCTCCTTAAAAACCAGGTTCAGACCAAGTGTTTTTTTCCGCTCTCAACCGCATTGAGTGGCGGCCTAAGTTTTTGTATGTATAGGGCTTCAAGCTCGTCAAGCTTGTGAGCTGCGCAGCCTATTATGTGGTAGGAGTCGAACATCTTCTGCTCAACGCCAGTTGTATGTGCGTGGATTCGGCCCTCACAATTAACCGACTGGCCTACATACACGACTCTGTCTTCATGAATCAAGAAGTAGATCCCGACGCTAGGCGAGTATGGTCGACCAAGAGAAAGTATATCTTCTTCGGAAAAAAGCTGTTTGAGCTTTTGGCGTACTGACGCAGGCCTTTTTGTGTAGCCGTTATTTCTATGCAGGTTGGCATGCAGGGCGAACCTTAACGCAGCCTCTTTATCTCTTCCTAGATAAACCTCTTTGCCGTCTGCCATTTTGTAGCGATATGAAAGCTTTGAGAAGTATAGATTTTTTGGAAGGTCGTGAATTCTTGGTCTGGCCATGAGTTATTCCTGAGTCAGTGTAGTAGGGTCAGGCGTTTGGCTCTATGCCACCTCGATCCACTCTGTACCACGGGAGTCGCGGTAGAGGTCGGTCATCTTGCTGGACTTGTGGCCCAGCAGGGCTTGCGCATCACGGCCCTCGGCAGAGTGCAGGCGGGCAGCCAGTGAACGCATTTCGTGGAAGCTCGGCGGCATGGGGTACGACAGCCCAAGGTCGGACATTGCAGCGTCACGCGCATCGGCAAAGGCTTTGCTCAGCGTATCCAGCATGATCGGCTGCCCAGGCATTGCCCGGCTAACGCGGCGGGCATGGTGCACCAGGTGCTTGCTCAACACGTTGTCGCGGCAGCGCTGGATCACCGTGCCCAGATCAAGCCCGATGCAATCCAGCCGCACGGCGGTGCTGATGCGCAGGCGCTGCCCGGTCTTTGACTGGATGACCTGCAGGTGGTCATCAACAACATCCTTGAACAGCATGCCTGCAATGTCGTCGCGGCGCTGCCCGGTCAGCAGAGCAATCTCCATGGCGCGCTGCAGCCACGGCTGTTTCGCCCGGTCGTAGATGGCCTGCCACAGCTCAAGCGAAAGGCGAGCGCGCTGGATCTTCACCCGAGCGGCCTTGGTAACCTGCACAGGGTTGGCATCCGTCCAGCCTGCCGCTATCGCCTCGGCAAACATATCGCTCATCAGTGAGCGCATAGCCCGGCTCATCTGTGCCTTGCCTTCCTTCGCCAGCCCGCCCAGATACTCGGCCACCTCCCTTGTGCTTATGTCCCGAATATCCCTATCCCCAAACAGCTCTGTCAGCCGGTTGATTCGCATCCCTAGATTGCGCCGGGTCGAAACGGCAATATCTCGCTCATCAATGATGCGACGGTATTCGTCGCACCATGCCCGGAACGGCTGTCCGGCCTGCATGCGCTGGGCCAGACTGGCCGGGCTGAAATGCGCGTTGGCCGCATGAGCCTCACGGATGGCGGCGGCCTTGTCCGTACCAAGCCCGAACGACCGCCCTGTCATCGGGTCGCGGTAGGTGTAGTACGTCACGCCGTTGCGCTTGTCGGTCTTGCGGTACAGGTTAGGCGGCAGATCCTTGGAGCCTGCCGTGCGGGGTCTGGGTGCCATGGCGTGCGCGCTCGATTCGGTTGATCAATGGGGCGTCAGGAATATCGGGTAGCGGGTCAGAGTCGCAATACTCGGCATTCTCGTCAACGTAGTAGGTGCGGCCCATCTTCTGGGCGGGCGGGTCGAACTTGCCGCTACGGGCCCATGCCCGCAGCGTATTGATGGTTGGCGGCGGGTCGAGCCGTTCGGCCCACGCCTCAAGCGTGATGAGTTTCATCGGTCATGCCTCCCGGCTCATTCTTCTGGGTAGAGTTCGTACTTCAGGCAGAGGTTGTGCATATCGATGCGCGCCCGAAACACTTCAAGGCGCCCGTCAACGCGCTGCACTTGGTACAAGTATCTTGTGCCTGGCCTGATTTTGAATCGGTCGGCCTCTGCAGCAGACAGCAATAGCTGTTCGTAAGGCTCGAAATCAGAGGCTCCCCAGTTTGCTTGGTTGATCCAGTGACTTGCTTCGCACGGGTAATGCTTGCGAGCGACCGGCGTAGATTCGCGGATTAGTTCGGGCATGGTCATGCCTCCCGGCGTGTAGGGTGGTGCCAAGGTTGGTTGGTGTTATTGCTGTTCTGCGTCGATCTTGTGCCGGCAGTCCGGCACGCCCATGTTCACGCGGATGCCCTGGTAATCATCGACAACGCCGCGATCCCACTGCGTGAACGCCAGATACCGCTTGCAGGTGTCGCGCTCTGGGCACCACTGGCCGTCCGGCATCAGATCAAAGCGACCGGCGCAGCGGGCTATGTCGAATGGTAGGGTTTTCATTTCTTGTCGCCTTTTATCGCCCGGTGACAGTCATTCGAGCCGGCAATGTACGACTCACCCATAATCGCCCGCATCTCATCGCGCATTGCCTTGAGCGTTGAGGGCATCGTGTAGTTTGACAGCCTGCTGCCTGACGCCCTGAGAACCCGGTCTAGGGCGTCGTCGATGCGCTGCTGCGGTGTACGATCGCTCACGTCTCACTCTCCTTGCCCTGCTGGTCAGCAACGTACTTTGATAGCCATTTAATCTTGCAGGCGCGGCACGCTATCCCGTTGCTTGCCTTATACGGAATGTGCACGCGCAGTTCTGCCATAACATGCCCCGGGCCAACATCGCGGCCATCGCCGGGATAAAATTCAATGAAAATGTTTCCGTCGTGCTTGCCGCAGACTGCCCCGCAGAGATCACAAGTGCATGTCTCTACCGTCTTTGTAGTAATCCCCATGCGGTCACTCCTCCCCCCTGCTGGGCTAGGGCTGCTTCGTGCTCAGCCTTGATCGCCAGCACCTCGATGTGGTCAATATCGCCGCGCAGGTACGCATCCAGCTCGACATAGGTTTCACTGTTCTCGCGTAGAGACTGCTGGCACTGCTCAAGCAGCCATTGCTGTGCTGATATGCGCTCGTCCTTATCGGTAACCGGAAGCTCGCCACAATGGCGAAGAAGCCACTGCTTGCGGCACTCTGGGCAGATAATATCGAACGCCATCAGCGCCTCTTGAAGCAGTCTGTCCAGTTCTTCGGCCTTGTCTTCAAGCCCCTCTATCCGCGCCTTGTCTGCTTCAATAATCAGGGCCATTTCACGCATAGCCGGTGCCAAGTCTTGCGGTCGATCCGCAAAACCTTCTACCGGTTCGCAGACCCCGACTGATGCCGGGATACCAATGCACTGGCGGGAAGCCAGCTTGTGCATTGTGAAAGCGTCGCGCTGCTCTTCCAGCAATTTAATCCGCGCCTTGTCTTCTGCGCATTCGGCTTCGTGGGCGGCTTGCAACCTTTCCGCCTCAGCTTGCAACCTTTCGTGGTCTGCCAAGCGGATGAGTGGCGCTACCTGCTCGCCATCGTCCATAAGCTGTTCAGCATATGCGCGGTCAACGCATGCGTGGCGACCTCTGTGTTCCCACATATACGCCACCACTTCCGGTTTACTCATGGGGCTGCTCCTGTTGCTTTGCGTCGACGCTCTGATACGCGGCGCAGGATTCTTTCGAGGTCGTCGGCATCATCTACAGACCAGTGGTCGCCGTGTATCTGCGCCTGGCGAAGCTGCTCAATCGCTCCGGTAATTTTTATCTCTGCCGACGCCAGATGCATTGCTGATGGGTCTTTTGATCTTGCGGCCAATGCCATGAGCGTGTTCACTTCGCGCCTCCGCTCTTATTACGCAGCTCACCACCGCCCTGCCAGACCATCGATGCGCGAATCCACGGCGGGCATTCAAGCTGCCGCTGCTTGGCGAGCTTGATGCGACGCTTCAGTTCTTTGCTCATTATTCAGCACCTCCGCTCTGATGGGCGTCCAGCAACATGCGCAGTCTCTCGGCAGATGGAACAACATGTCCTTGGTATTCCCGGCACAGGTCGTCATCGACAAGGCATTGCTCCATGTCTGACAGGCGGTCCAGTAGAAACTGCGCCTCAGATACAAGCCCCGCCATATCCTGCGCGGCAGTGGGTGCGGGTTGTGGGGAGGTGTAGAGCTTGGTGCCGACTGGCAGGCTATTCAGCGTGTCGTCATCCATGTTGATAAAACGCCGTTCGTCAATTTGGATAATCTCGCCAACCGCCTCCTGCTCCACCCGCTCAACAGGCGCAGGGGCGGCACCTCTGGCCTTCCACCAATCCCGCAACGGGTCGGTCGCGTTATCCTGCTCCATTGCGACCATTACCCCGATCAATGCTTCTCGGGTGCGTGGCGATGCACCGCCCCCCGCTGCCAGGCACGCAGAACTCGATGCTGGCGCCGCCCTTGTCGTCATACACGCTGACGTAAACATCGTTGTCACCATCCAGCCCCACTCGAAGATGGGCAAATTGGCTCATATCGCCGAAGCGCCCAACGTCTGTGCTCGCTGGCCACTGATGCTCCTTCAGCTCTGCCAGCTCAGTCTCAAGCGCCGCAACCTTGGCCAGCGCATCGCCCCGGCTCAGTTCTTCTTTGTCAGTCATGGCCAGCCTCCGGAACTGAGTCGCTGTTACAGGTGCCGTCGCCCGCATAGATCGAGGCAACGGCGTCCAGCTCGATGCGGTTGGCATCGGTAAGCCCGTTGGCGTGGATATCCCGCAGCAGGGCAATGTGGTGCTGCTTGACCTCTTCGCCTACCTGGTGATTGGTGGGGGTTGCTGCATTGCGCTTTGTCATGGTCGTTCTCCGGTGTGGTTGAGGCGGGGTCAGTCGTGACCGCCGCCCTCGCTGTCGATACCAATGGGGTCAAATACGCTGCCGTCCTGCATTGCGTGGCGCGCATCGTTGAGGCGCTGCTGCAGAGCGTGCCAGAACTCGGCAAGCTCAGCTGCGGTCATCCACTGGTCCGCCTGGACGTGAACGCGCGGCTCGGCGGGCCGGGCTGTGAGTTGGGTGGTCATGCTGCTGATACCTCTTGGCTTGCGGCCGCCCACGGGTTGTTGGCTGAAGCGATCGCCGCCATCGTGCCGGGGCTTACGCTGTTGCCACACATGTGGACCTGCTCAGACTTGGTGAAAGGGCGGCCATCGTGGCCACGGTCGATGA
>DBHE01000049.1 GCA_002296055.1 Pseudomonadaceae bacterium UBA836
CGAGACCGACGCCGCGATAGACCGATCGCGCGGCGTTGGCCGGCAGCAGGAGCTGCCCCTTGCCGTTGTCTACGGCGAGGCCTATACGGAGGTCCCGCAGGACCTGTATATCCCCCCCGAAGCACTGGAAGTCTTTCTAGAGGCCTTTGAAGGCCCGCTCGACTTGCTGTTGTATCTGATCCGCAAACAGAACATCGACATTCTCGATATCCCGGTCGCAGAAATCACCCGTCAGTACATGACCTACGTCGAGCTGATGAAGGCGGTGCGTCTGGAGCTGGCGGCCGAGTACCTGGTGATGGCGGCCATGCTGGCGGAGATCAAGTCACGCTTGCTGCTGCCGCGCCCGGAAGAGCTGGACGATGACGAGGGTGACCCGCGCGCCGAGCTGATCCGCCGCCTGCAGGAGTATGAGCGCTTCAAAAAGGCCGCCGAGGACATCGACGGTCTGCCGCGCATGGGTCGCGAGACCTGGGCGGCACGGGTCGAGGTGGGCGAGTTGCCGAGCCGCCGCGCGCATCCTGAGGTCAGCATGCAGGAGCTGCTGCTGTCGCTGTCGGAAGTGTTGCGCCGGGCCGAGATGTTCGAAAGCCACCAGGTAACCCGCGAGGCGCTCTCCACCCGCGAGCGTATGGCCGAGGTGCTGGATCGCCTCAAGGCCGGCCAGTTTGTGCCCTTTGTCAGTCTGTTCAATGCCAGCGAAGGCAAGCTCGGGGTGGTGGTAACCTTTATGGCCGTGCTCGAGCTGGTCAAGGAACAACTGGTTGATCTGGTGCAGAGCGAAGCCTTTGCCCCCATTCACGTCAAGGCACGAGGTGAGCATGAGCCAGCCGCCGATTGAACACATTGTCGAGGCCGCGTTGCTGGCAGCGGGCCGGCCGCTGTCGGTGGAAAAGCTGCGCGAGCTGTTTGATGAAGATGCGCTGCCGGGCTTTGAGGATGTTCGCAAGGCGCTGGAGAAGCTGGCAGCCAGCTATCAGGGACGTGCCATCGAGCTGCGCGAGGTAGCCAGCGGTTGGCGTCTGCAGGTGCGTGAGCAGTATGGGCCCTGGGTGGCGCGCTTGTGGGAGGAGCGCCCGCAGCGATACTCCCGCGCCTTGCTGGAAACCCTGTCGCTGATTGCCTACCGCCAACCGATCACTCGTGGCGAAATTGAGGACATCCGTGGCGTTGCGGTCAGCACGCAGATCGTCAAGACCTTGCTGGACCGCGAGTGGGTCAGGGTGGTTGGGCACCGCGACGTACCGGGGCGCCCGGCCATGTACGCCACCACACGACAGTTTCTCGACTACTTCAACCTGCGCAGCCTGAACGAGCTGCCACCGCTGGCGGCGGTACGTGATCTGGATGAGCTGGATATGGCGCCGGAGCTGGCGCTGCAGTCGCCGGAGGAGGCCGATGCTCAGGCGCGCGACGGCGAAGCTGCAGGGGATGCGCCCTGGTTGCCGGTGGAGCCGCTCAAACCGCTGGATTCCGAAGAGGGTCAGAGCGGCTTTCGCAACCTGCTGGACGAGCTCAACGCCATGGAAGCCAACCTCAAGAGTGACTTTGATGACATGCCGGTGGCGGATGTACCGATTCCGGACATACCGGAAGCGGGCATGCCGGCTGCGGACAGACCTGCATCAGAAACTCCGCCCCTTGACGATCAGTCCGCCGTTGATGATTCCGATGAAGGGCAGCGCAGCTGATCTGGCTGACGCCTGTGGTCGGTGGTATCCTGCACGGCTTTTCTCTGCATCACACCGGGAGGTGCTCCAATGACTGACGATATCGACGTAAACGACAACCCCACCGCGCCGGCGCCAGGCGAAAAATTGCAAAAGGTGCTGGCCCGCATGGGGCTGGGCTCTCGCCGCGAGGTTGAAGGCTGGATTGCCGCCGGCCGCGTCAGCGTCAACGGACAGCCCGCCGAGCTTGGCTGCCGGGTCGACAGCATGGATCAGATCAGCGTGGACGATCGTCCGATTCGCCGCGATCTGGGCTCCGAGGTCACCCGCCGTGTCATGCTGTACAACAAGCCCGAGGGCGAAGTCTGTACCCGCGATGACCCCGAAGGTCGCCCCACCGTTTTCGATCGCCTGCCGCGCCTCAAGCACGGGCGCTGGATCAACGTCGGTCGTCTGGATATCAACACCAGCGGTCTGCTGCTGTTCACCACCGATGGTGAGCTGGCGAACCGCCTGATGCACCCGTCCTATCAAATGGACCGCGAATACGCCGTGCGCGTCATGGGTGAGGTCACAGAGGAAATGGTCGAGCGCCTGAAAGAGGGCGTGATGCTCGAAGACGGCCCGGCCAAGTTCACCGATATCGTGGCTTCCGGTGGTGAGGGTATCAACCGCTGGTTCCACGTCTGCCTGATGGAAGGCCGCAACCGTGAGGTGCGTCGTCTGTGGGAGTCCCAGGGCATGCGCGTCAACCGCCTCAAGCGCGTACGCTTCGGGCCGGTATTCCTCGGGCCCGAACTGCCTGTTGGCCGCTGGCGCGAGCTCAAGCAGAACGAGCTGGACGCACTGAGCAAGGAAGTGGGCCTGGAGCCGATTGCCCTGCCGGCGATGAAGACCAGCGACAAGGAAAAACTGCAGCGCCTGGCGCGAAAACCGTCTATGCACCAAGCTCGCCAACCGCGGGGTGGTCGCCGACGCGACCGCTAATGACAGGATAAAAAACGGCGCCTTCGGGCGCCGTTTTTTGTGTCTGAACTACTGCCCTATGACCCGGTTGCGGCCACTGCGCTTGGCCTCGTACATGCGCAGGTCGGCGCGATCTAGCAGACTGGCTGCGTCATCGTCGGCGCGCAGGGTGCTGCATCCCAGGCTGGCAGTCATCGGTAAGGGTTCGCCGTCAATCTCAAATTGCAGCTGTTCAATCGCGCTCCTAATCCGCTCGGCGACCAAGGCGCAGGCGGCCGGGTCGGTGTTATGGAGCAGCACCACAAACTCTTCACCGCCCAAGCGGTATAGGCCGTCGACGTTGCGCAGCGAGGCGGCGACACAGTTGACCACTGCCTTCAGCGCTTCGTCGCCATAAGCGTGACCAAAGCGGTCGTTGATCTGTTTGAAGTGGTCAACATCCAACACCAGCAGCGACAGCGCCTGACCGTTACGCTTGGCCAATCGCATGTCGCGGTCCAGGTTCTGGTTCAACGCCAGTCGGTTACCGGCCCCGGTCAGAGCATCATTCAGCGCGCAGGCCAGCGCTTCGCGGTACATCAGCGCGTTGCGTAGAGGAAACAGCAATGTGCCGAGTAACGACTCCAGGCTTGCCAGTTCGCCTTCCTCGAAGCGGCTTTGGCGACTGAATTGCAGCTCGCCCATGTAGCTCCCGGCATGTGACAGGCGGTAGCTGCAGCGATGCAACGCGACCTGACCAAGGCTGAGGCTCGCGTTCGCAGCGCTGTGACGGTACTCCATGCCGTCAACCTGCAGCAGCTCCTGCAAACCTGCGAAAAACATCCCAAGCACCCGGTCCAGCTCCAGGCTGGTTTGCAGGGTCAGGTTGAGCTGGCGCTGCACTGCTTCGAAGCTGGCGCTAGGCTTGTTGCCGCGTCTACGCGTCACGCTGCCTTGGGCGAGTTTGACGCGAGCCGAATCGAAATCGATGGTGTTTCCCTGTACGGGCATGATGACGGTACCTGCGGAGTGTTTGGTACCAGTGTGGAAGCAATCAATGTGCCATTATATTTTGTGCTTATAAATCAATGACTTATAATTATTTTGTGGGCGTTATTATAGGTTGGTGGCAAAAAAATGCCGCCTGCGGCCAAGTGGGGCGCGGCAGGCGGCAAGCCAGCGTCAAGATTCCGCTATTGGGCGTTCAGTGCGGCGCCATTGTGCGCCTTGCCATCTGGGCCAAGCAGATAGAGGAACACCGGCATGATTGCTTCCGGCTCTGGATTGGTCTCCACCGGTTCGTTCGGGTAGGCCTTGGCGCGCATGCGAGTGCGGGTGGCGCCCGGGTTTACGCTGTTGACGCGGATGTTGCTGGTGCCGTCCTGCTCATCGGCCAACACCTGCATCATGCCCTCAACGGCAAACTTGCTGACCGCATAGGGGCCCCAGTAGGCGCGGCCCTTGCGACCAACGCTGGAGGACAGCAGTACGACCGATGCGTCATCGGCGGCACGCAGCAGCGGCATCATCGCTTTGGTCAGTAGGAAAGGGGCGTTGACGTTCACCTGCATAACGCGCAGCCAGGCATCAGCCTTGACGCCATCAAGCAGCGTCCGCGGGCCCAGCTCGGCGGCGTTATGCACCAGGCCGTCCAGCTTGCCGAAGGCATCAAACAACTGATCTGCCAGATCTTCGTAGTCCTTTTCGGTGGCGGTTTCCAGGTTCAGCGGGCAGAGTGCCGGTTGCGGATGTCCGGCCGCCTCAATGGCGTCGTAAACCTCTTCCAGCTTGCTCTGGGTGCGGCCAACCAGCACCACGGTGGCGCCGTGGGCAGCGCAGCTCAGAGCGCAGGCGCGGCCGATACCATCGCCGGCACCAGTAATCAGGATGACGCGGCCGGCCAGCAGATCGGCCGGGGCAGTGTAGTCAAACATGGGGTGTCTCCGTTTGATGCCGTTGTTGCAGCCAGGGCAGTAGCTCGCTGGCGTGCTGCACGCTATGGGTGGCTTGCCAGGCAATAGGGTCTTCTGTGGCCGGCAGGTAGCCGTACAAGGCGGCAATGGTTGCCATGCCGGCAGCCTGACCGGCTTGAATGTCGCGCAGGTGGTCGCCAACAAACACGCAGCTAGACGGGGCGATGCCCATCTCGCTACAGGCTTTCAAGGCCGATTCGGGGTCGGGCTTGCCGCGCGACACCTGATCAGGGCAAACCAGCGAGGCGCAGCGGCTGGCGAGCCCGGTTTGCTCCAGCAGCGGGATGCTGAAACGGCTCATTTTGTTGGTCACTACGCCCCAAGGCAGGCCTTCGGCGTCGAGCCAGTCCAGCAGCTCGCTGATGCCGGGGAAAGGGCGGGTGTGCCGCGCCAGACCTTGCTCGTAGCGTTGCAGAAAGTCCTCGCGCAGCGCTGCGAAGGCGCTGTCTTGCGCGGAGAGGGCGAAGGCGGTCGACAGCATGCCAATCGATCCATCCGATACCTGGGCGCGGATCAGTGCTGCGTCGACCGCCGGCTTGCCGTGCTCCTGCAGCATGGTCTGGATGATCTGAACAAAGTCTTCGGCGGTATCAAGCAGAGTGCCGTCCAGATCAAAGAGCACGCCACTGAGCATCAGGCTTGCGCCTCGCGCTGGCAATGCACCATGTAGTTGACGTCTACGTCGGCGCCCAGCTTGTAGGTGCGAGTAAGCGGGTTGAAGGTCAGGCCGGTGATGTCCTGCAGGTCAAGGCTGGCGTCGCGTACCCAACGGCCCAGCTCCGCCGGGCGGATGAACTTGGCAAATTCGTGGGTGCCGCGCGGCAGCATGCGCAAGACGTACTCGGCGCCAACGATGGCGAACATAAACGACTTGGGGTTGCGGTTGATGGTCGAGAAGAATACCTGGCCGCCCGGCTTGACCAGCTTGGCGCAGGCGCGAATCACCGAGCTCGGGTCTGGCACGTGCTCGAGCATCTCCAGGCAGGTCACCACGTCAAAGGTGCCGGCGTGCAGCTCGGCAAACTCCTCGGCGGTACTTTGCTCGTACTCGACGCTGACGCCGGACTCCAGCTGGTGCAGGCGAGCGACGGCCAGGGGCGCTTCGCCCATGTCGATACCGGTTACCTGGGCGCCGCGCTGGGCCATGGCCTCGGCCAGAATGCCGCCACCGCAGCCAACGTCCAGTACCTTTTTGCCAGCCAGACCGGCGCGCTCGTCGATCCAGTTGGTGCGCAGCGGGTTGATCTCATGCAGCGGCTTAAACTCGCTGTTACGGTCCCACCAGCGGCTTGCCAGCGCCTCAAATTTGGCGATTTCAGCGCGGTCAACGTTAAGACTCATGGGGTTCCCCTTGGGCAATAAGGGCAGCCAGCTCGCGGGCTTGCTGCAAGGTGGTGTGCGTATCAAGGCCGACCAGTTGGCCGTCGCGCAGTTTGGCGCGCCCGGCTACCCAGACATCGCTGACCTGGTTGGCGTTACAGGTGTACAGCAGTTGGGACGCCGGATTGTAGAGCGGTTGCTGGGCAATCCCGGACAGGTCAACGGCGGTAATGTCGGCGGCCTTGCCGACTTCCAGTGAGCCGGTCTCCTCGTCCAGTCCGAGTGCACGTGCGCCGCCCAGCGTCGCCATGTGCAGAGCGCTATGGGCGTCCAGGGCGGTGGGTGCGCCGGCGACCATCTTGGCCAGCAGGGCGGCGGTGCGCATCTCGCCGAACATGTCCAGATCATTGTTGCTGGCCGCGCCGTCGGTGCCCAGGGCCACGTTCAGGCCGCTGTCTAGCAGACGCTGCACGGGCATCATGCCGCTGGCCAGCTTGAGGTTGGATTCGGGGCAGTGCACCAGTTGCACGCCGTATTCGGCCAGCAGGGCGAGGTCTGCCTCACTGATCTCGGTCATATGGACTGCTTGCAATCTGGGGCTGAGCAGGCCCAGACGTTGCAGGCGCTGTAGCGGGCGCTCGCCGGTCTGGCTAACGGCGTCGGCTACCTCGCCGGCGGTTTCATGCACATGCATGTGGATCGGCATGTCCAGCTCGTCGGCCAGGGTGCGGATACGCGTCAGGGTTTCGTCGCCCACAGTGTAGGGCGCATGCGGGCCGAAGGCGGTGGTGATCAGCCCGCTGTGGCGCGTGTCGTCGCGCAGCTTGAGGCCCTTGGCAATCGCCTCGGCGGCATCACGCGCGCCGGGGATCGGATTGTCGATCACCGGGAAGCACAGCTGTGCCCGCATGCCTGCATCCAGTGCTGCCGCCGCTGCAACATCCGGGTAGAAATACATGTCGGAGAAACAGGTGGTACCGCCGCGCAGCATCTCGGCAATCGCCAGCTCAGTGCCCAGGCGGACAAAATCGGCGTTGACCCAGCGCCCTTCGGCGGGCCATATATGTTCTGTGAGCCACGTCATCAACGGCAGATCGTCGGCCAGGCCACGGAACAGCGTCATTGCGGCATGGCCGTGGGCGTTGATAAGGCCGGGGATCAGCGCGTGGTTTGGCAAGTCACGGCGTTCGCGTGGTTGCAGGGCATTGGCGCTGCTCAGTGGCAGCAAGCCAACGATACGGCCTTGATGGACCGCCAGAGCGTGCTGTTCCAGCACCACGCCGCGTGGCACAACAGGAATGATCCAGCGTGGCACGATCAACAGGTCGAGCTCGCCGGGCAGGGTGGTCATGTTCAATTCGCCTTGCATCATGGTCGGCAAGTATACCTGCTGGTTGTGGGCAAATGCAGCGTGGGGTTGTAGCGCGCCGGCGAGGCCGGCGTCAGCAGAGGGGATTTTGTCATGTTGCAGATAGAGGCGGTAGCGGATAGTACGGTGTTGCGGGCGGTTAGCTGGTTGCCGGAGGGGGCGGTGAGGTTGTTGGATCAGCGCCGATTGCCCGAGTTGGTAACCCAGGATTGTCGCGATGAGGTTGAGGTGCTGGCGGCCATACGTTGCGGTGTGGTGGCTGGTGCTGCGGCAATGGGCATTGCCGCAGCCTTTGGCGTTGTGCTGGCGGCTCGACAGCTGGTCACCCCTGTGCGGGACTGGTCTCAGGCGCTGGAGCCGGTCATCGCCGCCTTTGCTGCGCTCGGGCCAATGGCGGCCAATTTACACTGGACCTTGGGCATCATGCGGCAGACCCTGACAGGGCTGGGTGCGGATGTGGATGTGCCTGCACGTCTGCTGAATGCCGCCGAGGCAATCGCTGCAGCTGATCAGGAGGCTAACAGCAGCATGGCGCGCTTTGGCTTGCAGCTGCTACGGCGGCATCATTCAGCTGAGCAGAAACTAATGCTGCTGGGTTACAGCGGCGAGCTGTCCGGCGGCGGTGGTGGCACTGCCATGGGGGTAGTGCAGGCAGCTCACCGCGCTGGGGTCTTGAAGGAGGTTCTGGTGAGCGAGGCCAGCCCCTCGCAGGCCGGCTCGCGGCTTGCGGCCTGGGAGCTTGAACGTACAGGTGTTCCGCACCTGTTGATGGCCGATAGCGCTGCCGCGCGGATCATGAAGTGCGACCCGGTGTCCTGGGTGATCGTTGGTGCTGAGCGCATTGCTGCCAATGGTGACGTTATTACCACCCAGGGGACCTACGCGCTCGCCATTCTCGCCATGCACCACGGCTTGCGGTTTATGGTGGTGGCCTCCACGGCTGCGTTGGACATGAGCCTTAGTGATGGCGATGCGCTGGAGCCTGAGGTATTGCATGGCGCGGCCGGTGCCAGTCAGCCGCTGGATGTCACGCCAGTGGAGCTGATTGACGCCATCGTCACTGAAAAAGGCGTGATTGAGCGGCCTGACGAGGGCAAGATCGCCAAACTCATGAGTATTCGCCGGCTGCATTGATGCTTGTCCCTCCTTGCCCGCGGCGGGCGCGCTATAAGCTCCCGTCGGCGGGTTCTCTGTGGTATCCTTTGGCGCTTTGATCGGGCGGAATGCGCCCCGTTGCAGAAGCTCTTCTGCAAGGTGGGCCGATCGGCGCTTTCGCCTTTCCAATGCGCGTGTCGCAGAGGTGCTGAAAACCCGTATGTGCCGGGGGATTCAGGCCTTTGCATTGCTTTTGGCGTTATCTCAATGCCGACAATAAAAGGAATGCCGTTTCATGGGTGAACTGGCCAAAGAAATCCTTCCAGTCAATATCGAAGACGAACTGAAACAGTCCTACCTGGATTACGCCATGAGCGTAATCGTCGGCCGGGCTCTGCCGGACGTGCGTGACGGCCTCAAGCCGGTACACCGTCGCGTGCTTTACGCTATGAGCGAGCTGGGCAACGACTGGAACAAGCCGTACCTGAAATCGGCACGTGTGGTTGGTGACGTTATCGGTAAATACCACCCGCACGGCGACTCGGCGGTGTACGACACCATCGTGCGTATGGCGCAGAACTTCTCCATGCGTTATCCGCTGGTGGACGGTCAGGGCAACTTTGGCTCCATTGACGGCGATAACGCAGCAGCTATGCGTTACACCGAAGTGCGCATGGCCAAGCTGACCCATGAGCTGCTGGCTGACCTGGATAAGGAAACCGTCGACTGGGTACCCAACTACGACGGTAAAGAGCAGATTCCCGACGTTCTGCCCACCAAGATTCCGCACCTGCTGGTCAATGGCTCCAGCGGTATCGCCGTCGGCATGGCGACCAACATCCCGCCGCACAACCTGACTGAAGTGATCAATGGCTGTCTGGCCGTGATCAGCAACCCCGACATCAGCATCGACGAGCTGATGGAGTTTATTCCGGGTCCGGATTTCCCGACCGCCGGCATCATCAACGGCCGTGCCGGCATTGTTGAGGCCTATCGCACGGGCCGTGGCCGCATCTACGTGCGCGCCCGCTGTGAAATTGAAGATATCGACAAGGTTGGCGGTCGTCAGCAGATCGTCATTTCCGAGCTGCCGTACCAGCTGAATAAGGCGCGTCTGATCGAGAAGATCGCCGAGCTGGTTAAAGAGAAGAAGCTTGAAGGCATCACCGAGCTGCGCGATGAGTCCGACAAGGACGGTATCCGTGTGGTCATCGAGCTGCGCCGTGGCGAAGTGCCCGAGGTCGTACTCAACAACCTCTACTCCCAGACCCAGATGCAGAGCGTGTTCGGCATCAACGTGGTCGGCTTGCTCGACGGTCAGCCGAAGATTCTGAACCTCAAGGAGCTGCTCGAAGCCTTCGTCCGTCACCGCCGTGAAGTGGTGACCCGTCGTACCGTTTACGAGCTGCGCAAGGCGCGTGAGCGCGGGCACATCCTGGAAGGTCAGGCGGTCGCGCTGTCGAACATTGACCCGGTCATCGAGCTGATCAAAAAATCGCCCAGCCCGGCTGAAGCCCGCGAAGCCCTGATCGCTACCGCCTGGGCGCCAGGCACCGTGATTGAGATGGTCGAGCGCGCCGGTGCCGAGTCCTGCCGCCCCGATGGGCTGGACGAGCAGTACGGTCTGCGTGAAGGCAAGTATTACCTGTCCCCTGAGCAGGCCCAGGCCATTCTGGATCTGCGCCTGCATCGCCTGACCGGCCTTGAGCACGAAAAACTGCTGACCGAGTACCAGCAGATTCTTGAGCAGATCGGCGAGCTGCTGCGCATCCTGAACAGCCAGGAGCGTCTGATGGAGGTCATCGTCGAGGAGCTGGAAAAGGTACGTGATGATTTTGGTGACGAGCGTCGTACCGAAATCGTTGCATCGCGCATGGACCTGTCCCTGGCCGACCTGATTGCCGAAGAAGAGCGCGTGGTTACCATTTCCCACGGCGGTTACGCCAAGAGCCAGCCGCTGACCGACTACCAGGCCCAGCGCCGTGGTGGTCGTGGCAAGGCGGCGACCGGCGTGAAAGATGAAGACTACGTTGAACACCTTTTGGTGGCCCACAGCCACGCCACGCTGCTGCTGTTCTCCAGTCGCGGCAAGGTGTACTGGCTCAAGACCTACGAAATTCCTGAGGCCTCGCGCGCCGCGCGTGGCCGCCCGCTGGTCAACCTGCTACCGCTGGAAGAAGGTGAATGGATCACCGCCATGCTGCAGATCGACCTGGAGGCGCTGCAGCAGCAGAGCGCCGAAGAGGGCGAGGAGCTGGAAGACGAAGCGGGCGTAATTGAAGGTGAAGCTGTTGAAGTCGAGGCTGATGCCGAAGGCGATGCTGACGGCGACGACGACAACGACGAGCCCACCGGTTCCTACATCTTTATGGCCACCGCGCGCGGTACCGTGAAGAAGACGCCGCTGGTGCAGTTCAGCCGTCCACGCAGCAACGGTCTGATTGCCCTGCGCCTGGAAGAGGGTGACACCCTGATCGCCGCCGCCATTACCGACGGCTCGCGTGACATCATGCTGTTCTCCGACGGCGGCAAGGTTATCCGCTTCAAGGAGCGTCACGTACGCACCATGGGCCGTACCGCCCGCGGTGTGCGCGGCATGCGCCTGCCGACCGAACAGCGCCTGATCTCCATGCTGATCCCCGAGCCAGAAGCGCAGATCCTGACCGCCTCCGAACGTGGTTACGGCAAGCGCACCGTGCTGGACGAGTTCCCGCGTCGTGGTCGTGGTGGTCAGGGCGTGATCGCCATGGTCTCCAACGAGCGCAACGGCGCACTGGTGGGCGCTGTGCAGGTGGTTGATGGCGAGGAAATTATGCTGATTTCGGACCAGGGCACGCTGGTACGTACCCGCGTCAGTGAAGTGTCCAGCCTGTCGCGTAATACCCAAGGTGTGATGCTCATTCGTCTGGCTCCGGAAGAAAAACTGGTCGGCCTGGAGCGCGTGCAGGAGCCCACCGAGGAAGAGATTGAAATGGCCGTTGAAGCCGCCGAAGAAGGCGAAGCGCAGCAGCCCGAAGGTGATGAGCAGCAACCCGTGGATGATCAGGAGTAATCGTGAGTAAGCGTCTGTTCAATTTCTGTGCTGGGCCGGCAGCGTTGCCGGAAGCGGTGTTGCAGCGGGCTCAGGCCGAGCTGCTGGACTGGCAGGGCAAGGGTCTGTCGGTCATGGAAATGAGTCACCGCAGCGACGAGTTTGTTGCCATCGCCCAGCAGGCCGAGCAGGACCTGCGCGAGTTGCTGGTTATCCCGGACAACTACAAGGTGCTGTTCCTGCAGGGTGGCGCCAGCCAGCAGTTTGCCCAGATCCCGCTGAACCTGATGCCAGAAGGCGGCAGCGCCGACTACATCGATACCGGTATCTGGTCGCGCAAGGCAATTGACGAATCATCCCGCTTTGGCAACGTCAACGTGGCGGGTAGCGCCAAGGCCTACGATTACTTTGCCATCCCCGGTCAGAACGAGTGGCAGTTGTCGGCAGACGCTGCCTACGTTCATTACTGCCCGAACGAAACCATCGGTGGCCTGGAATTCAACTGGGTGCCGCAGACTGGTGACGTACCGCTGGTGGCGGACATGTCCTCGACCATCCTGTCGCGGCCGATTGATGTCTCACGCTTTGGCATGATCTACGCTGGTGCCCAGAAAAACATCGGCCCGAGCGGGCTGGTGGTGGTGATTGTGCGCGAAGACCTGCTTGGCCGCGCCCGTGCCAGCTGTCCGACCATGCTTGATTACGCGGTGGCAGCGCAGAACGACTCCATGTACAACACCCCGCCGACCTTCGCCTGGTACCTGTCTGGCCTGATCTTCCAGTGGCTCAAGGAGCAGGGCGGTCTGGATGCGGTCAAGCGCATCAACGATGCCAAGCAAAAGGCGCTGTACTCGGCCATCGACGGTAGCGAGCTGTACAACAACCCGATTAACGTCGCTGACCGGTCCTGGATGAATATCCCGTTCCGCCTGGCTGACGACCGGCTGGACAAGCCGTTCCTGGCCGGTGCCGAAGAGCGCGGATTGCTCAACCTGAAAGGCCATCGCTCGGTTGGCGGCATGCGTGCCTCCATCTATAACGCAGTGCCGCAAGCCGCGGTCGACGCACTCGTGGCCTACATGGCCGAGTTTGAACAGCAGCACGGTTGATATCCATGTCTGATGAAGATCAGTTGAAGGCGCTGCGCAAGCGCATCGACACCATTGATGAAAAGATTCTTGACCTGATCAGTGAGCGGGCTGCCTGTGCGCAGACCGTCGCACACGTCAAGCAGAAGGCGCTGGAGCCCGGCGTCAAGCCGCTGTTCTATCGCCCCGAGCGTGAAGCCTGGGTGCTCAAGCACATCATGGAGCTGAATAAGGGGCCGCTCGACAACGAGGAAATGGCCCGCCTGTTCCGTGAAATCATGTCCGCCTGCCTGGCGCTCGAAGAGCCGCTGCGCGTGGCCTATCTGGGCCCGGAAGGTACCTTTACCCAGGCTGCGGCGCTCAAACACTTTGGTCACTCGGTGGTCAGCGTGCCGATGGCAGCTATTGACGAGATCTTCCGGGAAGTGGCGGCCGGCGCAGTGCAGTTTGGCGTGGTGCCGGTAGAAAACTCCACCGAGGGCGCCATTAACCACACGCTGGACAGCTTCCTTGAGCATGACCTGGTGATCTGTGGCGAAGTCGAGCTGCGTATCCACCATCATTTGCTGGTCGGTGAAAACACCAAGACCGACAAGATCTCCCGCGTGTATTCCCACGCCCAGTC
>DBHE01000101.1 GCA_002296055.1 Pseudomonadaceae bacterium UBA836
CGCAGCGATTGAGCGCCCCGAGAGCTCCCTGATCGGTGCTGATGCGGGTGAGCTGGCCGGTGTCGGTCGCCTTGGTGTTGCGATCAGTGGTGATCTGGAGAAGGTGGTTGGCGACTTTGATGTGCTGATCGATTTCACTCATCCGACCACCACCCTGGTCAATCTGCAGGTCTGCCGTGCGGCGGGCAAGTCGATGGTGATTGGCACGACCGGTTTCTCTGAAGAAGAGAAAGGGTTGCTGGCTGCGGCGGCGCAGGATATTTCCATTGTCTTTGCGCCCAACTTCAGTGTTGGCGTGAACCTCTGCCTCAAACTGCTGGATATGGCGGCCCGGGTGATGGGCGATGACGCAGACATCGAAGTGATCGAAGCGCACCACCGTCATAAGGTTGATGCGCCCTCCGGTACCGCCTTGCGTATGGGGGAGGTGGTTGCTGATGCGCTGGGTCGTGACCTGTCAAAGGTGGCTGTATACGGTCGTGAGGGGCAAACCGGCGCGCGTGATCCGCAGACCATCGGCTTTGCTACCGTGCGTGCTGGCGATGTTGTGGGTGATCACACGGTGCTCTTCGCTACTGAGGGCGAGCGTGTGGAGATTACCCACAAGGCGTCCAGCCGCATGACCTTTGCCAAAGGTGCGGTGCGGTCTGCCATGTGGCTGGCTGATCATGATCGCGGGCTGTTTGATATGCAGGATGTGCTGGGTCTGAAAGACTGAAGCATGGCGGCATAAAAAAGGCACCGTCAGCGTTAGCTGCGGTGCCTTTTTTGTTTGCGCGGTATTTACTGGGTGCCGGCGCTGGCTTCGGCCAGGTTGGCCTTCTCGCGGGACAGGTCGTCGAGGGTCTGGGTGTTTTTGCTTAGGTAGAACGCTGCAATGGTGGGCACCCAGTCGGCATGATGGTTGATGAGTCGTGGCTGGATAAAGCTGTACTGCTTGTCCAGTTGGTCGAAGGTGGCCTTATGTTCGGGCAATAGCGACTTCAGCTCGCCTGAGCCGGTATGGATGCGGGCATCCAGCTCATCGAAAAGGCCTTCCTTGCTTGGCAAAAAGTAGACGCCGACCGAGCTGAACATGTTGTTCTGATAAAGCAGCAGGATGCGATTGGTATCGATGCTTTGACGATGCAGCGCCTGCAGGTCCGCCGGCGCGTCGGCTGCTTCGGCGTTGTAGAGCTCGGCTGCGGCGTTTTCCAGCTTGCCGTGGGCCATCATGATGCGGTTGACGGTTGCCAGGCTGTAGTGGGCCTGATCCTCGGGCATGGCTTCCAATTCGCGGATCAGCGCTACAAAATCGTTGTACAGCGGGCGTAGCGTCCCCTGGTCATCCATTTGGCGCAGCAGCGCGTCCATGCGGCGTAGGGCGGCGTTGTAGGTTTCGCGGTTGCCCGGCTCGCGCACGCGCTCATAAAGGTTGTTGTCGATCAGCAGATAGGTGCCGGCTTCAAAGCTTTCGCTGCGAAATTCATGCAGGGCCTGCAGGCGCAGCGGGTCGGCGTGAGTGAGCGAGGCGATGAGCAGCAACGGCAGCACAAGGATGCGTTTCAAGTGCATTTGCATGTTAGGTGTCCCCAGGTCCTGTGTTGTTCTTGTTGTGTTTTCCAGGCGCCTGAAGCGCTCTGGTAACGGTCTTTGCCGTTTGTTTTGGGCTCCTGCCCGGTGGTCAACAACCCGTGTTTTAACACAGACGGCGGGGATATTGAAGATGCCTGGCGGGCTTGGCGACGGCCTGCTGGCCTGGTCGCCGGCTGGCCTGCGGTGTGGATATTTCAGCCTCAAGCCGTTAAACTATTGCGCTAATCTGTCTATTCAGCGCGTATCTGACAATGCCTATTGCAAGCGGGATGTTGTGTTTACCACTTCATTCCCGCTTTTGTGCAGCCCGCGTTTGGTGAAACGTGTCAGTTCTTTCGGAGGTTTTCTTGTCCAAGCCAGCCATTCTCGCACTCGCCGACGGCAGTATTTTCCGCGGTGAGTCCATCGGCGCCGACGGTTCCAGCGTTGGCGAGGTCGTCTTTAATACGGCCATGACCGGTTACCAGGAGATCCTCACCGATCCTTCCTACGCGCGTCAAATCGTCACCCTTACCTACCCGCACATCGGCAACACCGGCGTCACGCCTGAGGACGTGGAGTCCGATAAGGTGCAGGCTGCGGGTCTGGTGATTCGCGATCTGCCTTTGCTGGCCAGCAACTGGCGCTGCAAGCAGACGCTTGACGATTACCTGCGCGAAAACGGCATTGTTGCGATCGCGGGTATCGACACTCGCCGCCTCACGCGCATTCTTCGTGAAAAAGGTTCCCAAAGCGGCTGCCTGCTGGCGGGTGATGACATTTCCGACGAGAAGGCACTGGAGCTGGCGCGCGGCTTCCCGGGCCTGAAAGGCATGGACCTGGCTAAGGAAGTCTCGGTCAAGCAGAGCTATGAGTGGCGCTCCAGTGTCTGGAGTCTGGAGACGGACAGTCACCCAGAACTGACCGATGCCGAGCTGCCGCATCATGTTGTCGCCTTTGATTACGGCGTGAAGTACAACATTCTGCGCATGCTGGTTGCGCGTGGCTGCCGCCTGACGGTGGTGCCGGCACAGACGCCTGCTTCCGAGGTGCTGGCCCTGAACCCGGATGGCGTGTTCCTGTCCAACGGCCCGGGTGACCCGGAGCCTTGCGACTACGCCATCGCCGCCATTAAGGACATTCTGGAAACCGATATTCCGGTCTTCGGCATCTGCCTGGGTCACCAGCTGCTGGCGCTCGCCTCCGGTGCCAAGACGGTGAAGATGGGTCATGGCCACCACGGCGCCAACCACCCGGTGCAAGACCTGGATACCGGTGTGGTGATGATCACCAGTCAAAACCACGGCTTCGCGGTTGATGAAACCAGCCTGCCGGCCAATTTGCGCCCGACCCACAAGTCGCTGTTCGATGGCACCCTGCAAGGTATCGAACGCACTGACAAGGCGGCCTTCAGCTTCCAGGGGCACCCTGAGGCGAGCCCCGGTCCGCACGATGTGGAACCGCTGTTCGACCGTTTCATCGACGCCATGAAAAAACGCGCCTGAACCCCGGTACACCCTAGGATTTGTAAACGACTATGCCAAAACGTACAGACATCAAAAGCATTCTGATCCTCGGCGCCGGCCCCATCGTGATCGGCCAGGCCTGTGAGTTCGACTACTCCGGCGCTCAGGCCTGTAAGGCTCTGAAGGAAGAAGGCTTCCGCGTCATCCTGGTCAACTCTAACCCGGCGACCATCATGACCGACCCGGCCATGGCTGACGCCACCTATATTGAGCCGATCAAGTGGCAAACTGTTGCTAAGATCATCGAAAAGGAACGTCCTGACGCCCTGTTGCCGACGATGGGTGGCCAGACTGCGCTGAACTGCGCGCTGGACCTGGAAAAACACGGCGTGCTGGAGAAGTTCGGTGTTGAGATGATCGGTGCCAATGCCGATACCATCGACAAGGCTGAAGATCGCTCGCGCTTTGACAAGGCGATGAAAGACATCGGCCTGGCCTGCCCGCGCTCGGGTATCGCACACAGCATGGCTGAAGCCTATGGCGTGCTGGAGCAGGTTGGCTTCCCGTGCATTATCCGCCCGTCCTTCACCATGGGCGGCACCGGTGGCGGTATCGCCTACAACCGTGAAGAGTTTGAAGAGATCTGCACCCGTGGTCTGGACCTGTCGCCGACCAACGAGCTGCTGATTGACGAGTCGCTGATCGGTTGGAAAGAGTACGAGATGGAAGTGGTCCGCGATAAGAAGGACAACTGCATCATCGTGTGCTCGATTGAAAACTTCGACCCGATGGGCGTGCACACTGGTGACTCCATTACCGTCGCGCCGGCGCAAACGCTGACCGACAAGGAATACCAAATCATGCGCAACGCCTCACTGGCGGTGCTGCGTGAAATCGGTGTGGAAACCGGCGGCTCCAACGTGCAGTTCGGTATTTGCCCGAACACGGGTCGCATGGTTGTGATCGAGATGAACCCGCGGGTGTCCCGCTCCTCTGCGCTGGCCTCTAAGGCCACCGGCTTCCCGATCGCCAAGATCGCCGCCAAGCTGGCCGTTGGTTACACCCTGGACGAGCTGCAGAACGACATCACGGGCGGTCGCACGCCCGCGTCCTTCGAGCCGTCCATCGATTACGTGGTTACCAAGATTCCGCGTTTCGCCTTTGAAAAATTCCCCAACGCCGATGCGCGCCTGACTACTCAGATGAAGTCGGTGGGCGAGGTGATGGCTATCGGTCGCACCTTCCAGGAGTCCATGCAGAAAGCGCTGCGCGGTCTGGAAGTGGGTGTTTGCGGTTTTGACCCCAAGGTCGATCCGGCAGCAAGCGACGTTATGACCGAGCTGACCCGCGAACTGACGGTGCCCGGTGCCGACCGTATCTGGTACGTGGCCGATGCTTTCCGCGCCGGCATGACCCTGCAGCAGGTGTTTGACCTGACCAAGATCGACACCTGGTTCCTGGTGCAGATCGAAGATCTGATCAAGGAAGAAGAGAAGGTCAAAACCCTGGGGCTGGCTGATATCGACTACAGCCTGATGTTCCGCCTCAAGCGCAAGGGCTTCTCCGACCTGCGTCTGTCCCAGTTGCTGGCTGTGAGTGAGAAAAACCTGCGTCGTCACCGCCACAAGCTGAACGTGCTGCCTGTCTACAAGCGCGTTGACACCTGTGCTGCCGAGTTTGCGACCGACACAGCCTATATGTACTCCACCTATGAGGAAGAGTGCGAAGCCAATCCGTCGGGCCGCGACAAGATTATGGTGCTGGGCGGTGGTCCGAACCGTATTGGTCAGGGTATCGAGTTC
Source organism: Pseudomonadaceae bacterium UBA836 (assembly GCA_002296055.1). Classification (GTDB taxonomy): domain Bacteria; phylum Pseudomonadota; class Gammaproteobacteria; order Pseudomonadales; family Pseudomonadaceae; genus Halopseudomonas. The sequence continues at coordinate 4,823 of DBHE01000101.1, forward strand.
GATTACTGCTGCGTACACGCCGCGTTGGCGATGCGCGATGATGGCTATGAAACCATCATGGTCAACTGCAACCCGGAAACCGTATCGACCGACTACGACACCTCTGATCGCCTGTACTTTGAGCCAGTAACGCTGGAAGACGTGCTGGAAATCGTGCGCGTTGAGCAGCCCAAGGGTGTGATCGTTCAATACGGCGGTCAGACCCCGCTGAAGCTGGCGCGCGCCCTGGAAGAAGCCGGTGTGCCGATCATTGGTACCAGCCCGGAAGCGATTGACCGCGCCGAAGACCGTGAGCGCTTCCAGCAGATGGTCGAGCGCTTGAACCTGCGTCAGCCGCCGAACGCCACTGCGCGCAGCGAAGACGAGGCGCTGGCCCTGTCCAAGCGTATCGGTTACCCGCTGGTTGTGCGTCCGTCCTACGTACTGGGCGGCCGTGCTATGGAAATCGTCTACCAGGAAGAAGAGCTCAAGCGCTACATGCGTGAAGCGGTGAAGGTGTCGAACGACAGCCCGGTACTGCTGGATCACTTCCTGAACTGCGCCATCGAGGTCGATATCGACGCGGTATCCGACGGCAAAGACGTGGTGATCGGCGCGATCATGCAGCACATCGAGCAGGCCGGTGTTCACTCCGGTGACTCCGCGTGCTCGCTGCCGCCATACTCGCTGCCGGCACAGATTCAGGACGACATTCGCGAGCAAGTGCGCAAGATGGCGCTTGAGCTGGGTGTGGTCGGCCTGATGAACGTACAGATGGCGGTGCAGGGTGAGACCATCTACGTGATTGAGGTGAACCCGCGTGCCTCGCGTACCGTGCCCTTTGTGTCCAAGTGTATCGGTCAGTCCCTGGCCAAGATCGCTGCCCGCGTAATGGCCGGTAAGACACTGCAGGAGCTGGGGTTCACTGAAGAAGTGGTGCCGCCTTACTTCAGCGTCAAGGAAGCAGTATTCCCGTTTGCCAAGTTCCCGGGTGTTGACCCGATCCTCGGCCCGGAAATGAAGTCTACCGGTGAGGTGATGGGCGTTGGCGACAGCTTCGGCGAGGCCTTTGCCAAGTCCCAGCTGGGCTCGGGCGAGGTCCTGCCGACCAGCGGTACTGCGTTTATCAGCGTGCGTGAAGACGACAAGCCGTTTGCGGTAGACGTTGTTCGCGATCTGATCGAGCTAGGCTTTGAAGTCGTTGCCACCGCCGGTACCGCCAAGGTGCTGGAGACGGCTGGCCTGGCCGTGCGCCGCGTCAACAAGGTGACCGAGGGGCGTCCGCACATCGTGGATATGATCAAGAACGATGAGATCGATCTGGTGATCAACACCACTGAGGGTCGTCAGTCGATTGCCGACTCCTATTCAATTCGCCGCAACGCGCTGCAGCACAAGGTCTACTCCACCACCACGCTGGCCGGTGGCGAAGCTGTCTGCACTGCACTGAAATTCGGTCCGGAGCGCGCTGTGCGCCGTCTCCAGGACCTGCATAAAGGTATCTGATCCATGAAGTACCCGATGACCAAGCAGGGCGCAGAAGCCCTCGAAGTCGAACTTAAGCACCTCAAGACCGAGCTGCGCCCGCAGATCACCCAGGCGATTGCCGAGGCGCGCGAGCTGGGGGATCTGAAAGAAAATGCTGAGTACCACGCTGCCCGCGAGCAGCAGGGTATGGTCGAGGCGCGCATTCGTGACATCGAAGGCCGTCTGTCCAATGCCCAGGTGATTGATGTCACCGCTATCGCGCATACCGGCAAGGTTATCTTCGGCACCACTGTGACTATCGCCAACGTCGATACTGACGAGGAAGTGGTCTATCAGATCGTCGGTGACGATGAAGCTGACATCAAGCAGCGCAAGCTGTCGGTCAGCTCGCCCATCGCCCGTGCTCTAATCGGCAAGGAAGAAGGCGAGATCGTCGCAGTGAAAACCCCGGGCGGCGTAGTCGAATACGAAATTGTCGAGGTTCAGCACCTGTGACGGAGCCGGCGGCTGGCTCCGGACTGCCCGCTCGCAGAGGGGCTGGCCGCATTGCCTGGCAATTGCTGCTGACGCTGTGGGTGGGCGCGGTCTGGAGTCTGCACTTCATTCTGCTGCCAGGGCTGCAGCAGATGGGGTTGGCGCCGCTGTTAATTGACGAGGCTGCGTCAGTGCTGCGACCGTCGGTCATGTTGATTACCGTGGCTGCGGCCAGTGTGCAGCTTTTTCAGCTGGCTGTGCGGCGTGTCGGCTGGAGCGATCTGCGTGTGCAGATGCTGATATTGGTATTGATGGCGGGGGGAGCGTTTTTCGCCCTGCGTCTGCAGGATAACCCTCTGTACGGGATTTTCTGCTACCTGGTCGTTGCCTTCGCTGGTCTGGTATTGGCGGTGCAGCCCCGCCCCGATGAGGTGCGGGGCTGACGCCTGTCAGCTCAGAAACCCTGAAAACGCTTGAGGTTGGACAGGTTGGCGTTGGGCTTTTTGGCCCGGCGCAGCAGGATAGCCATTTTGCCGATGACCTGAACCAGCTCGGCGCCACTTTGCTGGCACGCCTCGTTGATCAGGGCCTGCTTGGCGTCGCGGTCACTGACGGTGACGCGAATCTTGATCAGTTCGTGATCATTCAGCGCGCGGTCCAGTTCGGCCAGTACGCCTTCGCTGATACCCTGTTCACTGATAATGACGATCGGCTTTAAATGATGGCCGATGCGCTTGAGATCTTTTTTCTGTGCGGAGCTGAGCGCCATAATGTTCCGTATGAAAATTCATTAAGTGTGTGATGCACTAGTTTAACCGGCGGCGTGGTCCGCTGCACGAGGTATTCCGTGGCACAGTCCAAGACAAGCAAGCGTTGGCTTAAAGAGCATTTTGACGACCCCTTCGTGAAGCAGGCGCAGAAGGATGGTTATCGCTCGCGTGCCAGTTACAAGTTGCTGGCCATTCAGGAGCGTGATCGCATTCTCAAGCCCGGCATGACTGTGCTTGATCTGGGCGCTGCACCCGGTGGCTGGTCCCAGGTCGCTGCCCGGCTGATTGGCGAGAAGGGGCGTATTATTGCCTCGGATATTCTGGCCATGGACAGCATTCCGGATGTCACCTTCATTCAGGGCGACTTTACCGAGGACAGTGTCTTCGAGGCCATCCTTGCGGCTATCGGCGATACGCAGGTAGACCTTGTTATTTCCGATATGGCCCCCAATATGAGTGGAACCCCTGCGGTTGATCAGCCGCGGGCCATGTATCTGTGCGAACTGGCGCTGGACATGGCGGCGCGGGTGTTGCGTCCGGGTGGTGATTTTTTGATCAAAGTGTTCCACGGTGAAGGTTTTGATGAGTACTTCCGCGAAATGCGCGGGCAGTACGACAAGCTGGTAACGCGCAAGCCTGATGCCTCGCGCGGTCGCTCGCGTGAAACCTATCTGCTGGCCCGCGGCTTCAAAGGGGCGGATCAGTAGTTTGGCTGAAGCGCCGGAACCATGGTGTCGCCAATGCAGTCTGTGATGTCTGGCGACACAGGGCGTTACACAGCGTCGACTGCCGAGTTGGCCTAAACTGGTGTAATGTGGGCAGCGTGGACAACAGACTCAGCAAGGCTCCCGCAATGGTGCTGGGGGCAAGAGGGTAGTGAATTGAACGATATGGCGAAGAACCTCATCCTGTGGCTGATCATTGCCGCCGTACTGGTCACGGTGATGAACAACTTCAGTAGTACCAAGGAACCGGATACGCTGAATTACTCCCAGTTCCTTGATCTGGTAGAGAGCCGCCAGGTCGAGCGCGTGACGGTGGATGGTTACATCATCACCGGGCGTGAGCGCAGTGGTGAGTCTTTCAAGACCGTGCGCCCGGCGATTCAGGACAATGGCTTGATTGGCGACCTGCTCGATAACGACGTCATCATTGAAGGCAAGCAGCCCGAGCAGCAGAGCATCTGGACTCAGTTGCTGATCGCCAGCTTCCCGATTCTGATCATTATCGCCATCTTCATGTTCTTCATGCGCCAGATGCAGGGCGGCGGCGGTGGCCGTGGCGGCCCGATGAGCTTTGGCAAGAGCAAGGCGCGCATGCTGACCGAAGACCAGGTCAAAACTACCTTTGCTGACGTTGCCGGCTGTGATGAGGCGAAGGAAGACGTGCAGGAGCTGGTTGAGTTTCTGCGTGATCCGGGCAAGTTCCAGCGCCTGGGTGGTCATATTCCCCGCGGCGTACTGATGGTGGGCCAGCCGGGTACCGGTAAGACCCTGCTCGCCAAGGCCGTCGCTGGTGAGGCCAAGGTGCCGTTCTTCACCATCTCCGGTTCTGACTTTGTTGAAATGTTCGTGGGTGTCGGTGCCTCCCGTGTGCGCGATATGTTCGAGCAGGCCAAGAAGCACGCCCCGTGCATCATCTTTATCGACGAAATTGACGCGGTCGGCCGTCATCGTGGCTCAGGAATGGGCGGCGGTCATGACGAGCGTGAGCAGACCTTGAACCAGTTGCTGGTTGAGATGGACGGCTTTGAGCCGAACGACGGCATCATTGTGATTGCGGCAACTAACCGCCCCGACGTGCTGGACCCTGCGCTGCTGCGTCCTGGTCGCTTTGACCGTCAGGTAGTGGTGGGTCTGCCGGATATCCGCGGTCGTGAACAGATTCTTAAGGTGCACATGCGCAAGGTGCCGCTGGGTGATGACGTCAAGCCGTCGCTGATTGCGCGTGGTACTCCCGGCTTCTCCGGTGCGGATCTGGCCAACCTGGTGAACGAAGCTTCTCTGTTTGCTGCGCGTGCTAATAAGCGTCTGGTGGAAATGGGCGAGTTTGAGATGGCCAAGGACAAGATCATGATGGGCGCTGAGCGCAAGTCCATGGTCATGTCCGAGAAGGAAAAGCTCAACACCGCTTACCATGAGTCCGGCCACGCGATCGTTGGTCGCCTGGTGCCCGAGCATGACCCGGTCTACAAGGTCACTATCATTCCGCGGGGCCGAGCGCTGGGCGTGACCATGTTCCTGCCGGAAGAGGATCGCTACAGCCTGTCCAAGCGTGCGCTGACCAGTCAGATCTGCTCGCTGTTCGGTGGTCGTATTGCCGAGGAAATGACGCTGGGCTTTGATGGTGTGACCACCGGTGCATCGAACGACATCATGCGGGCAACCCAGCTGGCCAAGAACATGGTGACCAAGTGGGGCTTGTCCGAGAAGCTTGGTCCGCTGCAGTATGCTGAAGAGGAAGATCAGGGTTATCTGGGTCGTTCTGGTGGCGGCGGGCTGTCCGGTGTGTCCGGTGAAACGGCCAAGCAGATTGACGAAGAGGTGCGCCGCATCATCGATGAGTGCTACGGCACTGCGCGCCGTCTGCTGGACGAGAACCGCGACAAGCTGGACATGATGGCTGAAGCCTTGATGAAGTACGAAACCATCGATACTCAGCAGATCGACGACATCATGGCGGGTCGTGTCCCCCGTGAGCCGAAAGACTGGCAGGGTGATGGCAAGTCCGGTCCGGGCGCCATTGTCACCAGCGACGAGGGTGGCGATAGCAAGCCTGATGAGGCTTCCAAGGGTGCCGGTCCGATTGGCGGGCCGGCCGGGGAGCACTGATTCAGCAATGAGCTCCTGCTCCAATAGCTCCCGGTTGCTATGCGGCAACCGGGAGCTTGACCTTTCCCGCGCCCATGTCATGGGCATTCTCAACGTAACCCCCGACTCCTTCTCCGATGGCGGTCGCTTCAATCAGCGCGATGCGGCATTGCGTCATGTCGAGCAGATGGTGGCAGACGGCGCGACCCTGATTGACGTCGGTGGCGAGTCCACGCGCCCTGGCGCCACGCCGGTTCCGGTTGCCCAAGAGTTAGAGCGCGTCGTGCCGATGGTTGAGGCTATCGCGTCGCGTTTTGATGTGGTTATTTCGGTCGATACCAGTGCGCCCGAGGTCATGTCCGCCTCGGCAGCGGCGGGCGCTGGGCTGATCAACGATGTGCGTGCGTTGGAGCGTGAAGGTGCGCTGGAGGCGGCCCGCGCGAGCGGGTTGCCCGTCTGCCTGATGCACCGTCAGGGCGAGCCTGATTCCATGCAGCTGGCGCCGCGCTATGCCAGTGTCCTGGATGAAGTGAACGCTTATCTACAGTCGCGGGTCGAAGCTTGTGAGGCTGCGGGCCTAGCGCGCGATCGCCTGCTGCTGGATCCGGGCTTCGGCTTTGGCAAGTCGCTGGAGCACAACCTGCAGCTGTTTGCGCGTCTCGCGGATTTGCGCCCCACGGGGTTGCCAGTGCTGGTCGGTGTGTCGCGTAAAAGCATGATCGGTCAGGCGCTCGATCGCCCGGTGGATCAGCGTTTGTTTGGCGGGCTGGCGTTGGCGGCGCTTGCTGTTGGTGCCGGCGCTTGCATCATCCGCGTGCACGACGTGGCCGCCACCTGTGACGCTGTGCGCATGGCTGAAGCGGTGCGGTTGGCGCGTCAGTCGCAACTTTCATAACAAGAGTCAGGCCATGGAAAAACGTTATTTTGGAACCGACGGCATTCGCGGCCGGGTTGGCAGTTCACCTATCACTCCTGAATTCATGCTCAAGCTTGGCTGGGCTGTAGGCACGGCGTTTCGTCACCATGGCGCCTGCCGGGTGATTATCGGCAAGGACACCCGTATTTCGGGCTACATGTTCGAGTCTGCGCTGGAGGCGGGTTTGTCTGCGGCCGGCGCGCAGGTTCAGTTGCTTGGCCCCATGCCTACACCTGCCATTGCCTATCTCACGCGCACCTTTATGGCTGATGTGGGTATTGTCATCAGTGCATCGCACAACCCCTTTTATGACAACGGGATCAAGTTCTTTTCTGCTGCGGGCAGCAAGCTGCCCGACAGCCTTGAGCTGGAGATCGAGCGGTTAGTCGATGGCCCTATGGGCGTCGTGGATTCTGCCGAGCTGGGCAAGGTGTCGCGGGTAGAGGATGCGCCTGGGCGATATATCGAGTTCTGTAAAAGCAGCGTGCCGACCAGTACCAGTTTCAAGGGGCTAAAGCTGGTGCTTGATTGTGCGCACGGCGCAACCTACAAGGTGGCGCCCAGCGTGTTTCGCGAGCTAGGGGCTGAGGTGTCCGTAATTGGCGCCAGTCCGGACGGCCTGAACATCAATGCCGGGCATGGCTCAACCGATATGGCTGCGCTGAGCGCTGCCGTGGTCCGCGAGGGCGCTGACCTGGGGATCGCCTTTGACGGTGATGGTGACCGTGTGTTGATGGTCGATCACGAAGGGGGTGAGGTTGATGGCGACGAGCTGCTGTGCATCATTGCGCTCGACCTCCAGGCGCGTGGGCTATTGAACGGCGGTGTTGCCGGTACGCTGATGAGCAATCTTGGCCTTGAGTTGGCGCTTAAGGAGCGAGGTATCCCCTTTGTGCGTGCCAAGGTCGGTGATCGCTACGTCATGGCTGAGTTGAGCGAGCGCGGCTGGCTGGTTGGTGGTGAGTCATCGGGTCATATTCTGTGTCTGCAGCACACGTCAACCGGCGACGGCATTATTGCGGCACTGCAAGTGCTCAAGGCTCTCCAGCGTAATGGCCAGAACCTGGCTGAGGCGCGGCGTTGCATGCAGAAATGTCCGCAGAAGCTGATTAATGTTCGTTATGCGGCGGGGCAGTCGGCGCCGTTGGAGAACCCCACTGTGAAGCAGGCTGTACTGGATGCCGAAGCGCGGCTGGCTGACGCCGGGCGCGTTTTGCTGCGATTGTCCGGTACCGAGCCACTGGTTCGAGTCATGGTGGAGGGCCAGGATGCGGCCCAGGTCCAGCGCGAAGCCGAAGCGCTGGCTGCTGTAGTGACCGAGGCGTGCGGCTAAGAGAAAGGTGTTTGGCGGTTGCTGGCGCCTGCAGGGCCTGTGCTTGTCGCAAGCAGAAGGTGGGCTGGGCCTACCTTTGGCGGGCCCTGAATGAAGGTTGACACGAATGCAGGCGGTATGAGGAATTGATCGGCGCCGCCTAAAAAGTCGGTTGTGTCGCTGATGCAACTTGGTTAAGATTGGCGCCCGCTTGGGTAGAGAGGTTTGGCATGCGACGTCCGCTAGTTGCCGGCAACTGGAAAATGCACGGTTCACGGCAGTCTGTAGACGCGCTGTTGCAGGGTCTTGCTGCTCAGGAATGGCCTGATGGGGTTGAGCTGATGATCGCTCCCCCGGCGCTGTACGTCGAGCGCTGCCGCGAGCTTCTCCAGGGTACTCCGATTCAACTGGGTGGTCAGGTCTGTGCGACACAGGCTGAGCCTGGCGCGCTGACTGGTGAGATTTCGCCTGCTCAGTTGCGTGACGCCGGTTGTGGTTACGTGCTGGTTGGTCACTCTGAGCGCCGTGCGTTGTTTGGCGAGACTGACGACGTGGTGTGCAAGAAATTTGCTGCTGCATTGGCGTGTGGTTTGCGCCCGGTGCTTTGTGTCGGTGAAACGCAGGCCGAGCGGGATGCCGGGCAAACCGCCGACGTGGTCGGGCGTCAGTTGCAGGCAGTGCTGGATGTGTTTGGTGTGGGTGGTTTGGCCGAGGGTGTGGTGGCGTACGAGCCTGTTTGGGCTATCGGCACCGGCTTGACGGCGACACCTGATCAGGCCCAGGATGTGCACGCCATGATCCGGGCCCGGCTGGCGATGCTCGATGACGAGCAGGCGCGCAAGGTGCAGATTGTTTATGGCGGTAGCGTTAAGGCAGACAACGCAGAAGCGCTGTTTTCCATGCCGGATATCGATGGGGGGCTGATTGGTGGAGCCTCTCTCAATGCAGACGAGTTTGGTGCGATCGCTCGCGCCGCTGGACGAGTGTAATGATTGAGACCGTGATTGTAGTACTGCATCTGCTGGTGGCGATTGCCCTGGTAGGTCTGGTTCTGATGCAGCAGGGCAAAGGCGCTGAAGCGGGCGCATCCTTCGGGGCCGGCGCATCGGGTACCGTTTTTGGCAGTCAGGGTTCTGGCAACTTTCTGAGTCGCGTTACCGCGATTCTTGCCACCGTGTTTTTTGTCACCTCGCTGGGCCTGGCTTACTACGCCAGCCACAAGGCGGATGCGGCTATCGAAGCGGGTCTTCCGTCTCCGGCGCTGCAGGTGGAGCAGGCTGATCCGGCACCTGTGCTGGACGAAGATGTGCCGGTGCTGGAGCAGGATGTGGCGCCGAGCGATGTGCCTGAAACGCTGGGCGAGGAAGTGCCGCCGGCAGTCGAATAAGTAGCGGCTGCGGTAGTAAACAGTTTTGCGGAAGTGGTGGAATTGGTAGACACGCTATCTTGAGGGGGTAGTGCCTTAGGGTGTATGGGTTCGAGTCCCATCTTCCGCACCAATCAAAATAAGGGCCTGGTTCAACAGGCCCTGTTCTTTTCAGGGGTGGTTTACGCCGGTTGTCTTGCGAGGCTTCTGTGCGTATAATTCACGCCCTAGATTCGACGCGGGGTGGAGCAGTCTGGTAGCTCGTCGGGCTCATAACCCGAAGGTCGTTGGTTCAAATCCAGCCCCCGCTACCACAGTTAAATA
>DBHE01000097.1 GCA_002296055.1 Pseudomonadaceae bacterium UBA836
CTTGATAACGTTCCAGTCGGCGCCGCGGAAGCTGCCTTCCAGTTCTTGAATGATCTTGCCGTTGCCACGCACCGGGCCGTCCAGACGCTGCAGGTTGCAGTTGATGACGAAGATCAGGTTGTCCAGTTTCTCGCGACCGGCCAGGGAGATGGCGCCCAGGGTTTCCGGCTCGTCGGTTTCACCGTCGCCAACAAAGCACCATACCTTCTGCTTGCCCGGCTCGATAAAGCCGCGGTGCTCCAGGTATTTCATGAAGCGCGCCTGGTAGATCGCCTGAATCGGGCCCAAGCCCATGGAGACGGTCGGGAACTGCCAGAAGTCGGGCATCAGCCAGGGGTGCGGGTAGGACGACAGACCTTTGCCGTCGACCTCCTGGCGGAAGTTTTCCATCTGTTCTTCGCTGATGCGGCCCTCAAGGAAGGCGCGGGCGTAAATGCCGGGGGAGGCGTGCCCTTGGAAGAACACCAGGTCACCGCCGTGCTCGTCGGTCGGTGCCTTGAAGAAGTAGTTAAAGCCGATGTCGTACAGCGTGGCGCTGGAGGCGAAGGTCGAGATATGGCCGCCCAGATCTGGGTCCTGCTGGTTGGTACGCATGACCATTGCCAGTGCGTTCCAGCGCACCATCGAGCGGATGCGGCGTTCCATGAACAGATCGCCCGGCATGCGTGCTTCGTGGGTAACCGGGATGGTGTTGCGATACGGCGTGGTGATGGCGTAGGGCAGCGGGGTGCCGGTGCGGCTGGCCAGTTCACTCAGGCGGGTCATCAGGTAATGCGCGCGGTCTTCGCCTTCGTTGTCGAGCACGGATTCCAGCGCGTCGAGCCATTCCTGGGTTTCGAGCGGATCAATATCGTCTTGCTTCATTATGGTCTCCAGACCTTGTGGGCCTTGCAGGTGCCGGAAGCTGCTGTGGGTGTGCGGTCTGCACTGCGCCACAGCCTGCGCTTGCCAAACACCTGTGGGTGTTGTGACACATCGGGGTAGGATTTAGTTCTGTAGTTTTACTACATAAAAGCCGCTTTATCTAGTCCTTAAAAGGTCTAATATGTAGCAACACTACATTTAGACCTGTCGGTCAGGGTTCTCGCTTTTCCCTTTTCGGCCGGCATGGCAAGCTGCGGTTTCGGTTCATGAACAGGATAGACCATGCCCTCCACTCTGCCTCCGTTGCCTGCTTCGTTGGAAGCTACCCGCGATCACCATTTGGCCCAGTGGGCCGCCGCGTTGGAGCAGTCGGCCCTCGCGCCGCGCCGCGCCGAACTGGGCGCGCGTTTTGAGCAGGAGTTGCCGCTGGTGCTGGCCGCCAGCGACTACGTTGCCGAGCAGCTACGCCGGGACCCTGAACTAGCCTGGCGGCTGGAGGCAGAGCAGCGACTCTGGCGGCCGTTGGCTGATGGCGAGTTGCGTGAGCTGCTGCAGGCGGCGCTTGCTGAGGTGGCTAACGAGGATCAACTAGCCCAGGCGCTGCGTCGGTTTCGGCAGTGGCAGCAGGTGCGCATCATCTGGCGTGATGTACTGGATTTGGCGCCGTTGCAGGAAACTACCCGCGATTTGTCCGACATGGCGGATGCCTGCATCGACGAGGCCTATCAGTGGCTGTATCGCCAATGTTGCGCGAGTCTGGGTGAGCCGCGCAGCCGCGACGGTGTGCCGCAGCACATGGTGGTGCTGGGCATGGGCAAGTTGGGCGCCGTGGAGCTTAACCTGTCCTCGGATATCGATCTGATCTTTGCCTACCCAGAGGCCGGCGAGACTGGTGGCGGGCGGCGCAGCCTGTCCAACCAGGAGTTTTTCATTCGCCTGGGGCAGAAGCTGATCAAGGCGCTGGATGCGCCGACGGTAGATGGCTTCGTGTTTCGCGTGGACATGCGCCTGCGCCCCTACGGCGACAGTGGCGCGCTGGTGTTCAGCTTCGATGCGCTGGAGCAGTACTACCAGAGCCAGGGCCGCGACTGGGAGCGCTACGCGATGATCAAGGCGCGGGTGGTGGCAGGTGATCAGCAGGCTGGCGCGGAGCTACTGGCCATGCTGCGGCCCTTTGTCTATCGCCGTTATCTGGACTTTGCTGCTATCGATGCGCTGCGCAACCTCAAGCAAATGATTCAGCGTGAGGTGCAGCGCAAGGGCCTGCAGGACAACGTCAAGCTAGGCTCGGGCGGTATCCGTGAGGTCGAGTTTATTGGTCAGGCCTTCCAGTTGATTCACGGTGGCCGCGACCGCAGCCTGCAGCAGCGGCCCATTCTGGGCGTGCTGCAGACCCTGGGGGCGAACGGCTATCTGCCGGAGTCGGCAGTACAGGAACTGGCTCAGGCATACTGCTTTCTGCGCGACACCGAGCACGCCCTGCAGGCCGTGGATGATCGCCAGACCCAGATGTTGCCAATTGACGCGCAAGGGCAGGCACGCATCGCCTGGATGCTCGGGTTTGCCGACTGGGATGCTTTTCGCGCCCGTCTGGATGCCGAACGCGCCTGCGTTGCCGGCCACTTTGCCGGGGTGATTGCTGACCCGGATGAGGACGAAGCCGACCTGCAATCGCCGCAGGCCGACTGGGTGCCGGTCTGGGATGGCACGCTGGACGAGCCGCAGGGCCTGGAACAGCTTCAAGCTGGCGGCTTTGCCGATGCGCCGTCTGCCTGGCGCCGATTGCAGGGGCTGCAGGGTTCGCCACGGCTGAAAGCGATGCAGCGTGCCGGGCGAGAGCGTCTGGATATCTTTATGCCGCGCCTGCTGGCGATGGCTGCCGAGCAGGACAACCCTGACCTGGCGCTGGAGCGCGTGTTGCCGTTGATCGAAGCAGTGGCCCGGCGTTCAGCCTATCTGGTGCTGCTGACGGAAAACCCGGGCGCCCTGCGCGAGCTGCTGGTGCTCTGCGCGGCTAGCCCGTGGATTGCCGAGCAGATTGCCCGCTACCCAGTGGTGCTGGACGAGCTGCTTAATGCCGGCCGCCTGTACCGGCCGCCGGAAGCCAATGAGCTGGCTGACGAGCTGCGTCAGCATCTGCTGCGTATCCC
>DBHE01000221.1 GCA_002296055.1 Pseudomonadaceae bacterium UBA836
GGGTTTTCTATCTGGGGATCCGGGTAATATTTTTTCAGGTTTTTTTGCTCTATAGCCGAACCGGCTGGCGCATCGCTGGTTTCCTGACGCCAGAAAATACTTGTCGCGCTCTCACCTCTCGGCCATGATGCTAAATTGATATCCATCACTATTGAGCCCCTTGGCAAACGGGGCGATAGTACTGAATGCCGACCAATAAAAAGAGAGACCAGAATCGTGTCCCCACTACTGATAGGCGGTCTGCTGGCTGGTGGTCTGATCATCCTGGTGTGTATTGGCTTCATCAGCCACAGTCTAGAGCGTAGCCGGCTGGAAAAAGCCAGACAAACCGCTGAGCTCAATGCCCGCATCAAAGTCTGCCGCCAAGCCGTGGCTGGGCTGCCAGGTCAGTTCCTGCCCGCAGAGCTAAGCACATTGATGCTGCAGATAGAGGCCGGGTTGCTGGAACGGCTACAACGTGTTGCCAAGTCTGCAGAGGTGCAGCAGCGACTGGATAAGACCCGGGCCGAACTGGCGGAGGGTAAGGTACCCAGCAACCCTCCTGTTGAACTGGACAGCGAAGCGCGCGGCAAAGAGGCGCGACTGCAACTTGAGAATTTGTTCAAGCAGTTGCAGCAGGCTGAACAGGACGGGCTTATCGACAATGCCAGCCTAAAACAATGGGGCACGCATGTGCGGCGCTCATTGGTCAGCGCAACCCTGGACACCTTCAACGCCACCGCTAAACAAGGTATGCGTCAAGGCAAACCACGTATCGCCAAACTGCAGTATGAGCGGGCAATCGCCTTTTTGACCAAGCTCAACAACCCCGCCCTGGCTCAGCATCTGCAGCAATACAAGCAGTTACTCAAGCGTGCCGAAGCTGCTGTTTTGGAGCAGAATAAGGCCGACGAGGATCAACCCAGCGAGCTAAACGACGGGCTGGCGCAAATGGAGTCAGCCGATCAAGCCTGGCAGAAAAAGGCCGTTTACGACGATTGACCTCAAGGCTGCCGACGCTTCAAGCAGTTACCGCATGAAGCGTCAGCAGTGCCCCTAGCGGCCTGCCCGCTACTCTTCCAGCAACCCGATTCGGACTACCGCATGGCTGTAACACTTTATGGCGCCATCCTGTCGCCCTATGTACGCAAGGTGCGCATCCTGCTCGCCGAGCACCAAATCCCCTACGAGCACCAATTTATTCCGCCGCGCGGCCAGCCCGACTGGTACTACGACATCAGCCCACTCGGCCGCATTCCGGCGCTGACTGACGGCGATCTCAAACTTGCAGACTCAGCGGTTATCGCTCAATACCTGCAGGAAAGTCGTGGCGGCCCGTCGCTCTATGGCAGCAACCCGGCAGAAGCCGCACGCGTGCGCTGGCTGGAAAAGTACGCGGACTACGAGGTGGCGCCGCACAGCACCTTTGGCGTGTTTTTTCCACGGATCGTTGCCCGCAGCGTTGGCGAAAGTACCGATGAGGCGCAGGTGCAACGCGCGCTGACTGAGCACCTGCCACCGCTGTTCGATTACCTGGAAAAGGAACTGGGCGACCAACCCTGGTTTCTCGGCCAGCAATTCAGCCTGGCCGATATCGCGGTAGGGTGTCAGTTGATCAACCTGGCGCACGCTGGCGAGCTGATCGACGAGTACCGTTGGCCCGGCCTGTCGTCACTGCTGAGCCGGCTGACCGCACGCAGCAGCGTATCCTCCATGTTGCCGGCCGAGCACGCCCTGGTCGCCAAGTTGACTGGACGCCTCTAAACCAGTTTATTGCTCCAACAGGCGCTGCCCCACCCAAGCACGGGCAAATTGGTAGGCGCAGCGACCGTTGCGGTTGCCGCGCCCGGTGGCCCAGCGCACCGCTTCCAGCTGCAGGGCATCATCCCACTGCCACTGCAAGCCATGCTCTGTGGCTAGCTGCCCAAGCCAATGCTGCACCACCGCCAAGTAATGGTCCTGGCTGAACGGGTAGAACGACACCCAAAGCCCGAAGCGATCGGACAGGGCAATCTTTTCTTCAATGGCCTCGCCCGGATGGATCTCGCCATCCACCTGTTTGGCCGCCAAATTATCGCTGTTGTGCTCAGGCAGCAGATGCCGGCGGTTGGAAGTGGCATACAGCAGCAGGTTATCCGGCGCCGCCTCCACGGTGCCATCAAGTACGGTCTTCAGGGCTTTATAGCCGCTGTCATCCGCCTCAAAGGCCAAGTCATCGCAAAACAGCACAAAGCGCCAGGGTTGCCCTGCCAGTTGGGGCAGCAACGCCGACAGGTGCACCAGGTCGGCCTTGTCCACCTCGATCAGGCGCATACCTCGCTCGGCGTACTCACTCAGCAGCGCCCGTACCAGCGACGACTTGCCGGTACCGCGTGAGCCCCACAGCAGCGCATTGTTGGCCGGCAGGCCCCGCACAAACTGACCGGTATTGGCTGCCAGCAGCCCCTTCTGCCGATCCACGCCTACCAGATCATTCAAGCGCAGGCTAAGGCTGACCTTCAGCGGACGCAGTTGCCCTTGCTGCCCTTCGACACTCCAGCGCGCCGCATAGGTGTTCTCCCAGTCAACCTGCGCCGCGGGCTGCGGCAGCGTCGCCTCAAAGCGTTCGATAAAAGCCACAACGCGCTGCATGAACTGTTCGGTACTGACACCCGACATGGGTTTCTCCTCTGGCCGCCAAACGTGCAAGAATGCCACGCCGCCAGAGCGGAGCCTAGGGCCTGTTGCCACACAGAAACCTGCCTCGGCTGCTAAGCTCAAAGTGCCACCACCAACAAGGCCAAAAATGGACATACGCCTGACCAACCGCCTGTCATTCAAGCAAGCGCGCCTGAGCGTGTTGGTCGCCTTCGCGCTGGGCATTCTGCTTGGCCTGGCACAGGTGGTTGTCGACTACCGCTCTGAAGACGCGCTGATTGACCAGGAGGTTCAGGCACAGATCAACGTCAGCCTCAGCCCGGCAGCGCGTATCGCCTACAACATTGATGCTGAACTGGCACTTGAGCTGGTGAACGGCCTGCTAGAAGCCCCCCAGGTGGTACGCGCCGAGATCATCGACAACAATGGCATTGCCCTGGCCAGCGTCAGCCGCCCAATGGCCACCAGCCGGTACCGCACCGTCAGCGATGCGCTGTTCGGGCGGCGTCGCGATTACTCCCAGCCACTGTATGTAGAGCATGCTCCCAATGAGCTGCTGGGCCATCTGGTGATAGAGGTAGACACCTTCTACCAGGGCGCCAGCTTTCTGCGCCGCGCCGGGCTCACCATGCTGTCGGGCTTTGTCCTCAGCCTGGTGCTATCGCTGGTGTTGATGGTGCTGTTCTACGCCATGCTGACCAAACCGCTGGTAAGGCTGATCAACGACCTGCTGGATATGCGCACCGAGGGCGAACGCAGCCGCCTGCCCTGCCCCGACGGCCATGAGCGCGACGAGATCGGCGCCCTGGTCGAGGTGATAAA
This sequence comes from Pseudomonadaceae bacterium UBA836, assembly GCA_002296055.1. Lineage (GTDB taxonomy): Bacteria > Pseudomonadota > Gammaproteobacteria > Pseudomonadales > Pseudomonadaceae > Halopseudomonas. The sequence continues at coordinate 3,439 of DBHE01000221.1, forward strand.
TCGCCAGCTACAGAGTATCGACGTCAACCTGCGCCAGAAACTGCGCGCCGAAGAGCGTCTGCGCAAATATCTCGAAGAGCTGGAAAGCATCGTCGAAACCCGTACCACCGAAGTGCAGCACAGCAACGCCCAGTTGCGTGAGTCCAACCGCGAACTGGAAGCCTCGCGCGAAGCAGCGCTGGATATGGCGCGTGCGCGCTCGGCCTTCCTGGCCAACATGAGTCACGAAATTCGCACCCCGATCAACGGCCTCTTGGGCATGATCGGACTGACCCTGGACAGCCGCCTGAACGATGAACAGCGCCAACAGCTATCCATCGCCTACGACTCCGGCAAGGTTCTGGTGGCACTGCTTAACGACATTCTCGACCTATCCAAATTCGAGGCGGGCAAACTGCAGCTGGAGCAGATCCCCTTCGACCTCGGCGCCCTGCTGGAAGACACCGCCAGCCTGTTGTCACAGAACGCAGGCAAACAGGATATCGAGTTGATCTGCGAGATCGACCCGGCGGTGCCGGGGCTGCTGCTTGGCGACCCGACTCGTATCCGCCAGATCGTCAGCAACCTGCTGTCAAACGCGTTGAAATTCACCGAGCACGGTTACGTTGCCCTGCGCCTGCAGCTGACCCGCGAGGAAGGCGATCTGCAGCACGTCTGCATCACAGTCAGCGACACCGGCATTGGCATCCCGGCGCCAGCGCTGGATGAAATCTTCTCGCCCTTCATCCAGGCAGACGCACAAATTTCCAGGCGTTTTGGCGGCACGGGCCTGGGCTTGGCACTTTGCAAAAGCCTGACCGATGCCATGCAGGGCGAGCTAACGGTGTCCTCCGAAACAGGCCGGGGCAGCACCTTTAGCGTATCCCTGCCACTACAGCGGCATGACAGCGCCGCGCGCTACCAGCCGCCCGCAGCACGCAAGGTACTGCTGTGGAACCGCGCAGACCGCTTGCAGGGGCCTGTCATGGAGCGCTTACTGCGCAGCTGGCAGCTACCGTGCACCACTATTGATTACGACCCCGCTCAGCCCTTGCCCGCCGCCCCTGCGGACTACGATCTCTGGCTACTGGACAGCCCACAACTGGCGGAGCAACTGGCCGAGCAGCAACCGAGCACACCACGTTTACTACTCTGCAACTATGGCCAGCAGCTGGACAACCAGCGCGCCAGCGCCCTGCACGTGCGCCAACAGGTCGCCACACCGCCACCGCGCAATCGCCTGGCACGAGCTATTGACGCGCTCTTTGAACAGCCACAGGACAGTACCAGCGCAGACAGCCAGCAAACCGTTGGACACGGCCAGCGCCTGTTGCTGGTGGAAGATAATGCGGTCAACCAGATGGTTGCCAAAGGCATGCTCGGCCGACTGGGTTTTGAGGTCGACCTGGCCGAACACGGTGAGGCTGCGCTAAGCAAACTGGCCGACCAGGATTACGCGCTGGTGCTGATGGACTGCAACATGCCGATTATGGACGGCTACGAGACCAGCCGGCGCATGCGCGCCGACCCGCGCTGGCAGTCCATTCCCATCATCGCTCTGACGGCAAACGCCCTGCAGGAAGATCGCCAGCGCTGCAAAGACGCCGGCATGGATGACTACCTGGCAAAACCCTTCAAGCGAGAAGACCTGCAAGCTATGTTGCAGCGCTGGCTGCCGGCCAGCGATCAGCACACCACGCCGAGCAGCTGAGCGACCGGCGCCGCGTTACTCCTGCATGGCGCCCAGCAATTGATTCAGACCGTCGCGCAGCTCACGCATCTGCTCAGCACTCATACCCGTGCGGCACATCAAGCTCTGCGGCACGCTGGCGGCCTGTTCACGCAGGGCGCTGCCGGCCTCGGTCAGACTCACCTGCAGCTGCCGCTCATCACCGCCACGCACCCGCTCGCGTCGAATCAGCCCCTGAGTCTCCAGCCGCTTGAGCAGCGGCGTCAGGGTGCCTGAATCGAGCTGCAGACGCTCTCCCAACGCTTTGACACCGGGGTGCTCGGGCGGCTCGCGCTGCCATTCCCAAAGCACCAGCATCACCAGGTACTGCGGATAGGTAAGCCCCAAGGGCTCCAGCAGCGGCCGATAGGTGCGCATCAACGCCCGCGAACCGGCGTACAAGGCAAAACACAGCTGGTTGTCCAGAGCGAGCAACTGATCCAGCTCGGAAGGCACAGACTGACTCACGGCAACAACGCCTCAATGTCTGCGCGCAGATCCTCGGGTTTGGTGGTTGGGGCATAGCGCTTGATTACGCGACCCTGCTCATCCACCAGGAACTTGGTGAAGTTCCACTTGATGCCCTTGCTGCCCAGCACACCCGGAGCCTGCTGTTTGAGCTCGACAAACAACGGATGTGCATTGGCACCATTCACGTCGACCTTCTTGAACAGCGGAAAGCTGACGCCGTAGTTCAGTTCGCAAAACTCGCTAATCTCGCCGCTGTCGCCCGGCTCCTGGGCGCCAAACTGGTTGCACGGAAAGCCAGCGACCCGCAGACCACGTTCACCGTAAGCCTGCCAAAGCGCCTCCAGCCCCTTGTACTGCGGGGTAAAGCCACACTTGCTGGCGGTGTTCACCACCAGGTAAGCCTTACCCTCAAGGGCACCGAGGGAGGATTCGCGGTTATCAATGGTCGTGCAGGGAATATCCAGTAGTGTGCTCATGGCGCCTCCTTCTCAGGCGAACAGGGATTGGCGAAAGGCTAACAGCAGCAACATTTATGTCAACCAGATTGCGCACAATCTAAGAAAATACTGATCAATTCCACCGCCCTCTCGGAGCATGCGGAATGAATCAGCTCCTCTCTACGCCTCTCGCGGCTCCAGGCGCAGGCACACCGAATTGATGCAGTAGCGCAGCCCCGTCGGCGGCGGACCGTCCGGAAAGACGTGCCCCAGGTGCGCATCACAGCTGGCACAGGTGACCTCGATGCGATGCATGCCGTGACTGAAGTCCTCGTGTTCCTCTACCACATCTGCGTTGATCGGCTGGTAGTAACTGGGCCAGCCACAGCCCGCATCAAACTGGGTATCGGTATCAAATAACGGCGTATCGCAACAGATGCAGTGGTACACGCCTGGCGTCGTGTTGCGGTAATAGGCGCCAGTAAAGGGGCGCTCGGTCCCTTTCAGACGGCATACCTGAAACTGGGTGTCGCTGAGTTGCTCTCGCCACTCGCTGTCACTCTTGTTGATCTTGTTCATGATTTAACTCCGGATAAGCTCTCTAGGTCGTTCACAGTCGCTCGCGCTCAACGTATGATGGGCGTTTATTACGCGCTCTGGGAAGCCTTCGCCTGCTTCCCGACACCCTACTCAGCTCGGATCGACAAGGTAAGCACCATGCAGGTTAGCAAGTCCAACAAATTGGCCAATGTCTGTTACGACATCCGCGGACCGGTTCTGCGGCACGCCAAGCGCCTTGAGGAAGAAGGCCACCGCATTCTCAAGTTGAACATCGGCAACCCTGCACCCTTTGGATTCGAGGCGCCGGAAGAAATTCTGCAAGACGTCATTCTCAACCTGCCAACCGCCCAGGGCTACAGCGATTCGCGCGGCCTGTTCTCTGCGCGCAAGGCGGTCATGCACTACACCCAGACCAAGAACATTCCGGGTGTCGGCATTGACGACATTTACTTGGGCAACGGTGTGTCCGAGCTGATTGTCATGTCCATGCAGGGCCTGCTCAACAACGGTGACGAAGTGCTGATTCCGGCACCCGATTACCCGCTGTGGACCGCCTCGGTCAGTCTGTCTGGCGGCAAGCCCGTGCATTACCTGTGCGACGAGCAATCGGACTGGTACCCGGATATCGAAGACATCCGCAGCAAGATCACCCCCAACACCCGGGC
>DBHE01000082.1 GCA_002296055.1 Pseudomonadaceae bacterium UBA836
GACTCCAGCATTTCCTGCACGGTGAAGCCGGGGGTGATCACCGACGGCCGCATGTCCGGCTTGCCTTCCAGGAACAGGATGCGCTTGAGGATGGCATCAGCGTGCTGGGTTTCCTCTTCCATTTCGTGGTTGATGCGCTCGTACAGCTTGGCGTAACCCATGTCTTCGTACAGGCGCGAGTGCAGAAAGTACTGGTCACGCGCGCCCAGCTCGCCGCGCAGCAGCTCGATCAGGCAATTGACGACGTCCGGATGACCTTGCATGGCACTACTCTCCACCAAATGGTTGTGACTGATGCAGCATTGTGCCGGAAGTAGCGCTGAAGTGCCAAGGTTTTTTATAAAAAAAGCCAATAATTACAATGGTTTATATGTATTTTGATGGTAGGTATGGTGCAAAGCATAGCTATTTGCAGCTGCGAGAAAATCCCGGCTTGGCGGCAAGTTATTGAAATGGCTGTTCTTTGCGGGGAGCTTCGAGGTGGTTTGTGTTTCGGGCTCTGCAGGACTGCGCAAAGTGGCGCTGACATTCAGTGTAGCGGCGATGGGAGTGTCAGGGGGGAGTGCAACGGGAGCTTGGCGTGGAGCGGGTGAAGGGAATCGAACCCTCGTATGCAGCTTGGGAAGCTGCCGTTCTACCATTGAACTACACCCGCGAGGCGCTCTTTTTACCAGAGTCGCCTGCATCAGGGAAGGGGTTACAGTGCGTCGGCAACCTGTTTCAGTAGGCCATAGCTGTGTTGACGTTCGCTTTGGTCGTAAATCGGGCTGTTGACGATCAGCTCATTGACGCCGGTGCGCTCAAGCAGCTCGCTCAGTTGGCCGCTGACAGCTTCGGTGTCACCGATCAGGCTGCCGGACAGGGTGGACATGACTTGATGGCGCTCGTGCGGCTGCCACAGCGACTCCATATCGTGGGTCGGCGGCGGCAGTTGTCCGGGAGTACCGCGGATCAGCTTGAGGAACGCCTGCTGGTGAGAGCTGGCAAGGTAATGCGCTTGCTCGCGGTCGTCGGCGAGATAGGCGTTGATGCCCAGCATGGCGTAGGGCGTGGGCAATTGCTCGCTGGGTGTGAAGTGTTCGCGATACAGCCGCAGTGCGCTGAACAGGTAGTCGGGCGAGAACTGCCCGGCGAAGGCGAAGGGTAGCCCCAACTGCCCGGCCAGCTGGGCGCTGAAAGTGCTGGAGCCGAGCAGCCAGATGGGTACATCCAACCCGGCGCCGGGCACCGCGCGCAGCCGCTGGCCGGGTGCGGCAGGAGCAAACAGTTGGCGCAACTCATCCAGCATCTGCGGGAAGTCGGAACCGTCAGTGCGGCCCCGGCGCAGCGCTTGGGCGGTTATGCCGTCGGTGCCGGGCGCACGGCCCAGCCCCAGATCTATGCGGCCGGGGTAGAGCGACTCCAGGGTGCCAAACTGTTCGGCAATCTGCAGTGGCGCGTGGTTGGGCAGCATAATGCCGCCTGAGCCGATGCGTATCTGCTGGGTACCGGCAGCCAGGTAGCCCATCACTACTGAGGTGGCGGCGCTGGCAATGCCGGTCATGTTGTGGTGCTCGGCTACCCAGAACCGCCGGTAGCCCAGGGTTTCGCAGTGCTGCGCCAGCGCCAGTGCGTTATGCAGGGCGGTGGTGGGGGTAGCTCCCTCGGCGATGGAGCAAAGGTCCAGTACGGACAGCGTTATGGCGTGCTGCGTCATGGGGTGTCCTGCGTATTGGCGGGTGATTTCGTTATGCTATCGTCGGTGAGGCGGGCTGTATAGGCAGCGCTGATCCGCAGCGCAGACACCGCCAACAGGGAGTATAGGGATGAATGCTGACAGGAGCGCCAGCTGGTCGCTGGCTTGTGTGCTTTGGATGTTGGCCGGCGCCAGTCAGGCCGTGGAATTTCAGGTGTTGGATCAGGACGGTGAGCCGCTACCGGGGTTGGTGCTGATGGTGGACGGCGTGCCAGCCAGCAGTAGCGGCCCGTACGTCATGGATCAGGTTGATCGGCGTTTTGTGCCCCGCGTGCTGGCGGTGCCCACCGGCAGCGAGGTGACCTTCCCTAACAGCGATGACGTGCGCCATCACGTTTATTCCTTTTCTCCGGCCAAGACCTTTGAACTCAGCCTGTTTTCCGGCACTGACGCTCCGCCAGTCACCCTTGGACAGGCCGGCGTGGTGGTGCTGGGCTGCAATATCCACGACAGCATGGTCGGCTACATTCTGGTGACCGACAGTCCGCAGTACGCGGTCAGCGACGCGCAGGGCAAGGTGCAGTTGCCGGACCTGCCAGCCGGTGAGCGTCCGGTTTCCTGGTGGCATCCGCAACTGGTTGAGCAGCCGCCACAAGCGTTGGGCGAGTTGGATCTGAGCACGTTGCAGACGTTGAAGCTGCCAATCAGCTACACGCCGGTAGTCGAGAGTCATGACCACTCGCCCTCACTGTTACGGCGCTACGGCCCGGGCGCGGATGACACCTATGGCTATTAAGAGTCTGCGCAGCCGGCTGATTCTGCTGCTCGTTGGCCTGCTGGCGCTGGTGCTGCTGGCGGTGTTTGTGGCGGTGTACACCAGTACCAGCCTGTCGGCCGAACGTCAGGCCTCGCGCCAGCTGGAGCTAGGTGCCCGGGTGTTTCGCAGCGTATTGGATGCGCGCGCGAGGGAGCTGACCACGGCGACGCAGATTCTGGCGGCCGATTTTGGCTTTCGTCAGGCGGTTGCCAGTGGAGATCTGCCGACCATCAGCTCAGCGCTGGATAACCAGGCTCGGCGTATTGGCGCCGATCTGGCGATGTTTTTTGACGCCCAGGGGGCGCTGCGCATCGCCAGTTCGCCGAATGACGATGGCCAGGTGTCAATCCAGGCGATCGCCGAGCTGTCGCCCCAGGCGTTGGTCGCGGTGATTGACCAGCAGCCCTATCTGCTGGTTGACGCGGTGCTGCGGGCGCCGCTCCCGGTTGGCGAGGTGGCGATGGCGTTTCGGCTGGATCAGACGCTAGCCGATGAGCTGCGTGAGCTGACCGGGCTGGATATCCGCTTTGTCAGCAGTCAAGACGGCAAGGTAGTACACAGCCTGAGCACCTTGCCGGCGCTCCAGGGCGCACCCGTTGAACAGAGCAGTGGCAACCAGACCCTGAGCCTAGGCGGCGAGCGCTATCAATCGGTGCAGTTGACGCTGCTGCAGCAGACGCCTTACGCCGTGCAGGTGCAACTGGTCAGCCCGCTGCGCGATCTGCTGGCCAGCTTTACCGCGCTCAAGCGCGAGCTGTTGCTGATTACCCTGATAGCCTTGCTGGCGTCCTCATTACTGGCCGTCTGGCTGGCGGGCAGTTTGGCGCGGCCCGTCGCGACCCTGGCGGAGGCGGCGCGTCGCATCGGGCGCGGTGATTATCAATTTCGTGTCTGGCTCAAGCGTCGACGTGCCGACGAGCTGGGCATGTTGGCTGACAGTATCGATTTAATGCGCGAGGGCATCGCCGAGCGTGAGCAGCAACTGGCGCACAACGCCCTGCATGACCCGCTCACCGGCTTGCCCAACCTGGGTATGGTGCGCGAGCGTCTGCAGAGCGCGATTGCCGGCGGGCAGAGCGGGGTGCTGGTGCAATGCAATCTGGACGAATTGCCACAGCTGGTGAAGGCACACGGGCAGGATCTGGTCGATAACCTGGTCTGCCAGTCGGCCGAGCGTCTGACGGCAGCGCAGCCGCCCGGCAGTTTGCTGGCCTGGCAGCCGGGTAGCGGTTTTGTACTGTTGCTCGACGGACGCGGGCTCAACGATGCGGTGCTGGTGGTTGACCGGCTGCTGACGTTGCTGGCGGACAAACTGCAGATTGAGCAGCATAAGCTGCGCCCACAATGGCTGGCCGGGCTGGTGGAGTGGCCTCGGCAAGGGAGCAACGTCACCGAACTGCTGCGCCAGGCCAGCATGGCGCTGGCCGACGCCGAGCCAGGCGATCATCATATTGCGGTCTATCAGGCGCAGCGTGACGAAGCCTATCAACGGCGCCTGCAGTTGGCGCGCGATATCGCCTACGCGCCGCGTCATCAAGAGCTGAGCGTGGTGTATCAGCCCAAACTGGCTTTGGCGAACGGGCAGGTGCCGCAGGTCGAGGCGTTGATGCGCTGGCAGCACCAGGGTCTTGGGCCGATTCGCCCGGACGAGTTCATCGTGCTGGCCGAGCAGACCGGCAGCATCGCTTTGCTGACCCAGTGGGTGCTGGACGCGGTGCTGACGCAGGTGCGCGACTGGCTGTCGCGCGGCATCGAGCTGCAGGTAGCCATGAATATCTCGGCGCTGGATCTGGAAGACCCGGCTTTTCCTGAGCGCGTCGAGCGCGCGCTGGCTGAGCACCAGGTAGCGCCGCGCTATCTGTCGCTGGAGGTGACTGAAAGCGCCTTGATGCGAGAGCCCGAGCGCAGTCTGGCCAGCCTGCAGCGGTTGCGTGATAGCGGTATCAGTCTGGCGGTGGATGACTACGGCACCGGCTACTCATCTCTGGCGATGCTCAAGAGCTTGCCGGTGCAGTACCTGAAGATCGACAAGTCGTTTGTGCTTCAGTTGACTGAGGGCAGTGATGACGCGGTGATCGTGCGTTCGACCATCGAGCTGGCGCACAACATGGGGCTGGCGGTGATCGCCGAGGGTATCGAGACCGAGGAGAGCCTGCGTTGGCTGCAGCAACGTGGCTGCGATTACGCCCAGGGGTACTTTGTCAGTCGCCCAGTGGCGGCCGAGGTGCTGGAGACCTGGCTAAGCGAAGCGAGCAGCCGCTTCGCTTATCTGGCCGAAGGCACCCAGGCCGATTGAGCTGGGGCTCAGTCCAGCTCCACGTCAGTGATCAACGCAGCAGAGGGCATGCCGATGGCTGCCCCTTGGGCATACTGAATACCCAGCGCCTGCACACGCTGCAGGACATCGGGGCTGTGCACAAACTCGGCGACCGTTTGCATGCCCAGTTCCTGAGCAAACTGGACGATGCCGCGGCACAGGGTCAAGGCCGTCGGATTGCTGTCGAGCTGGCGTATCAGGCTGCCGTCGATCTTGATTAGGTCGACGTCCAGGCGCAACAGGTGCTCGAAGTTGGAGTAACCGGTGCCAAAATCATCGATCGCGATGCGACAGCCCAGCACTTTGGCGCGGTCAATGAACTGGCGAACGGCGGTGTAGTTTTCGATACCCTCGGACTCGAGGATTTCAAAGATGACCCGCTTGCCGACCTGATGCCGGTCGATCTGGCCGAGAATGTAGTCGGTCAATTCTGGGTCCAGCAGGTCATCGCAGGACAGGTTGAGCGAAAAACTCCAGGGTTGGCCCGCGAAGCGCTCCAGCGCCGTATCAACCATGCGACGCGTCAGCGAGCGGTACAGCCTGACCTTCTTGGCCAACTCCAGAAAGTGCACCGGGCTGATGGGTTCGCCCTGTTCATCGAGCATGCGCACCAGACACTCGTACTTGTCGATGCGTCCGGTGCTCAGGTTCAGAATCGGCTGGTAGAAGGCAACGATACGGTTTTGCTCCAACGCCGAGCGCAGCCGGTTGGCGCCAATCAGGTTCTGCTCGTAGCTCTCGCGCACCCGCTGGCGCGCATCGTAGAACACATGACTTTCCATGTTCATGCGCGCCAGTTCCAAGGCAATGTTGGCGCCGTGCAGCAGTTGCTCGCCGGTCAGGTCGGCGGCTTCGCCTTGAGCGCTACAGGCCACGCCGAGACTGGCGTTGAGGGCCAGCGGCTGTTCTTCCCAGCGCACTTGCAAGCTGGCGATGAAGGCCAGCAGCTGCTCCAGTGCCGGTGTCAGGCTGCTGCAGTCGTGATGGCCGGGTAACCAGATTGCCAGCTCGTCTGCCGGCATCCGGTAGAGGCGACTACCACGCCACTCGGGGTGGCTGTCCAGATGACCCTGCAGGGCCTGGGCCAAGCTGACGATGACATGGTCTCCGCAGCGATGGCCGTAAAAGTCGTTTATTTCCTTGAAGGCGTCGATGTTCAGCAGTACCAGGCTGGCGGTATGGCTTTTCTTCAGGTCGACCAGCAGACGTTCTCGGTTAGGCAGGTTGGTCAGGCTGTCGGTGTACAGGGTGTGCAGCTGTCGCAAGATGCCAGCCACCAGATACAGAATCAGTGCCGAAATCAACAGCATGACAACGCCGGCAATCAGCTGAATACGCAGGTTGCTGGCGCGCATTGGCGCTAGTACCGCGTCAATCTCAGCCTGTGGTACGCCGATACCAAACACCATGCCGGCGCGGCTGCGTGAAAAGAACAGGCGATAGTCTTCACCGTTCAGCCGCTGCATTAGCTGCTGCATGGGCGAGGCCAGCTGGCGTGAGCTGATGACCTGCGGCAGCGGCTGGGGTTTGAGTTGGGTGTGCAGGTCCAGCCCGATGACGGCGTTGATCAGGGTTTGCGCGCGGCTTTGGTCCGCGGCTGCCGAGAGGCTGGAGAGGTTGCGGTTGGCGTGGTCTATCAGGAAGGAAAAGGTGCCCGGCGTAACCTCCACACGGCTGACGGTGCGGATGACATCGTCGGCCAGCCAGTCGGTCGTTGCCAGCCCGATTGGCGTGCCGCTGTTGCCCATTACCAGGGTGGCGTGACTGATCACCACCGAGTCGATGCTGCTCTTGTAGTAGGCCGCGGTCCAGTTAAGCGCCGGGTCGGCCAGCGCGGTGCTGGCATGGGCCGCCACCAGCTTCTCGTACCACTCGCGCAATTGCAGCTGTTCGTCGGCCGGCACGGCAGTGATGGCGATGCCTTGGGCTTGCCGATAGGCGTAGCGTGTAGGCAGGCGACCACTGGCGTACCAGAGGGTGCTGCCGTGGCTGTCGGGGAAGTCCGTGAGGGCGTGGCGAAGGCTGTCGTCCAATTGCTGCGGGCCGGCGCCTTGTTGTGGCAGCAGGCTGCCGGCACGGGCTAGGCCCTGGGTGCTCTGAGCCATCAGTCTATGGTGTGCGTTGATGCGGTCCAGATTGGCGTAAAAGGTGTCGGTAATCTGGCGTTCGCGTAGCTGCCCCATGGCGTTTTCGGCAAATTCGAGATTCAGGCTCGCCATCAGCCAACTGACAATCAGAAAGAGTCCGACCATCAGACTGAGCAGGACCATGATCGCGCGCTTGACTGGCAGCATGCCCTTTGCTCCGACGGTTAGCGGCTATTAAGACGGTTCTGAATCTGGGCGCGGGCACTGGCCAGCTGGTCGCTGTCGAGCTGCGCTGACAGCCGCTCGACATACTGCTTGCCGCGCTGTTCGCCGTTGACCAGTGACAAGCTTAGCCAGACGTAGGCGGCTTGCAGGTCGGCGGGGCCGCCGGTGCCCTGCATGTAGTCTAGCCCCAGTCGATACTGAGCCTCGGGTGAGCCGGCTTCGGCGGCCTGCTGCAGCCAATGACGCCCGGCCGCGCTGCCACTCTTGCTGCGCCCCAGTGCCAGCATGGCCGGCAGGTAGCCCTCATCGGCTGCGCGGCGTAGCTGGTTTTCAGCCTGCGCGCTGTCAGCCTCGGTACCCAGCCCCTGCTGGTAAGCCTGCGCAAGTTGATAGCGAGCTGCCGGCAGGTCGCTGTTGGCAGCTCTCTTCAGCCAGCCTAGCGCTTCGGTCGGCCGCCCTTGCTGCTGCAGCAGTTCAGCCAGCAGCATCTGACCGCTCGGCTGTCCCTGAGCCGCCGCACTGCGTGCCCAGCGCAGTGCTGTGGTCTGGTCTCCGCTGCTTTGTGCGATAGCAGCCAGGTGGTACTGGGCTTTGGCGTCGCCGCTTTCGGCAGGTGCGCGGCACGCGGGTTCGGCCTGTTGGTAATTTTTGATGGCAAACAGCAGGTAGCAATTGTCAGCGTCGACATTGTTGCCGGTTGTGGCGGTTGCCGGAGCCGGGGTGTTGGGCTCGGAGCTGGGTTTTGGCGCGGCGGGCAGGCGGCTGGCAAAGTCGCTGACCACCTGCGGACAGGAGAATTGATAACCGGCACGCAGGCGCTGCAGATTCGAGCGTGTCGGCTGTTCACGCCGGTGGCGATCGTCAATGGCCTGGCAGCGACTGACGCGCTCCTCGCGCACCAGCGGCAGATAGTCAGCGTAAGCCGGATCGTCGGCATGGGCATTGATGTAGCGGGTCAGCGGGTCGATGTATTGCTGGGCGAACAGGGCTTCGACTTCAGCATGGCGTGCCTCGGCTTCAGGGTCGCCGGTGATGCGCGTGGCCAGCTCGCTCAGTTTCTGGGTCTGAGTCTTGATGATTTCGCCGGAGCGCGTCAGCAGGCTGTCCGGGCCGGACAGGTTCTGGCAGCCGCCAAGGACCAGGGCCAACGCCAGCAGCAGGGAAGTGTGGACGCGCATCATGTCTCTCTGGTGACGTGGCCGGGGCGGTGCGCGACCCGGGCAAAGGGTGAATGACTCAGGTACCCGTCGGAGTGATCGGGCTGGCTTTCCCTTGCCGTTGTTGCGCTGAGCAGTGTATCAGAAAGGCTATGTGCAAAAGGCATGGCCGCTCCTTGGAATGTCTCCATGATGGCACATAGACAGCGTCTCTGCTGCATCTGTTCCCGAACAAGTGGAACGCTTCTTGCGTAGTCGCTGGTATTACGCGCAATGCGTCAAATATTTGATTCGGGGACACTTCTGCCAATGGCTGTTGATCGTGCGCAACTGATGGGCAATATGCGGACCAATCTGGCTGGGCTGCGCCACGGTAGCCTGGGCATTCCGGTGCTGCTGCTGGTGATGCTCGGCATGATGATGCTGCCGATCCCGCCGTTTCTGCTGGACGTGCTTTTCACCTTCAATATCGCGCTGTCGCTGGTGGTGCTGCTGGTCTGCGCTTATGCTCTGCGGCCGTTGGACTTTGCCGTCTTTCCGACCATTTTGCTGGTGGCCACGCTGCTGCGTCTGGCGCTCAACGTGGCGTCGACCCGCGTGGTACTGCTGTACGGTCACGAGGGGGGCGATGCTGCGGGTAAGGTCATCCAGGCCTTTGGTGAAGTGGTAATCGGTGGTAACTACGTAGTAGGTCTGGTGGTCTTCGCCATCCTGATGATCATCAACTTTGTGGTGGTCACCAAGGGCGCCGGGCGTATCTCCGAAGTCAGCGCGCGCTTCACCCTCGATGCCATGCCCGGCAAGCAGATGGCGATTGATGCCGACCTGAACTCCGGCCTGATTGATCAGGATCAGGCCAAGGCCCGTCGCCAGGAAGTGGCCCAAGAGGCCGAGTTCTACGGCTCCATGGACGGTGCCAGCAAATTCGTACGCGGCGACGCCATTGCCGGCCTGCTGATTCTGTTTATCAACGTGATTGGTGGCCTGGCGATCGGTATGGCGCAGCATGGGCTGCCGTTTGCCGAGGCGGGTCGCATCTACGTGCTGCTGACCATTGGTGACGGCCTGGTGGCGCAAATCCCGTCGCTGCTGCTGTCCACCGCCGCCGCCATTATGGTGACGCGGGTATCGACATCCGAAGACATGGGCGCGCAGGTGCAGCGTCAGATGTTTGCCTCGCCCAAGGCGCTGGCAGTCGCCGCCGCCATCCTGATCGTTATGGGCCTGATTCCAGGCATGCCGCACTTCTCCTTCCTCAGCCTCGGTGCGATTGCCGCCGGTGGTGCCTGGTTTATTGCCAAGCGTCAGAAGGAAAAGGCCGAAGAAAAAGTCGAAGCGGAACGCAAGCAGGCTCAGCTGCCAGCGGTGCAGACGCCGGAAACCCGCGAGCTGGGTTGGGATGATGTGACCCCGGTGGACATGGTCGGTCTTGAGGTCGGCTACCGGCTGATTCCGCTGGTGGATCGCAACCAGGGTGGTCAGCTGCTGGCGCGCATCAAGGGCGTACGCAAGAAGCTGTCGCAAGACCTGGGCTTTCTGATGCCCTCGGTACATATTCGCGACAACCTGGATCTGGCGCCCAATGCCTACCGCTTGACGCTGATGGGCGTCAGCGTGGCTGAGGCAGAGATTTATCCCGACCGTGAGTTGGCCATCAACCCGGGTCAGGTATTTGGCGAGATCAAGGGCATCGCCGGCAAGGACCCGGCCTTCGGGCTGGATGCGGTATGGATCGAGCCGTCGCAAAAGGATCAGGCCCAGTCCTTGGGCTACACCGTGGTAGACGCCAGTACCGTGGTGGCGACCCATATCAACCAGATTCTGCACAAGCACGCCCACGAGCTGATTGGCCATGAAGAAGTGCAGCAACTGATGCAGGTGCTGGCAAAGGCTTCGCCCAAGCTGGCCGAGGAGCTGGTGCCGGGGCTGATTTCGCTCTCCAACCTGCTCAAGGTGCTGCAGGGACTGCTGCAGGAGCAGGTGCCGGTACGTGACATTCGGACCATTGCCGAGGCCATCGCCAACAACTCGGGCAAGAGTCAAGATACCGGCGCGTTGATCGGCGCAGTGCGAGTCGCGCTGTCGCGCTCAATCGTGCAAAGCATTGTGGGGCTTGACTCCGAGCTGCCTGTGATCACCTTGGAGCCAAGGTTGGAACAGATGTTGCTACAGAGTCTGCAGAAGGCCGGGCAGGGCGCTGATGACGGAATGTTGTTGGAGCCGGGCATGGCCGAGAAGCTGCAACGCTCGCTGTCTGACGCGGTACAACGGCAGGAGGTGCAGGGCAAGCCGGCGATTCTGCTGGTGGCCGGGCCGATTCGCATGATGATGGCCAAGTTTGTCCGCTATGCGGCGCCCGGAGCCCACGTACTGTCCTACCAGGAAATACCCGATAGCAAGCAGGTCACCATCATTGCAACGGTTGGCCAGAACTAGCAGCACCGAATGATTGAGACACCTGCTGCGGCAGGTGACCGATAAGCGACGAGGTCAGCCATGAAAGTCAAACGTTTCTTTGCCGCCGATATGCGCCAGGCGATGAAGCTGGTCCGCGATGAACTGGGCGCCGATGCGTCCATCATTGCCAACCGCCGGGTGGCTGGCGGCGTCGAACTGACTGCTGCGCTGGATTACGAAGCGCCGCGCTTGAGCGCGCCGACGCCCGGTCTGGATCAGGAGCTGAAAAAGACTCAAGAGCGTATCGTCGCCGCCCGGGCCGAGCTGGAAAACGGTGAAATGGCTTCTCACGACCAGCCGCTGGTCAACCGTCAGCTGTTTGGCGAGAGTACCCGTCACGCTGCGCGCCAGGGCTCAGCCGAAGCACGTGAGCTGCTGGATCGCCTGATCCAGGAGCCGACCGAGCCTACCAAGCCGGCACCAACCGCCAGTCGCCGCGCCCCTGAGGCTGAGCAAAAGCCTGCCGCTGATGCTGACAGCGCGGGCCTGAGTGCCATGCGCGCCGAGCTGGCCGGGCTGCGCGAGATGCTGGAGTCTCAGCTGGGTGGTCTGGCCTGGGGCCAGCTCAACCAGCAAAAGCCCAAGCAGGCGGGGCTGTGGCGCCGCCTGACCCAGATGGGGCTGCCGGCGGAGATTTGCCAGGGGCTGCTGCGTCAGGTTTCTGACGTAACTGATGTACGCCAAGCGTGGCGCATGCTGCTGGCTCACTTGGCGCATCGTGTCCCGGTGCTGCGTGAAGAACCCATTGATGCTGGCGGTGTGATTGCCCTGGTTGGCCCCACTGGCGCCGGTAAAACCACTACCCTGGGTAAACTCGCTGCCCGTTACGTACTCAAGCACGGCAGCCAGCACGTCGCCCTGGTGACCATGGATACCTACCGCATTGGTGCCCACGAGCAACTGCGCACTCTGGGGCGTATCCTGAACGTGCCGGTCAAGGTGGTGGACGACAAGCAGAACCTTAGCGACGTGCTGGCTGACTTTGCCGGCAAGCGCCTGGTGCTGATCGACACCGCCGGCCTGCAGGCCAATGATCCTTATCTGCGTGGCCAGCTCGACGCCTTGGCAGAGCAGGGCCGCCAGGTGCGCAACCTGCTGGTGCTGGCGGCGACCAGCCAGCACCGGGTGATGAAGGCGGCGTACCACAATTACAAATCCTGTGGCCTGTCCGGTTGTATTCTGACCAAGGTGGATGAGGCCGCTACGCTGGGTGAATCTCTGGGGCTGGCTATGGAGCAAGGTTTGCCGGTAGCCTATCTGGCAGATGGCCAGCGAATCCCGGATGATCTGAGCAAGGCTGTCGGCCACCAACTGGTCAGTCGCGCGGTCAGCATGGCGGGTAACGAAGCACCGGCCGATCAGGCCATGGCGGACGTGTTTGCCGGTATGATGCATACCCAGCGAGCAGGCTAAGTATTCAACAAACAAGGTATCCAGCGCAGATGGGCAGCAATCACCCGGTTCAGGTAATCGCAGTCACCGGCGGCAAAGGCGGCATCGGCAAGACCAATGTGTCAGTCAACCTCAGTCTGGCGCTGGCCGACATGGGGCGGCGCGTGGTGCTGCTGGACGCTGACCTTGGCCTGGCCAACGTCGACGTGTTGCTCGGCCTCAAACCCAAGGCGACGCTGGCCGATGTGCTTGAAGGCAAGTGCGACCTGCGTGACGTGATGGTCAACGGCCCAGGCGGCATCCGTGTCGTGCCCGCTGCATCCGGTGCGGCCAACATGGTCAGCCTGAGTGCGCAACAGCACGCCGGCTTGATCCAGGCGTTCAGCGAAATTGGCGATAACATTGACGTGCTGATTGTCGACACCGCCGCTGGTATCGGTGACTCGGTCGTCAGCTTTGTGCGCGCTGCGCAAGAAGCGCTGATCGTGGTCTGTGACGAGCCCACCTCGATTACCGACGCCTACGCGCTGATCAAACTGCTTAATCGCGACCACGGCATGACCCGCTTCCGTGTGTTGGCCAATATGGTTGGCACACCGCAGGAAGGGCGTATGGTGTTTGCTAAGCTGACCAAGGTGACTGATCGCTTTTTGGATGTGGCGCTGCAGTACGTTGGCGCGGTGCCCTTTGACGAGGCGGTGCGCAAGTCTGTCCAGAAGCAGCGCGCCGTGTTTGAGGCATTTCCACGCAGCAAGGCCTCGTTGGCGATTCGGGCAATTGCCCAGAAGGTGGATGCCTGGCCACTACCGGCCAATCCCCGCGGTCACCTGGAGTTCTTTGTCGAGCGCCTGGTGCAGCCGACAGGAACCGGTCTATGACAGCACAGGCTGGCAGATTGAACATGTATACACGCGCTCAAGGCTCGGCAGAACAGCAGGATCGCCTCGTCGAGCAGTATGCCCCGCTGGTTAAACGTATTGCCTACCACCTGCTTGGACGCTTGCCCTCCAGTGTCCAGGTCGAAGATTTGATGCAGGCCGGCATGATTGGCCTGCTGGAAGCCTCCCGCAAGTTCGATTTCGGCAAGGGCGCCAGTTTTGAAACCTACGCCGGTATCCGTATTCGCGGCGCCATGCTTGATGAGGTGCGCAAGGGCGATTGGGCGCCCCGTTCGGTGCATCGCAATACCCGTATGGTCAGTGATGCAATGCGCGCTGTGGAGGCGCGATTGGGGCGTGACGCTAAAGATCACGAGGTTGCCGCCGAATTGGAGATGAGTCTGGAAGAGTATTACGCCATTCTCAGCGACACGGCCGGCAGCAAGCTGTTCAGTTTTGACGACCTGCTGGAAGCTGGCGCTCCGGCTGATGTACAGGGTGGTGAGGAGCCGCTGAGCGGCCTGCAGGACGAGCGTTTTCGCGCGGCGCTGGTGGAGGCAATCGATGGCCTGCCGGAGCGCGAGCGGTTGCTACTGTCGCTGTATTATGACGAAGAGTTGAACCTCAAGGAGATCGGCGCGGTGCTGGGCGTCAGCGAGTCGCGGGTCAGTCAGTTGCACAGTCAGTGCGCAGCGCGACTGCGGGCGAAACTGACAAACTGGCGAAATGATTGATTTTGTCGCCAACATCCGGACAATGCTCGGATTGCCCGACTGGCCAAAGGCCGGCAGGGTGCGGTAACGGGGCGTAAGAGGGCGCGTCCGAACAGGCAGTTGGCAGCAGTTTCCTGTTCAGAGCATCTTTCTACGGCTTGTGTGGCCATTGGCAATGGGTTTCTGGGAGTGCAGGCCTGCACTTTTCCTGGTTTGTACGGAGGTCGACTTGGACAAGAATATGAAAATTCTCATCGTTGATGATTTTTCGACGATGAGGCGCATCATCAAGAACCTGTTGCGCGACCTTGGGTTTACCAACACGGCTGAAGCCGATGACGGCAGCACCGCGTTGCCGATGCTGCAGAGCGGCAATTTCGACTTTCTGGTGACCGACTGGAACATGCCCGGTATGAGCGGCATCGATCTGCTGCGCGCGGTACGTGCTGACGAGCGCCTCAAGCATCTGCCGGTGCTGATGGTGACGGCCGAAGCCAAGCGCGACCAGATCATCGAAGCGGCTCAGGCCGGTGTGAACGGCTACGTGGTCAAACCTTTCACTGCGCAAGCACTGAAAGAAAAGATCGAAAAGATTTTTGAGCGGGTGCAGCCCAAATAACATCCAGCCGGGGTACAGGTTATGGCTTTGAGCAAGGATCCCGGTCAGGCAACTGCCCAGGAATTCGAACATTCACTCAAGGACAACGCGCGCCAGCTGGTGGACCACCTTGAGAGCGGCGATTTTGCTGAGGCGTTGCTGGTTATCCACGCCATCAATCAGGCACGTGATCGTGGCCTGTATCATGAGGTTGGCCAGCTGACCCGCGCTCTGCACAACGCTATTGTCAATTTTCAGATCGACACCACCCATGCCTTGGGCGACGACAATGAGTCATCCAAGATTTCCGATGCTTCCGACCGCCTGGACTATGTTGTCCAACTGACCGATAAGGCCGCCAACCGGACCATGGACCTGGTAGAAACCAGTGCGCCCAAGGTATCTGAGTTGGGTCAGCAGGCCAGCGCGTTGAAGGCTGACTGGCAACGCTTGCAGCGGCGTGAGATGGCGGCTGACGAATTTCGTGACTTGTATCGTCGTGTCGGCGAGTTCCTGGATCGCACTGAAAGCGTCAGCAGCGATGTCTCCTCCGATCTGAACGATATTCTCATGGCGCAGGATTACCAGGACCTGACCGGTCAGGTGATCAAGCGCGTTATCACCCTGGTGCATGATGTTGAGGAAAGCCTGGTCAGCCTGGTGCGTATGGCCGGTCAGGTGGATCGGATCACCGGCATCAGCCACGTTGATCTTGGCGAGACAAAAAAATCCTCTTCCAGGGGTGAAGGTCCGCAGATTCATGCCGATAAAAGAGAAGACGTTGTTTCCGGCCAGGACGAAGTTGATGATCTCCTGTCCAGTCTGGGTTTCTGACTCCTGCCGCAACCGCCGTATCCTCAGCCGGCGCCGTCCGGCTGGCGGGGGTGAAATCAGGTGCCTGCCGAGCTGCAACGTTTAATAACAACGGTGTGCGCAGCACGCAAGTACAGGTGGCGCCAAACCGTTTACCGATAACACGCCCGAGGGGAGTGGGTGCATGAGTTTCGAAGCGGATGAAGAGATTCTCCAGGACTTTCTGGTCGAGGCCGGGGAGATTCTCGAGCAATTGTCCGAACAGTTGGTTGAGCTGGAAAACCGGCCCGACGACATGGATCTGCTCAATGCCATCTTCCGCGGCTTCCACACCGTCAAGGGCGGCGCCGGCTTTCTGCAGCTCGATGCTCTGGTAGCGTGCTGTCACATCGCGGAAAACGTATTCGACATCCTGCGCAAGGGCGAACGCGCCGTCACCTCCGAGCTGATGGATGTGGTGCTGCAGGCGCTGGATACCGTCAACAGCATGTTCGATCAGGTTCGTGATCGTCAGGAGCCGACTCCCGCTGACCCTGCGTTGCTCGACGCCCTGTCTCAGTTGGCGCAGCCAGCATCGGCAGACGAAGTGGCTGCTGAGCCTGAGCCCGAAGCCGCGGCGGTCGCACCTGAGGTAGTCGAGGCGCCCGCGGTACCGACGCCAGTGGCTGCTGATAACGGCGACATCACCGACGACGAGTTTGAGCAACTGCTCGACGCGCTCCACGGCGATGGCGGCAGTCCCTCTGCAGCGCCGGCGGCAGCCGGGCCGGCCGGTGGCAGTGACGACATTACCGATGACGAGTTTGAAGCGCTGCTGGATCAGCTGCACGGCAGCGGGAACGCGCCCGCAGCGGTAAGCGCTTCTGCGCCTGCGGAGTCGGCATCTGACGACATCAGCGACGACGAGTTTGAGGCGCTGTTGGACGAGCTGCATGGCAAGGGCTCCGCGCCCGGCCAGCAAAGCGCCGGCCCAGCCGCTGCGGCAGAGCCGATGGACGCAGGCACATCGGATCAAATTACCGATGACGAATTTGAAGCGCTGCTGGACCAGCTGCATGGCAAAGGCAGTGCTCCGGGCGCTGCGGCTGGCGCTGACGCCCCGGCCGCGCCGGTGCCACCTGCGCCGCCAGCTGCCAAGCCAGAACCCAGTAAGCCGGCGCCAGCGCCCAAACCGGCGGCTAAGACACCCGCGCCGCCAACCCCGCCAGCCAGCAAGCCAGCCGCTGAGGCGCCCGCCGCCGATACCACGGTGCGTGTGGATACCGCCCGCTTGGACGAAATCATGAACATGGTTGGCGAGCTGGTGCTGGTGCGTAATCGCCTGGTTCGCCTGGGCGTGGCCAGCGGCGATGAAGAGCTTGGCAAGGCGGTGGCCAATCTGGATGTAGTGACCGCCGACCTGCAGATGTCGGTCATGAAGACCCGCATGCAGCCGATCAAGAAGGTATTCGGCCGCTTCCCCCGGGTGGTACGTGACCTGGCGCGCAACCTCAAGAAAGAAATTAACCTTGAGCTGATTGGTGAAGAGACCGACCTGGATAAAAACCTGGTCGAAGCACTTGCCGATCCGCTGGTGCACTTGGTGCGCAACTCGGTTGACCACGGCATCGAACTGCCGGCTGAGCGCGAAGCCTCCGGCAAGCCGCGCACCGGTAAGGTAGTGCTGTCGGCCCAGCAGGAAGGTGATCACATCCTGCTAACCATTGTTGATGACGGCAAGGGCATGGACCCTGAGGTGCTGCGCGCCAAAGCGGTCGAGAAGGGCATGATGGAGAAGGACGCGGCTGATCGCCTGAGCGACAGCGAGTGCTTCAACCTTATCTTGGCGCCCGGTTTTTCCACCAAGACCGAAATCTCCGATGTCTCGGGTCGTGGCGTGGGCATGGACGTGGTTAAAACCAAGATCTCCCAGCTCAACGGCACCATCAACATCGAGTCGACCAAGGGACAGGGCTCGCGTATTGCCATCAAGGTCCCGCTGACGCTCGCCATCATGCCGACGCTGATGGTTATGTTGGCCGATCAAGCCTTCGCCCTGCCGTTGGTTAGCGTAAATGAGATCTACAGCCTGGACCTGTCGCGCACCAACGTGGTGGACGGCCAGGAAGTCATCATCGTGCGTGAAAAGGCGTTGCCGCTGTTCTACCTCAAGCGCTGGCTGATGCCGGGTGTTGAGGATACCAGCGACCATTCTGCCGCCAGTGTGGTGATCGTGTCGGTCGGCACTCAGCGGGTTGGCTTTGTTGTCGACCAACTGGTTGGTCAGGAAGAGGTGGTGATCAAGCCGCTGGGGCGCATGCTGCAGGGTACTGCTGGCATGGCCGGCGCCACCATCACCGGCGACGGACGCATTGCGCTGATTCTGGATATCCCCAGCCTGCTCAAGCGCTACGCGCGACGCATGTGATAGCCTGAGCTTGGCGCCGCAGAGCGGCGCCGTCGATTTTTTACTTCATGTGCAGGATGCAGTTCGGGAGAGGGTATGGCGGTTAAGGTGCTGGTGGTCGATGATTCGGGTTTCTTTCGCCGCCGGGTGACTGAGATCCTGGCAGGTGACCCGCAGATTCAGGTCGTGGGTACGGCCACCAATGGGCGCGAGGCCATCGAGCAGACTCTGGCGCTGCACCCTGATGTGATCACCATGGATTACGAAATGCCGGTCATGGATGGCATTGAGGCCGTGCGCCAGATCATGCAGCGCTGTCCGACACCGGTCATCATGTTTTCCTCCCTGACATACGAGGGCGCGCGCGTCAGCCTTGATGCCCTGGACGCCGGTGCGGCCGATTATCTGCCGAAGAACTTTGAAGATATCTCGCGCAATCCGGACAAAGTGCGGCAATTGCTGTGCGAGCGCGTTCAGGCGCTGGCACGCACCAACCGGCGCTCGCTGGGGCTCAGCAGCAGTGTGCCCGCACCGCCGCCGGCCAGCAGTCTGAGCACACCGGCACGCAGCATCGGCAGTCATGCGACAGCCGCCACGCCGCGTCCTGCGGCGGCTCCCACCACGCCGGCGAAAACCAGCCCGGCGCCGCGTAAGCGCAGCTACAAGCTAGTAGCCATTGGCACCTCAACCGGCGGCCCGGTGGCGTTGCAGAAAGTCCTCACCCAGTTGCCGGCGAACTTCCCGGCACCGTTGCTGCTGGTTCAGCACATGCCCGCGGCCTTCACCAAGGCGTTTGCTGAGCGTCTGGACAAGCTCTGCCGGATATCTGTCAAGGAGGCCGAAGACGGCGATACCCTGCGTCCCGGTCATGCATTGCTGGCACCCGGTGGCAAGCAGATGATGGTGGATTCACGCGGTGTGGTACGTATCCTGCCGGGTGACGAGCGCCTTAACTACAAGCCCTGTGTAGATGTGACCTTTGGCTCGGCTGCCAAAGCCTTCCAGGACAAGGTACTGGCGATCGTGCTGACCGGTATGGGGGCTGATGGCCGGGAAGGGGCGCGCCTGCTTAAACAGTCGGGCAGCGCAGTCTGGGCGCAGGACGAAGCCAGCTGCGTGATCTACGGTATGCCGATGGCTGTGGCCAAGGCCAATCTGGCCGACGGTATCTATCCGCTGGATGATATCGGTCGCTACCTGGCAGAGATCGGCTGATGGATATCCTCAGCATCATCGGTGTCATTCTGGCGTTTGTTGCCATTATTGGTGGCAACTACCTGGAGGGCGGCCATGCTAGCGCCCTGCTGAATGGACCGGCGGCGCTGATTGTCATTGGTGGTACGTTGGGGGCGGCGTTTATTCAGACTCCGCTGACGGTGTTCAAGCGCGCGCTGGTGATCTTTCGCTGGATTATCTTTCCGCCGCCCAATCGTATGCGCGAGGGCATTGGCCAGATCATCAACTGGAGCACCATCGCAAGAAAAGAAGGCTTGCTTGGGCTGGAGTCGCTGGCTGAGCTGGAGCCCGATGCCTTTGCCCGCAAGGGGTTGCAGCTACTGGTCGACGGCAGTGAGCCGGAAGCGCTGCGCAGCATTCTCGAGGTCGAGCTGGTCAACCGCGAGCACGCCGACCTGATGGCCGCAAAAGTCTACGAAAGCATGGGCGGTTACTCGCCGACCATCGGCATCATCGGCGCTGTAATGGGGCTTATCCATGTCATGGGTAACCTGGCTGACCCGTCGCGCCTGGGTGCCGGTATTGCGGTGGCTTTTGTTGCGACCATCTACGGTGTGGCGCTGGCCAACCTGCTATTGCTGCCGGTTGCGGCCAAGCTCAAGTCGGTAGTGCTGCAGCAGTCCAAGTACCGCGAAATGCTGCTGGAAGGGCTGCTGTCAATTGCTGAGGGTGAGAATCCACGTTCGATTGAAATGAAGCTCGAAGGCTTCCTCGACTGAGCCGGGGGCCGCCAACATGCGCCGCAATCGACAGGAAGAGCACGAAAATCACGAACGCTGGCTGGTGTCTTACGCTGACTTCATAACTCTGCTGTTCGCGTTTTTTGTGGTGATGTACTCCATCTCCTCGGTTAATGAGGGCAAGTACAAGGTGTTGTCGGACACCCTGGAAGGCGCCTTTAATCAGCCCCAGCGCTCGATTGACCCTATACAAATTGGCGATCAGCTGCCGCGTGGCACAACGCGGGAGAACACTGACGCTAGTGGCGCGGGCACGCCGGATGCCAGTAGTCAGGCCCTGCAGGACATCACCAGCGCCATGCAAGCTGCTTTTGGTGAGTTGATTGAGGCTGGCGAGCTGGAGGTTCGCGGCAACGAGATGTGGGTTGAGATCGAGCTGAGTTCCGGGCTGCTGTTTCCCAGCGGCGACGCGCTACCGCTGGACGCCGCTTTCGATCTGGTTGAGCGCATCGCCGGCATTCTCAAGCCTTACGATAACCCGGTGCACGTCGAGGGCTTTACCGACAATATCCCGATTCGATCAGGGCGCTACCCTACCAACTGGGAGCTGTCGGCGGCGCGTGCTGCCACGGTAGTGCGCATGCTTGGCAACGGGGGGGTGAACCCTGACCGCCTTGCTGCAGTAGGCTATGGTGAATTCAGGCCGGTGGCTGATAACAGCACCGAAGCTGGTCGACGAGCGAATCGCCGGGTTGTGCTGCTGGTTTCGCGCTACCTGGATCGTCGTCATGAGCCTTTTAGTGCTCCGAGTGACGGGGTGGATGGCATGCGCGAGGCGCGGTTGCCTTCTGCGCAGGAGGCTTCTGGCACGGGTTCTGCATCGAATCAGCTTCGCTAGGCGCAAAGTGATTGGTCTGTCAAAATGTTGTCGTATGTTCATGTAGTCGGGATGCTCGCCACAGGTAGCGCCCGCGGAGGAAGGTTATGAGAGTCTGGGCTGTCGCCAATCAGAAGGGTGGGGTGGGTAAAACCACGTCGGCCGTGGCGTTGGCCGGCTTGTTGGCGGACCAGGGCCAACAGGTGCTGGTGGTGGATCTTGACCCGCATGGCTCGATGACCAGTTATTTCGGCCACGACCCGGACCAGCTCACCAGTAGTGTCTTCAATCTTTTCCAGCACAATGGGCAGGTGCCTGACGGCCTGGCCGCCGCACTGCTCAAGGACACCTCCCACCCGAATATCCGTCTGATGCCCTCAAGCACCTCGCTGGCTACGCTGGAGCGTCAGTCCGCGGCCCAGGGCGGCTATGGGCTGGTTATCTCTCGGGCGTTGGCACAGCTGTGGAATGACTATCAGTTTGTCATTATCGACAGCCCGCCGCTGCTGGGCGTCTCTATGATCAACGCACTCGCAGCCTGCGAGCAGCTGATCATCCCGGTGCAAACCGAATTTCTGGCGCTCAAGGGCCTGGAGCGAATGGTGCACACCCTGAATATGGTCAACCGTTCGCGTAAGCAAGCGTTGCCCTTTACCATCGTGCCGACGCTGTTTGACCGCCGCACCCAGGCCTCGCTCAATACCCTGCGGCTGTTGCGTCGTGACTATGCCGAGCATCTGTGGCAAGCCTATATTCCGATCGATACCAAGCTGCGTGATGCCAGTCTGGCAGGTGTGGTGCCGTCGCAACTGGACGGCAATGCCCGTGGCGTCTTGGCCTATCGTGCGCTGCTGCGGTACCTTCTCGCGCAGTCCGTGAGCCGTGGTGAGCAGGTTGCCTGATACGGTGAGCAATGCGGCTAATGCTTTTGTCCAGCAGGCCGATACAGAACCAAGGCCGTACGCGGCGTAGTGAGCTGATTTTCCGGTTATGAACAAGCCCCAGTTACCCGTCCAGCAATACGTCCCCGAACAGACCATCCAGCATTATCTGGATGCGCTGCTGCAGGATGCTGCCGACGAGCTGGCGCGTGTAGATGCGGTGGTGCCAGCTGCGCCGCCGGTGGTAGAAGAGCCGCCCCGTGAGGCGGTTATTCACCGGCTGGAGCGCTCAGTTGAAGTGGTGCCTGAACCCGAGCGCGAGCCTGAGGTGGAACCGGCTCCCAGCGCGCCGCCGCCAGCCCCTGCCACTGCGGCATGGCGAGAAGAGCCATTTGAGGCGCTGCTGTTTGATGTCGGTGGCCTAAAACTGGCGGTGCCGCTGGTGCTGCTCGGTACTATTTATCCGCTGGAAGGGGAGATTACCCCCCTGTTCGGTCAACCGGATTGGTTTTTGGGCATCCTGGCCACGCCGGCAGGTAACCTGAAGGTACTGGATACCGCGCGCTGGGTTATGCCCGAGCGCTACAGCCCAGACCTCAAAGACAGTCTGAGCTTTGTTATTTCAGTTGAAGGCTTCGATTGGGGTATGGCGGTACACGGCGTGCAACAGTCCATCCGCCTTAGCCCCGATCAGGTTAAATGGCGCTCCCAGCAGGGCAAGCGCCCGTGGCTGGCGGGCACCGTAATCGAACACATGTGCGCGTTGCTGGATGTCTCGGCATTGGCCGAGCTGATTGTCGGCAACAGCGGACATGGCGCCGCTGGTAATGCCGCAGCGCCAGCATTAGGATGAAAACACTTGGCGGGCACCTGCTGCCGTGCTGCCACACCGGTCAGATGATCGGTGGATACCAACGATGATCGGGAAAAGACAATGAAAAACAATTCGGGACAAGGTGCTGAAGATCCGATCCTGCAATGGGTGACCTTCCGGCTGGATAATGAGACCTACGGCATCAACGTGATGCAGGTGCAGGAAGTGCTGCGACACACCGAGATTGCGCCGGTACCGGGTGCGCCGGCTTACGTGCTGGGTATCATCAATCTGCGGGGTAACGTGGTCACCGTGATTGATACGCGCCAGCGCTTTGGTCTGAGCCCTGCGCCGATCACAGACAATACCCGTATCGTGATTATTGAGGCAGACAAGCAAGTAGTCGGCATTCTGGTCGACTCGGTGGCAGAAGTGGTTTACCTGCGTCAGTCCGAGATTGAGACCGCGCCCAACGTTGGCACCGACGAGTCGGCCAAGTTTATTCAGGGCGTGTGCAACAAGAACAACGAACTGCTGATTCTGGTCGATCTGGAAAAGATGATGACCGAAGACGAGTGGGCTGAGCTGTCAGGGTTCTGATTGATGAATGAACCCTGGTTGCTGTTGGTACTGGGCGGGCTGCTGGGCATTTTGCTGGCGGCCCTGGCAGTGCTGTTCATGCAGATACGCCGCGTGCCGGTTGATCAGCAGCAACTGGAGGCGCGGTTGCAGGCCCGGATAGAGCAACTGTCGCGCGAGCTGGCGACCTTTCAGCAGGGTAATATCCGCATGGGTGAAGAGCTCACTGCGCTTCGTCAGCAAATCAAACGCCTGGAAGACAAACAGCTCAAGTTGGAGCAGCACGATCCGCAGTCCCTTCCTTACAATCAGGCCGCCCGGCTGGTTGGAATGGGCGCCAGTATTGAAGATCTGACCCAGTCCTGCGGTCTATCCAAGGCCGAAGCCGAGTTGTTCGTGAAGCTGCACGCTTCCCGCCAGGCTTGACCCTCGGGCCTTACTCCCTTTCCTTGTTCTCCAGTCGTAACGGCTGTTCCTTGCCCGCATCTGGGTCAAAGCCTTTTGGGCGCTTGCCCTTGATATACCAGGCGAAGGCAATGATCTCGGCGATGGTGCGGTAAAGCGCCTCTGGGATCTGATCGCCAAGCTCCATGCGCGCGAGCATGCGCGCCAGGTCAGCATTCTCGTAAATCGGCACCTCGTACTGCATCGCCAGCTGAACGATCTGTTCGGCCAGATCACCTTCGCCCTTGGCAGTGATGGTGGGTGCCTGTTCGCCGCCGTCGTAGACCAGGGCGATGGCTTCGCGTGCATCGCTCATCAGGTTACCTCGTCAATCCAGGTCTGCTGTACCGCCTGCCGTGGGGCGGGCGGTGTGCCGCAATGGCAGCTGATCTCACCCACATCCAGCCCCTTGGCCAGCAGGCGGTCTCGCAGGGTGCTCAGTTCGCTGTTCAGCAGGGCGAGTGTCGGTTGCTGTTCGGCCCAGAGTTCGCTGCTGACGCGATCATTCCGCAGTCTGGCAATGGCCTGCAGGCTACCCAGGTGATCCAGGTTGAAGGCCAGGCGGACCTCCCAGACGGGCACCGGTTCGGGTTGCTCGCGATCCGGTGCGGGGCTGTCGCGTTGAATGCGCATCTGCACGTGGTTGAACTGCTGGCCGTCGCGTAGCGGAATCTCCAGCTGCCAGGTTGTCTGGGTGCTGCCGTCTGAAAATGTTTGGGTCTGGCCCATGCTCTGCAGCTGATGATGCTGGATACGCGAGAGCAGGGCGGCTGTCAGGCGCAGCAGGCTGCCTAGATCTCCGCTTTCACCCAGTGCCTGCAAGGCCCGGCTAGGCAGTGGAAACAGACCAGGCTTGCTCGCGCTTTGTTGCTGCGCGGCTTGCACTGCCTGCTGCCAAGGGCCGGGTGGCAGGCCGGCGGTTTGCAGGCTGCCAGGTGGCATTTGCTGTTGTAGCGTGACCAGTAAGCCCAGCAATGCGCCCTTGAGGTCCGCGCCGGCCAGCGGCTCTGCAGCCCCGGGGCTGGCCAGGCTAGCCAGCAGGGGCAGGAGCTTGTCGAGCGCGGGCAGCGGGTTGGTCGGTCGCCTACCTGCCTCGGTTGCATTGGCCGGGGCACTGGCGGCAGGGTTAACCGACTCACCTTGGCTGGTGGTGGCGGTTGGCGTGCCAGCAGCTGCCTGGCGGCCGAGAATGTTGGCCAGTTGCGCCAGATTGCTTTCCAGGAAGGCGCCGCTCTGGGCGACCGCGTTGGCCACGCCGCTGGCGGTAGTCAGCTGTGGTGCGCTGACGATTTGATTCAACACGTTCTGAATTGCCTGGTGCAGCTGCGGTACCACAGGTAGCGGCTGCGGGTTGCTCACCAGTGTTTGTAGTCGAGTCAGCAGTGGCTCCGCCGAGCCTTGGCGCTGTAGCGCCTCACGCAGCCCCTGCAGCAAGTCGGCCTGGCGCAGCTGCTCGCCGGCACTTTGCACCCTCAATTCGCCTTGATTGCCAACCGTCGCGTTCAGCAGGGTGCCGGGCGCCACCGGACGGCTGCTGGTCAGTTGCAACAGGGTTTGCGCAGCGCTCTGCTGCACCAGTTCGGCAACCAGTTGATAGCGCGCGATCTTACCGTCTGGCGCGGGTAGCGGTTGTTGTTCTACAACGCGCGCCTGCAATTGGCTGCCAGGGGGGAATTGCTGTGGGTCCAGACGCGTCAGGAGCGGCCCGGCCGGGCTGGTGGTGCTTGGTTGCAGTGCCGCCATCAACTGGTTCTGCGCGATCGCCTGAATCAGTAGCTGGCTGCCGCTGGGCAGCGGTTGTGGGCTGCTGGTCGGCAGGGTGGTGGTAGTGCTGGTAGTCGGGGCAGTACCAAGGTGCTGTTTCGAAATGCGCAGCAGCAGTTCAAACTGGCCGTTGGCGTTGGGGCGCTCGCTGCTCTGAATGACCTCGGCACGCGCCTGTTCGCCGCCAAGCAGGGCTAATGCGTCAATTGGCCGCAATAGCTGCAGGGCAACTACCAACGCGTCGGCACTGCGCGCCTGCGCCGCGCTGGCGGGCGCTGCGGGCTGGGTGAGGCTGGTTGGCGGCAAGCGAATATCGGGGCTCATGTTGTCACATGTTGACGTAAATCGAGGTCCCTGGCCAAGGGGCTGCATGTATAATGGCGCCGCTGAAATAATAGCGCTCGGCGAAGTCTGTTGGCCTGACAGAGTATAGCGGCAGCCAGCGCGAGAACATGAACGGGGCGGCGACTCGACAGGGTGGCCTACGGAGTACAGGTGGCGGCTGAGCAGATCGACATCATCGACCTGGCCTGCGAGCGGGACGAGCGCGAGCTGTTCCGGGGGCTGAGTTGCCGTCTGCAATCTGGCGAGGTGCTGCAGGTTGCCGGCCCTAACGGTGCCGGGAAAACCAGTTTGCTGCGGATTCTGGCCGGCCTGATGCCCGCCGCCGAGGGTGACATCCGCTATGCGGGGCAGTCGATTCTGAGTGGCGCTGGTCGAGAGCATTGGCGCCGCAGTCTACTGTTTCTGGGTCATGCAACCGCTATCAAGGCCTCGTTGAGCGCTGAAGAAAATCTCGCCTGGCTCTGTGCCCTGGATCAACCCGTAGCCCGTGAGGCGATCTGGGAGGCCCTGGCTGCCGTCGGGCTGCGTGGTTACGAAGACGTACCCTGCCGGCAGATGTCCGCCGGTCAGCAGCGCCGGGTAGCGCTGGCGCGTCTGCGACTGCAAGACAAGCCGGTCTGGGTGCTGGACGAGCCCTTTACCGCTCTTGATCAGGCCGCGGTGCGCGCACTGGAGCAACAGATTCTGGACTTTGCCGACACCGGCGGCTCGGTTGTCCTGACCACGCACCACAGCCTGGACCATCTGAGCCAGGTACGTCAGCTGGATCTGGGGCGGGCGGCCTGATGCGCGCAGTGATCTGGCAGTTGCTGCAACGCGAATGGCAGCTCAGCTGGCGCCGGCCGGGTGATGTGCTCAACCCGTTGGTGTTCTTTGCCATGGTGATCACGCTGTTTCCGCTGGCAGTCGGCCCGGAACCGCAGATGCTGCAGCGCATGGCCTCCGGCGTGATCTGGGTCGCGGCGTTGCTGGCCACGCTGCTGTCACTGGACGGCCTGTTTCGCAGCGACTTTGAAGACGGCTCGCTTGAGCAATGGGTGCTGTCACCGCACCCCCTGACCTTGCTGGTGCTGGTCAAGGTGCTGCACCACTGGCTGATGTGCGGCGTGCTGTTGGTGCTGCTGACGCCCTTGCTGGGCACGATGCTGGCGCTGCCCTGGTCGGTGATTCCGGTGCTCTGCATCACCCTGTTGCTGGGCACCGCGGTACTGAGTTTGCTGGGGGCGATTGGCGCAGCGCTGACGGTCGGCCTCAAGGGTGGCGGCAGCATGTTGCTGGCGCTGCTGATTTTGCCACTGTATATCCCGGTGCTGATTCTCGGCACCGGCACCATGGATGCGGCGCTGCAGGGCTTGCCCGTGCAGGGCTACCTGCTCTGGATGAGCTGCCTGGCGGTGCTGGCGTTGAGTTTGTCTCCGCTGGCCATCGCAGCAGGTTTGCGTATCGGGGTTAGCGAATAACATGCGGAGTTGAACGGCCAATGAGCTGGACTTTTTTCCACAAGCTGGGTTCGCCCAAATGGTTTTACGAGATCAGCAGCAAGCTGCTGCCGTGGGTTGCGGTGTTCAGCCTGCTGATGTTGGCGGTTGGTCTGGTCTGGGGCCTGGTCTT
This sequence comes from Pseudomonadaceae bacterium UBA836, assembly GCA_002296055.1. Classification (GTDB taxonomy): domain Bacteria; phylum Pseudomonadota; class Gammaproteobacteria; order Pseudomonadales; family Pseudomonadaceae; genus Halopseudomonas. The sequence continues at coordinate 26,747 of DBHE01000082.1, forward strand.
TGCGCCAGAGGATTATCAGCAGGGCAACAGCTTTCGCATTATCTATATCCACGTGCCTGCGGCCATTCTGGCCCAGTCCTGCTACATGATGCTGGCGGTGGCTGGTGTGGTCGGGCTGGTTTGGCGCATAAAGCTAGCTGACGTGGCGCTGCAATGCGCCGCCCCCATCGGCGCCTGGATGACCCTGGTCGCGCTGTTTACCGGCTCAATCTGGGGCAAGCCGACCTGGGGCACCTATTGGGAGTGGGATGCCCGCCTGACGTCCATGCTGATCCTGCTGTTTCTGTACTTTGGCATCATGGCGCTGCGCATGGCGATCAGCAATCGTGACACCGCAGCCAAGGCGACGGCGGTGATGGCGATTGTCGGTGTGATCAACATTCCGATCATTAAATACTCGGTGGACTGGTGGAATACCCTGCACCAGCCAGCCACCTTCACCATTACCGAGAAGCCGGCCATGCCGCCGGAAATGTGGATGCCGCTGCTCGTGATGGTGCTGGCCTTTTATGGCCTGTTTACCCTGAATCTGTTGATGCGCATGCGCCTTGAAGTGCTGCGCCGCGAACACAAGACCCGCTGGGCGCGGGCCGCTCTGGAGAGCAATACATGAGCAACCTGGCCGAGTTTTTTGCCATGGGTGGCCATGGCCCCTATGTCTGGACCGCTTACGGATTGACGGGCGCGGTTCTGATTCTGTTGTTCCTCACCCCGATACTTGGACGTCGTCGGCTGGTGCAGGCTGAAGCACGCCGTCGTCGGCGAGAGGAAACCTGATGCATCCCGCACGAAAAAAACGCCTGATCCTGATTTTGCTGGTGTTGCTGGGCGTAGGCGCTGCCGTGGCGCTGGCCCTGAGCGCGCTGCGCGAAAACATCAATCTGTTCTACACCCCCACCCAGATCGCTAACGGCGAGGTACCCGAAGGTGCGCGTATCCGCGCCGGCGGCATGGTGGTCGACGGCAGCGTCAAGCGCTCCAGCGATAGCCTGGATGTGCGCTTTGACGTCTCCGATGGCGCCGAGGCGGTAACCATCGCCTACAGCGGTATCCTGCCGGACCTGTTCCGCGAAGGGCAGGGCATTGTCGCCCTCGGCCGAGTGAACGCCGAAGGCGTGCTGATAGCCGATGAAGTGCTGGCCAAGCACGACGAGGAATACATGCCGCCGGAAGTGGCCAAGGCCATGAGCGATGCGATGCAGAACAAGGCAGCGCAGCCGGTAACAGCCGAATAAGGGGTAACAGATGATTCCCGAGCTTGGGCAGATTGCCCTGATCATTGCACTGTGCCTGGCGGTGCTGCAGGCCAGCGTGCCGCTCTATGGCGCCTGGCGTGGAGACGCCTTGGCGATGAACGTGGCGCAGCCGGCAGCAGCGGCGCAGTGCCTGTTTGTCGCCTTTGCCTTTGCCTGTCTGGTGCAGGCCTTTGTGGTCGATGACTTCAGCGTCACCTATGTTGCGCTCAACTCCAACTCGGCCTTGCCCTGGTATTACAAGGTCAGCGCGGTGTGGGGTGGTCACGAAGGCTCGCTGCTGCTGTGGGCGCTGATCCTGGCTGGTTGGACCTTCGCGGTCGCCATCTTCTCGCGCGACCTGCCGGAAGAAATGCTCGCGCGCGTACTGTCGGTCATGGGCATGATCAGCGTCGGCTTCTTGTGTTTCATGCTGATGACCTCCAACCCGTTCGACCGGCAGCTGCCGTTTCATCCGGTGGACGGCAATGACCTGAACCCGCTGCTGCAGGACTTTGGCCTGATTGTTCACCCGCCGATGCTCTACATGGGCTACGTTGGCTTCTCCGTTGCCTTTGCCTTTGCCATTGCCGCGCTGCTGGGCGGTCGCCTGGACGCGGCCTGGGCCCGGTGGTCGCGGCCCTGGACTATTGTGGCCTGGGCGTTTTTGACTGTTGGCATCGTGCTGGGCTCGTGGTGGGCCTATTACGAACTGGGCTGGGGCGGCTGGTGGTTC
>DBHE01000080.1 GCA_002296055.1 Pseudomonadaceae bacterium UBA836
AAAGCTGGCACGGCTTCTGCTCAAGAGAACTGCACGGGTCACCCACGGACCCGACTCATCACCCAAGCAGAGGATTCGCTGTCATGGCAGAAACACTGATCAAGATCGACCTGAGCAAGAGCCCTCAGGAGCACGACAACATCCATAACCGCTGGCACCCGGACGTGCCCATGGTGGCAACGGTCAAGCCCGGCTCGGACTTTATTGTCGAGTGCATGGACTGGACGGGCGGCCAGATCGGCAATAACGACAGTGCCGAAGACGTGCGCGATGTCGACCTGAGCAAGGTGCATTACCTCAGCGGCCCGATTGCCGTCGAGGGCGCCGAGCCGGGCGACCTGCTGGTTGTGGACATTCTGGATATCGGCGCCTTTGCCGATCAGATGTGGGGCTTCAACGGTGTGTTCGCCAAGGAAAATGGCGGCGGCTTCCTCACCGAACATTACCCGGAAGCACGCAAGACCATCTGGGACTTCAACGGCATCTATACCAAGTCACGGCATATTCCGGGCGTTGAGTTCATCGGCCTGATGCACCCCGGCCTGATCGGCTGCCTGCCGTCACAGGAACTGCTGGACGAATGGAACACCCGCGAACAGGCGCTGATCGACACCGACCCCAATCGCGTACCGGGGCTGGCCAATCCGCCCTACGCACCGACTGCGCACGTTGGCCGCGCCACCGGCGATGCAGCGACCAAGGTAGCCAGCGAAGGCGCCCGCACCGTGCCGCCGCGCGAGCACGGCGGTAACTGTGACATCAAGGACCTGACCAAAGGCTCGCGTGTGTTCTTTCCGGTTTACGTCAAGGGCGGCGGGCTGTCGATGGGCGACCTGCACTTCTCCCAGGGCGATGGCGAAATCACCTTCTGCGGCGCCATCGAGATGGCCGGCTGGATCCACATTCGCGTCAACATCATCAAGGACGGCTGCAAGAAGTACGGCGTGAAGAACCCGATCTTCCAGCCCAGCGACATGGCGCCGAGCTACAAGAAACACCTGATCTTCGAAGGTATCTCGGTCGACGAAAGCGGCAAGCAGCACTACCTGGACGCGCATGTGGCCTACCGCCAGGCCTGCCTGAACGCCATCGAGTATCTGAAGAAGTTCGGCTACAGCGGCGCCCAGGCTTACTCACTGCTGGGTACGGCGCCAGTGCAGGGCCACATCAGCGGCATCGTCGATGTGCCCAACGTGTGCGCCACCATCTGGATTCCGACTGAAATCTTCGACTTCGACATCATGCCCAGCGCCGACGGCCCGACCATCGCTGTCGATAGTCCGGAAGTCCCGACTGCCCTCTGGAAAGGCTGATAACAAAGCAGTGGCCCGCACCAGCCTGGGCGGGCCACATCCTGTATTTCGCACTTTTCGGGAGCAGAAAATGCCTTTATACGATTTTGAATGTGATTCCTGCGGGCCGTTTGAAGCCCTGCTGCCGAGCAGCGAACGCAACCTGCCGCGCGCCTGCCCGCTATGCTCAGAGCCCATGCAACGCCGCATCAGCGCCCCACGCCTGCAGACGCTCAGCACCCATCAGCGCAAGGCCCACGAAACCAATGAGCGCAGCGCACATGCCCCCAAAGTCACTCACGGGCACAGTTGTTGCAACTCCGGTAGCTGCCAGCACACCAAACGCAAGGAGGGAGAACCTCCTGCCCTCAAACAACAGTCTGGTCCACGACGACCCTGGATGATCAGCCACTAATACCGCCCAGGTATCCAGTACAGCGGTGACAGGTCGCGTGGATTTTGGCCAACGCGGAGGACCTGCTCATCTTGAACGTCACTCAGGAACGGACGGCCCAACAGATGATGAAGCGCGAACTGATCGTCATTCTGGAGATGGCCAAACTGCTGGAAAAGCCACTCGATGCCCCGCGCACCATTCAGGGCATCCTGCGTCTGCTGGCCCAGTTGTATGGCCTGAACTGTGGACGGGTAAGCCTGCCCGACCCCGGCTCCAAGACGCTGCAGGTGAAATACGCTTACGGTCTGGCACCAGAAGACCTCAAGGCCGGGCGCTTCAATCTGGACATCAACCAGGGCGTGACCGGTTACGTGATGCGGACCGGCTCCATTGGCCTGGTGCCCGACGTCAACAACGAGCCGCTGTTTGTCCGCCGCATCACCGAACTCTCACACCACAGCGGCGGCCGCATGGCCTTTATCGCCGTGCCGATTCTGGAATCGGGCACCCCCATTGGCGTGCTGTCGATCCAGCGCGAAGGCATGCACGAACGCCCTTTCGATGAAGACATCAGCCTGCTGCGGGTCGCCGCGTCGATGATCGGCCAGGTGCTGCGCATTCACCAGTTTGTAGTGGATCAGACCGAGCACCTGGTGAAAGAGAATCAGAGCCTGCGTCACAGCATCGCCATCGAAGGCATGGTCAAGCAAAGCCTGGCGCACGGCATTCTTGGCAGCAGCCCGGCACTGATGGACGCCGTGCGCTCAACCATTCAGGTTGCCCACAGCGATGCGCCGGTAATGCTGCTCGGCGAGTCGGGGACCGGCAAGGAAAAGTTCGCGCGGATGATCCACCAGCAAAGCGACCGCCGCGAAAAGCCCTTCATCTGCATCAACTGTGCGGCCATCCCGGCAGACCTGCTGGAGTCGGAACTATTCGGCCACACCAAGGGCGCCTTTACCGGCGCGTCGCAGAACAAGCAGGGCAAGATTGTCCAGGCCGACGGCGGCACGCTGTTTCTGGACGAGATCGGTGACATGCCCCTGTCGCTGCAGGCCAAGTTGCTGCGCGTGTTGCAGGAGAAGAAGGTCGATCCGATTGGCAGCCACGACTCCATCTCGGTGGACTTTCGCGTGATCACCGCCACCCACGTCAACCTGCAGGCCTCGGTCAACCAGGGCGCCTTCCGCCTCGACCTTTTCTACCGCCTGCATGTGGTGCCGGTGCACCTGCCGCCGCTGCGTGAGCGCCAGGAAGATATTCGCCAGTTGGCGCTGCATTTTCTCAACGAACTGAACCATCACTACGAGCGCAACTGGAGCCTGGCGCCCGAGGCCTTCTCGGTGCTCGAGAACTTTGCCTGGCCGGGCAACATTCGCCAGTTGCAGAACGTGCTGGAGCGCGCCGCGTTGACCAGCGAACAGGAGCTGCTGGAGGCCGACAAGCTGCGTCAGGCGCTGGCCTCGGAAAGCGCCATCACCATTCCCGGCAACCGCCAGCCCGCGCCGGCAGTGACTGAGGAAGCTGCCGACAGCGAGCCACCGCGCCAGTACGGCCGCGCCTACAACTGGGTGCAGGAAGACGAGGCCGACCGCATCCGCGCCATGCTCTCGCAGACCAACAACAACCAGTCTGAAGCCGCCCGGCGCCTGAACATCAGCCTGCGGCAATTGCGTTATCGGGTCGACAAGCTCGGCATCAGCCGTAACTGACCCGCCACTCAACCCAAGCGAAGGAGTTACCCATGCGTCATGGAGATATTTCCAGCAGTCCCGATACAGTCGGGGTAGCCGTCGTCAACTACAAGATGCCGCGCCTGCACACCCGCGAAGAGGTGCTCGCCAACGCGCAAAAAATTGCCGACATGATCATCGGTATGAAACAGGGCCTGCCCGGCATGGACCTGGTGGTGTTCCCCGAGTACAGCACCATGGGCATCATGTACGACGGCGACGAGATGATGGCCACCGCCACCACCGTGCCCGGTGACGAAACCCGCATTTTCAGCGAGGCCTGCAAGAAGGCCAACACCTGGGGCATCTTCTCGCTCACCGGCGAGCGCCACGAAGAGCACCCGAACAAAGCTCCCTACAACACCCTGATACTGATCAACGACCAGGGCGAGATCGTGCAGAAGTATCGCAAGTGCATCCCCTGGTGCCCGATTGAGGGCTGGTATCCGGGCGATCGCACCTACGTCAGCGAAGGCCCCAAGGGCATGAAGATCAGCCTGATCATCTGCGACGACGGTAACTACCCGGAAATCTGGCGCGACTGCGCGATGAAAGGCGCCGAGCTGATCGTGCGCTGTCAGGGCTACATGTACCCGGCCAAAGACCAGCAAGTGATGATGGCCAAGACCATGGCCTGGGCCAACAACTGCTATGTGGCGGTAGCCAACGCCACCGGGTTCGACGGCGTCTACAGCTACTTTGGCCACTCCGCGATCATCGGCTTTGATGGCCGCACGCTGGGTGAATGCGGCGAAGAAGATATGGGCGTGCAGTACGCACAGCTGTCGGTCTCGCAGATCCGCGATGCGCGTGCCAACGACCAGTCGCAGAACCACCTGTTCAAGCTACTGCACCGCGGCTACACCGGCATGTACAACTCCGGCGACGGCGACCGCGGCGTCGCCGACTGCCCGTTCGACTTCTATCGCACCTGGGTGATGGATGCCGAGAAGGCGCGCGACAACGTTGAGGCCATGACCCGCAAAACCATTGGCGTCGCTGACTGCCCGGTAGGCGAGCTGCCGCACCCTGGGCGCGAACGCGAAGCCGGCGCCTGAGGCCATGCCGTTCATCAACGAGCTGCTGGCCGACAACCAGCAGCACAACCTGCGCGAGGCGCCGCGTACCCGCACCTCACGCTTCGACTTTGAACCCGATGCCATTGCCCAGCGCCTGCAGCAGCGCATTCTCGGTCAGCCGCAGGCGCTGGCCGAGATTGTCGGCAGCCTGGCCGTGGTCAAGGCGGAGCTGGGCGATCC
>DBHE01000098.1:0-1687 GCA_002296055.1 Pseudomonadaceae bacterium UBA836
CGCCAGTCGACCTCGAACATCTCGCCGGGGCCGGCATCCATCAGGATGTAAAAGGGTTGCCCTGGTAGCGGCGTGCTGAAGCGTGAGCGGGCGTCCAGCACCCCGTCGGCCAGTGTTTCGCCGCTGTAGGCCAGCACCCGCATGGTGATGCCGTCGGCGCTGGAGCCGTCATCGTACGCACCCTGGCAGCTGATGCGTTGCGCCTCCAGCTGGCAGCGACAAACCGGCGTGTGGGCCTGGGCGACGGTGGCGCACAGCAAGGTGCTCAGCAGCAGTAGCAGTCTCATGGCTGTTTCTCGATAAAGCGCGCCAGCGCAGGGGACAGGCGCTCAATGGCGAAGCGCTGCTGGTGCACGCTGCCATCGGTGCCCTCAACGGTTAGCCAGAGGCCATCCCGTTTGCTGGCGGCGCGCGGCACGGGGATTTCCACCAGTTTGTCGGTACCGCGCCCGGCAAAGGCGTTGCCGGCGGCGTTGGCGTTGTGTGGCTGGCGAATCTTCAGTGAGGCCAGGCGGATATCACGCTGGCAGGCGTCGCAAAAGCGGATCACAAAGGTTTTCAGCGGTACGTCCAATGCGACGATCTCGGGGGCGTGCTTATCCTGCTCCGCGAGGGTGAAGGTCCAGGGGCCAATCTGGCCATGCAGCGCGTCCTCTCGCAGCAGTGGCTGCGCCGGTGTAATGACCAATTGCCAGGTAAAAAGCACCAGCGGCGCGGCCAGCAGCAGGGCGGCGCTCGTGACTTGCCCGCTGCTTCGTGGTACCGGCGTATCTGCCTTTTCAGGGCGCGGCTTGGTGGTCTTGGTCACCGGTTGCCACGGCCAGAGCGGCAGGTAGAACACCAGCAGCAGGCCGGCCACTGTCAGCCAGCCAAGCCAGGTAACCAGGCCCACATCGGTATGCCACTGCTTAATGCCGATGGCCAGCGCGGCTGCCAGTAGCAACCAACCAAGGGTGCGCAGCAGGCGACTGACAGTGGGTGATAGTTCGCGCTGTAGCAGGTGCTTGGCGTGCTTGGGCATGCCTGCAGCCAGGGCGACAAAGCCGACCAGACTGAGCAGGAAAACCCCTAGATTCAAAGGTGTCACAGGCTGCCTCCGGCGGGCAGCAGCGCCCAGCTGAGCAGCGTGCACAGCGCGGTGGCACCGAGTAAACCAAGCCACACGGTGCGCAGGCGCTGGCTGGCAAAGATCCAGATAATGATCAGCGTATACAGCGCAAAGCTGAGCATGGTGCTGGCCGCTACCGCCTCGGCTTGTGGCAGCGGCCAGACCAAGGCCAGCAGGGTGCTGGCGGCTGAGGTCAGTGCGTAACCGCCCAGTACGGCGGCCAGCACCCTGCTGGCGACCAGCCAGCGATACTGCGCGTTTACTGCCGGTCGAGCCATCAGCGTGTTCCTCCGGTGAGCGCAGCGCGGGCGGCGGGCGTGGCGTCGGTCATCTTGGCCAGCCAGCGGCGCCGCACCTTGACCGCCATATAGCCGAAGGCGGCGCCCAGGGCCAGCATGGTCAGGTCAAAGCCCGCCAGCGTCCAGTCACCTGCCGGTAGCGTGACGCCCAGATGCCGGTCGGTGGTTAGCGCGTTGACCAGTGGCAGCAGCGCGTAGGCCGCTGCCGCCAGCCACAGCAGCTCGACCCAGGCCTTGCGGATATCCCGAAACTGCGCGTAGATCAGGGTTTCACCCCAGA
>DBHE01000098.1:2053-14722 GCA_002296055.1 Pseudomonadaceae bacterium UBA836
ACCGGCAGCAGGCGATTAGCCCAGAAGTAGGCTGCGACCCCCGCTGGCAGTCCGGCGATGGTGGCGACGTTCAGCGCCTCCACCAGTCGATGCCCAAAGTGTGTGCCGGCGGCGGCGTGCTGCTTACGGCGCTTGACTGTCCATAGCACCATGCCGGTACCGATCATGCCGCAGCCCAGCAACCCGGCAATGAAGTACAGCCAGCGCAGCCAGGGCTCGGCAAAGCGGCCCTCATGCAACCCGAACATGAACTGCACACTCTGCACCGTCGCGTTGTCCTCAGGTTCTGCAGGCAGCGGCTCGCCGGTGTCCGCGTGATAGCTGAGATCGTGTCCCTCGCGCCACAGCACGGCGTTGCCATAGGCTCGGCCGATCTGCACGCGTGGCGGCTCGCCACTGTCCTGCTGGATAAACACGGAGCGCAGCTGGGTGTCGGGCCCCCAGGTTGCCAATGCCTTGTCCATCATCTCGCCGATAGGCGCGCGTGGTCTGCTGACGGCCTCGTGCTCGTGGGCGCCGTAGAGGTCGTCGTAAAAGCGTTCGAGCGCGGCCCGATCGGTACCGTAGGTCACGGCGCCGATTGCCGGCATGTATTGCTGTGCAAAGAACATTAGCCCGCTGTAGGTGATCATCAAAAAGAAGGGCAGGGCCATGACGCTGATGACGTTGTGGGCATCCAGCCAGGAGCGCTGGCCCTTACCCGGGCGAAAGGTAAAAAAGTCCTTGAAGATCTTCTTGTGGGTGATGACGCCGGTGATGATCGCCACCAGCATCAGCATGGTGCAGATGCCGACCAGGCGAAAGGCCAGCGGGTAGTCGAGATAGTGCAGCGCGTAGTGCATCACGTACAGCTGCCGTCCGCCGCCGGTATCGCGTGGCTCGATGTCGGTGCGCAGGCCGCCGGTGGCCGGGTCCAGCTGTTCGCTGCCGCGCATACCGCGCTCGTGGCCTTCTTGCGGTAGGGTGGTCCACTCGATGCTGTAGTCCTGCCAAGCGCGCTGGGCCTGCGCCCAGTGCGGCAGGTTGATAGCCCAGAACTCGGCCTCAGGGGCAACCTGCTGCAGGCGGTCTAGTCCGTTCTCGACCAGCGCAACGCGGTCGTAGTCGAGCGGAGTGCCGGCCAGCGGTCGCTCGGGCTCCATCCAGCGGGTGATCTCGTAGTTGAAGTAGCCCGCTGTGCCGGTGACAAAGACAAAGAACAGCACCCAGGCGACGATCAGGCCAGTCCAGGTGTGCAGCCAGGCCATGCTCTGGCGAAATCCTTCCTTCATTGCTGTTCTACCTTGTTCGGGTTGTCCGGTTCGGCCTCAAGCCACACTGGCCCGGCCCCGCAGGGCACTCTATTGAATCTCGGCAACGCAGGCGCTGCTTTTTTCGGGCCCTATGCTGATGACGAACGAGCGGCCCAAAAAGGGAATGGGGGAGCCGATTTTTTTACGCACCGGCTCAATCGATCTTTGATAGTAATTCTTATTTGCGGCGCGAGTGTAGCAGCAAGGGCCAGACGCGAAAACCGGCGGCCCAGGCACGCCGCCAGCGGATGCGCTGGCGACGTGCGGCGGCTGGCCTCAGAAGCTCAAGGTGGTGCCCAGCGTGAGGGTTCTGGGCATGCCCTGGCTTAGGCTGTGGTAGCCCGTGGTGGTCAGCCAGTAGGCTTCGTCGGTGACGTTGTCCAGGTTGATCTTCAGCTCAACGTCGGTGTCGCCTAGCTGCATGGCATAGCGCGCGCCCAGGTCGTACAGGGTAAAGGCGTCTAGGTCGATGTTGCGTGCCTCATCCAGGCTGCGTTCGCCGGTATGACTGGCACCTGCGCTAAGCACCCAGGCGGTGTTCGGGATCCGGTATTCGCCGTACAGCCGGTACTGCTGGTCTGCCGTGCCGACAATCTGCTGACCCTCAAGGGTAGGGTCGGATGTCTTGCGGTTCTCGGCGTCCAGCCACATGGCGCTGGCGCCGACCAGCACATCGGGCGTGATGTGGCCGCGGGTATTGAGTTCCAGCCCCTGGTAGCGGGCTATGCCATCCTGGCTGAAGACGTTGCTGGCATCGGTGTAGGTCAGCGCACGCTCCAGGCGGAAGAGCGCAGCACTGGCGGACCAGCGCTCACGGTCCATCTTCACGCCGATCTCGTGTTGCTCGCTGGTCATTGGCTCGAACACCTCGCCGGCGTTGGCGGCGGTATCCGGGGCGACAGCGCCCTGCTCGAAGGCTTCGATATAGCTGACGTAGAGCGAGGTCCAGTCTACCGGGCGGTACACCAGCGCGATGCTGGGGGTCAGGGCGCTTTCGCGGTAGTCGCCATACTTGGAATCCAGCGTGCCGTGGCGCACGCCCAGAATCAGGTCGAGCTGCTCGCCGAAGCCCAGCGTGTCTGACGCGAATACCTCGGTGCGCTTGATGGACAGGTACTCGCTGTAGTCGGCATCTGAGCGGCTCAGGCGAATGCCTGGGTCGGTAAAGTCCTGCGGGTTGGACAGGTTGCCCGAGCCCAATGGGCTGGTGCTGGGGACCAGACCGTTGCTGTTGGACGACTTGGTGCGACCACTGGCGCCGCCGACCGTTACCTGATGGCTGATTGGGCCGGTGTCCAGGTGTCCGCTAACCTGGCCTTCGAAGCCCTCGCTGGTGAACAGATTATTGTAGTGGTACAGCACGGCAGAATAGTCGCCGTCGGCGTCGGCAAACAGGCCGGGCAGGTAGGGGTTACGGAAACTGTCGGAGTAGCGGTACGCCAGGCGCAGATGCCAATCATCGGCAAAATCCCAGTTCAGATCACTGCCCCAGGTGCGGTGCGACGATTCGTAGAACGCCCAGGACGGGGCCAGACGCTTGTCGCCATCAATCGGGTCAAGCGGCTCGCCCAGGGCGTTGCTGTATGAGCCGTCAGCATTGGGCAGCAGGCGGAAGTAACCGCCATCGCTGACGCGGTTGGCGTACAGCGCATCGACTTGCCAGGTCAGCGCGGGCGTCAGCCGCCAGTCCAGCGCGACGGATGCGGACTTGCGCTCCGAGTCGTTACCTGACACGTAGGTTTCGCCGTCCTGGCCGACCAGGTTGATACGGTAGCCAAAACGCTTGTCGTCGCCGAAGCGCCCGCCGATATCACCATGCAGCAAAACCTGGCCGTTGTCGGTTACCTGAGTAGTCAGCGTGCGGGTGAGCTGCTCGGTGGGGCGCTTGAGGACGTAGTTGATGGTGCCGCCAGGGCTGCCAAAGCCGTACAGAAAGGCGCCGGCTCCCTTGAGTATGTCAACGCGCTCGATGTGCTCCAGCGGCAGGTCAGACGCGCGGCTGCGCAGGGTCAGGCCGTCGAGCTTTTGCCCGGTGTCAAAGTCGGGCGACAGCCCGCGTATCACCAGTGCGCTTTCGCTTTGCTGGTCGTCGCTGGAGGCAGCAACGGCGGCGTCGTAGCGGGTCAGGTCGGCGAGCGAGCTGATCTGCAGGTTGTCCATGTACTCGCGCGAGTAGGTCGAGATGCTGAAGGGCGTGTCCTGCAGGCGGCGATCACCGAGTGCACCGACCCGTGAGCTGGACAGGCGATAGGCGCTGGCGGCGCTGCCGCCCTCGTCAACCTCGGCGCTGACCGTCACTGCGGGCAGGGTGGTTTGGGCGCTCTGGCGCCGTAGCGAATAGCTCGAACCGCCCTCATGCACCAGCTCCACGTTGCTGCCGCGCAGCAGCGTGCTGAAGCCCTCAGCCAGGGTATAGCTGCCCTGCAGGCCTTGGCTGCGAAGGCCATCCAGTAGCATGGGGTCGAACGACAGGGTGACGCCCGAGGCAGCCGCGTAGCGGGCCAGCACGTCACTCAGCCGACCGGCAGAGAGGTTGTAGGTCTGACGGGTTTCGGCTGTCTGCGCCTGGGCTGGCAGTGGCAGCAGCAGTGGAGCTGTCGCCAGGCCATTGATGGCCAAGGCTAGCGCAAGTGCGTGCCGGGCCGAGGGGCGTGGAGTGGCGGCGGTCATAAGGTATCCCTTTTGGCAGGTTGGCAGAGTGAGTACGCGTGGCCGTTGAGGCCCTTCTTAAAACGTCTCACTTGCTATACCGAACGAGATCGAAAAAGGTATCAGGCGGGTTTGATCGTGACCCACCAGGGGCTCAGCTGGTGCACTCTGACCGGCAGGGTTTTTTGCAGCAGAGCCAGGCTGGCATCGGTATCGCGCAGGGAAAAGGCGCCGGACACGACGATGGAAGCGACAGCCGGATCGCAGCGCACCACCCCGGAGCGGTAGCGCCCAAGTTCTTCAGTCAGTGCGCCAAGCGGCATATCTATCGCCAGCAGCATGCCCTGTTGCCACAGCAGCGCCTGCTCGCTGACCGGCGCGGGCGCCGAGACAGCGCCCAAGCTGATTTGTCGCTGCTCCCCGGCATTCAGCTCGACCTGCTGTGTAAGGCCGGTACCGCGCAGCAGCGCCTGGCCGGAGAACACGGCAATCTGGGTAGCGTTGGCGCGCTGCTGCACGCTGAGCCGGGCGTCGCGGGTTTCTATCAGTCCTTCGTGGGTGCTGATCAGCACTGGCCGCTCGGGTGTTATCGGGTCAGGTGCGGTAGTCAGCAGCAGCTCGCCTTGCTTCAGTTCAATTCGTCGTTGCTGTGTGGTGAACGCCAGGTTGATGGCTGTTGCCGTGTTCAGGACCAGGGTGCTGCCGTCAGCCAGCGTTAACTGGGACTGTTCACCCGTTGCGGTGCGCAAGTCTGCCTGCCACACGCCCCAGGGCAGCTGTGATGCGGTCAAGGCGGTCAAGGGTACGCCCAGGGCGAGCAGCGACAGTACCTTGAGGGCCTTGCGGCGGTCGTGGGTGTGCAGCCGCTGCAGGGTAGGGCGAGCGATGTCGGCGGGCAGCTGAGCCAGGCTGCCGAGCAATGACTCGGCCCGCTGCCAGGTTTGCTGGTGCGCGTCGCTGCGCTGACACCACTGCTGCAGACGCCGGTGATCGTCGCTGGTGGCTTCGCCGCTGTGCAGCAGGGCCATCCACTCGGCTGCTTCCTCCAGTAAGTTGTCGTGCTGCTGGGCTGTGGTCATGGCCTGCTCATTCCAGTCGCAAGCAGGCTAGAAAAGCGTTGCGCATATGGCGCTTGACCGTCGGCAGGGAGACGCCCTTCTGTTCGGCAATTTCGGTGTAGCGCAGGCCGTCGAGCTGGGCCAGCAGGAATATCTCCCGCGTCAGTGCAGGCAATTGCTGCAGCATCGCATCGACGCGCTGCAGGGCATCGAGAATGAGCCAGCGGGTTTCAGGGGAGGGTGCCAGTGCTTCGGGCAGGGCGGCCAGGGTATCCAGATAGGCCCGCTCGATCTGCTGACGCCGCCAATGGTCGATCATCAGGCAGCGCGCAACGTGTGTCAGCAGGGCGCGCACATCGGAGCCGGCACGCTGCGGCTGACGCTGCTTTGCCAGCAGGCGTACGAAGGTATCCTGGGCAAGGTCGGCAGCGGTCTCGCGGCAGCCGGTCTGGCGCTGCAGCCAAGCGCGCAGCCAGCCATGATGGCCGCGGTAAACGCTGGAAAGTGACTCGCTGGAATGGCTCATGCGCGGGGTGTGTGGGTGCTAGTTGAGAATGAGTCGCAGTTTAAGTGTGTCGAGCTTAATCCTGCAAGCCTCTGGCCGCCCGTATTAAAAGCAATTATCATTTGCAGTGAAGTCGGCAAACCGGGCTTGCCAGTGAACAGTTCCAATCTAGACAGCGTCTTTATCAGCCAGCGCACCTCGCTGCTGCGTACTCTGCTGAAAATCGTCAAGAACACCAGCATCGCCGAGGAGCTGGTGCAGGAAACCTATCTGCGCGTCGCGCGAACGGCACGTGACAGGCCGATTGACCATCTCGAGCCTTTTCTTTTCCAGACAGGCCGCAATCTGGCGCTTGACCATCTGCGCCGCGAGCGCATGCAGTCGCGCACCATGCTCGACGATGTGCCCCATGATGTGGTCGAGGCGGTGCCATCGCCGGCCTCTTCCAGCGAAGACAGTCTGCACGCCGCCCGCCTGCTGCAGCACCTAGGTAGCGCGCTGGATCAGCTGAGTACCCGTCAGCAGCGCATATTTGTGCTGAGCCGCCTGCACGGCATGAGCGCGAGCGAGATTGCTGCGGAGTTGGGAGTGTCGCCCAGCACGGTGCAAAAAGAGCTGAAATTGATCATGGCGCTGTGCCTCACGCTGATCGAGCGCCTGAGCCCGCCACAATGAGCCGCTTCCGCTTGTTGAGCTGTTAAGCCAGAATGAACACCCGTGATGATGAGAGCCGGCCGATGACCGAGCCCACTACCAACCCTGCCGACGACCCGTCGCTGCAGAGCCAGGCGCTGGACTGGCTGCTGGCGCTGGAGGATGCCGACGCCGCAACGCTGGCGCGTTTCGATGCCTGGCTGGCCGAGTCGGCTGAGCACCGCGCCGCCTTTGAGCACGCTCGCGCCTGCTGGCAGTCCTCCGCCTTGGTGGATGCGGCTGCGCGATTGGAGTCCCGCAGCGCGCCGGCGCCACGGCGGCGTTGGGCCGGTGCGTTGGCGATGGCGGCCTCGGTGCTGCTGGCGCTGGGGGGGCTGGTGCAAAGCAATGTGCTGCTGGACTGGCGCGCTGATCACGTGACGGCTGTTGGCCAGCGGCAAAATCTTGACCTGGCCGATGGCTCGCAGGTACTGCTCAATACCGACAGCGCCTTTGCCAGCGACATCGACGGGCGCCGGCGTGTCGCTCATCTGTTGCGTGGCGAGGCTTACTTTGACGTCGCGCGTGACACGTCGCGGCCCTTCGAGGTCAACGCTGGGCCAGTACAGATTTCGGTGCTGGGTACGGCCTTTGCCGTGCGCTATCTGGACGACGCCACTGAGGTCAGCGTGGCGCATGGACAAGTCGAAGTGCATGCGCGCAACAGCGGGGCGCGTATCCACCTGAGCGCCGGAGACAGCATCCGGATTGATCAGGACGGTGCGGGCAACCGCGTGCGGGCCAGCACAGACCAGCTGGCCTGGGTGCAGGGGCGCCTGGTATTTGATGATCGACCGCTGCGCGAGGTACTGGCTGAACTGAGACGTTACTACCCAGGCTGGATTTTCAGCGGCAGTGAGCGGCTGAATGATTTGCGGGTGACCGGCAACTACCGCCTGAGCGACCCGGTGAGCGTCATGCGCTCGTTGGCCCAGGTGACCTCGGCCAACCTGCACGAGTACCCGGCCGTGCTGATTCTGAATTAATTGCTTCTTTAACCTCTGCTTCCTCAGGCCGCAGCCGGCGCTGGCTGCAGGCCATCGCGCCTGTTGCGTACAGCTTCTGAGCGATAGAAACATCACATTATTTTTACGCAATCTCTGCTGCTGGTTCGTCTCGTCAGGAAGTAATGCAAACCATTCGCATTTTTTCTGACCCTTCACGACTCAGCAAAGAGATACTCGATGACCGCTCACACTCGCCGCGCGCTGTCCCGGACCCTGTCAACCACCAGTCTGTCGCTGCTCGCGCTGGCCATTTCCTGTGCCGGTGTGCCGCAGGCCGTGGCTGCCGATGCGCCCGCTGGCAGTCAGCAGCACAGCCAGGCGCGCTACAGCTTTGATATCCCCGCTCAGGCGCTGGTGGCAGCGCTGAACACATTCAGTGAGGCCACTGGCTGGCAGGTTGGTATGCAAGCCGATCTGGCTGCAGACCTGCAGTCAAACGCTGTGACTGGGCGCATGACGCCTGAGCAGGCGCTGGCAGAGCTGCTGCGCGGCACGGGCGTTGGTTATCGCAGCGTTGGCGAGCGCAGCGTGGTGCTGGTCAGCGGACAACGTGCCGTCAACCTGGAGGCCATTACCGTCACGGCCACCCGCAGTCAGCGCTCGGTGCATGATGTGCCCAGTACTGTCAGCTCGCTGAGCCGCGAGCAGCTGGATGCAAATCTGGTTAACACCACCAAGCAGCTGGTGCGCGGTGAGCCGGGTGTCTCAGTCGGCGGCACCGGGCAACGCTCGGGCATCACCGGTTACAACATCCGTGGTATCGATGGCGATCGGGTACTGACCCAGGTTGATGGCGTCGAGATTCCCAACAGCTTTTTCAATGGTCCCTACGCCAACACCCAGCGCAACTATGTTGATCCGGAAATCGTCAAGCGGGTGGAAATCCTGCGCGGCCCGGCCTCGGCCCTGTACGGCAGCAGCGCTATTGGCGGCGCGGTGAGCTACTTCACCCTGGACGCGGACGACATCATCAAGCCCGGTCGCGACAGCGGCGCTCGTCTCAAGGCCGGTTACAGCTCGGCCGATGAAAGCTGGCTGACCTCCGGCACCGTTGCTGGCCGTATCGGCAATGTGGATGCCTTGCTGCACCTGTCCCAGCGCAACGGCCATGAAACCGAATCTTATGGTACTACCGGCGGCATCGGCCTGGATCGCACTGCAGCCAACCCGGAAGACGTGCAAACCACCAATGTGCTGGCCAAGCTGGGTTGGGACTACAGTGATAACGGCCGCCTGCAGCTGACCTACGAGAATTACGAGGACGACCGCGATACCAATCAGCTCAGCGCCGTCGGCGGCCCTTACAACGCCGGTAGCGGCTTTGGTTACTACGAATCACGTGAAGGCAACGACACCATCACCCGTGAGCGCTTCAGTCTTGCGCATATGCTGGCGCTGGATAGCCTGCTGGCCGACAACCTTAACTGGAGCCTCAATTATCAGCTGGCCAAGACCGACCAGAGCACCGTTGAGCACTATGTGCCGAAGAATTTTTTCACCGGCGCGGTCAGTCGTGACGTGCAACGCTACCGCGACACCACCTACAAGGATCGCCAGTGGATGCTCGACCTGCAGCTGGACAAGGCGTTCAGTCTCGGCAACACCGAGCATCTGCTGACCTACGGCGGCACGCTCAAGCGCCAGGAAGTCACCGGCCTGCGCACCGGCTACGGCGTCTGTCTGCAGGCCATCAGCGCCAGTTGCCCCACCGTTGGCGCAATCAGCAGCAGCACCTCGGATACCCTGACACCGCAGAGCGACTTCCCGGACCCGACCATCAAGGTCTACAGCCTGTTTGTGCAGGACGAAATCCGCTGGAACCAATGGACCTTCCTGCCCGGGCTGCGCTACGACTACACCAAGCTGTCACCGGAGTTGACCGACGAATTTCTCGCCACCGTCAGCGGCGCAGGTGCTGCTGACTACAGCGATGAAGAGCGCACCTGGCACCGCGTCTCGCCAAAGCTGGGCGTGACCTATCAGTTTGCCGACAACTACACCTGGTTTGGCCAATACGCCGAAGGCTTCCGCACGCCGACCGCCAAAGCCTTGTACGGCCGCTTCGAAAACCTGGCCGGAGGCTACACGGTCGAGCCCAATCCTGACCTAGAGCCAGAAAAAAGCCGCGGTGTAGAGACCGGTCTGCGCGGCTATTTTGACGCCGGCAGCTTTGACCTGGCGCTGTTCTACAACGAGTACCGTGACTTCATCGATGAAAACGCGCTCACGCCCGGCTACACCAGCGACACCTTCCAGGCACGCAACATCGCCCACGCCAGTATTCGCGGTGCAGAGGCCAAAGGGCGCCTGAATCTGGAGCACTTCGGCGCCATGCCGGGGCTGTATGCGCAGGGCTCGATTGCCTACGCCCGTGGTCGCAACGACGACAACGGTGCACCACTCAACAGCGTCAACCCACTGACCGGCGTGTTCAGCCTGGGGTATGAGCAAGCGGGCTACGGCGGTGAACTGACCTGGACGCTGGTCAAGCGCAAGACCCGCATCGACGAATCCAACCTGAACATCCCCGACGGCACCACCAGCCAGTTCGCCAGCCCCGGCTTTGGCCTACTTGACCTGACCGCCTACTATCAAGTGACGGATGATCTGGTAGTCAACGCCGGGCTGTTCAACCTCACTGATAAAAAGTACTGGCTGTGGGATGACGTGCGCGGCTACGACAGCGTCGGCGAGGCCACCGTCACCAGCCCCGCCAACCTGGACCGCCTGACCCAGCCGGGCCGCAACTTTGCAGTCAATTTGGTGTGGGATCTGTAAAACTCGATCAAGGGTTGTAGTTAGAAAGCGGCCAGTCAGGCCGCTTTCTGCGTTTATGTCCGGCACCGCCGGGCGGCTGCCGCTTGCATGCTGAAATGATAATTTCTATCATTTCACGCCACGCACTTGTGCCGAGCTTCTTCAGGAAACCAGGCTGGTGCGTTTTTTCTTTCTATCGCTGCTTTCCGTCGCACCTTGTGCTGGCGCGAGCGGCCTGCAGGTGGGTGGTATGAAGGGTTATCTGGCGGAGCAAGTCTCATGATGGTCAGCGCGTCCCGTGGCGCTATCGTCTCGCGTATTTTGGCGGCGATCTTTGGCTGTTACGCCTTTGTCTGGGGTGTAGTGGCGCTGGGTGTTGCGGCGCTGCATGGCGCCGGGGTGGAATACCACGCCGCCGAGCAGGCCATGATGATTCTGGCCTTCTTGCTGTACCTGGCGCTGTTTCTCTGGGCCTTCGCCGCTGCCAGCGTGCTGCGGGTCTGGGTGATTCTGGCTGTGGGCAGTGCCCTGATGCTGGCTGCCGCATGGCAGTTACAGCGCATGATTATTGGATAGGAGCGCCGCCATGCTGAACAGTTTCCGTCAATCCATGGCCTGGGTGCATACCTGGTTCGGGCTGGTGTTGGGCTTTGTGCTGATGGTCGCCTTCTTCTTCGGCGCACTGTCGGTGTTTGACCGCGAGATCGACCGCTGGGCGATTCCGGACACGCGCTTCGAGCCGCAGCCGATGCCGTCCTACGACAATCTGCTCAAGCAGGTGTTTGCCGATCTCAAGCCACACCCGCTGGATATGGCCGCCACCGCTGAACGGGTAGTCGGTGAGTTGCCTGCGCCTGAGACCATGCCGATGGTGTCGCTGTTTGCCTACACGACGCATCGTGATCCGGTACTGCGCATCGGCGCCGAGTTCGACATTCCCAACAAGCCGAAAGATCCCAGTGACGACCACCTTCACGTACACGGCTGGGCGACCATCGACCCGCGCACCGGTGCTGCGTTGCCTGATGACCAGCTGAAGATTGGCAGTAACTGGTTCTATCCGATGCACTACAGCCTGCAGCTGCACTGGAAGAGTCTGGGCACCTATGTAGTTGGCCTGGCGGCGCTGATCATGCTGGTGGCGCTGGTGACCGGCGTGATCATGCACCGCAAGATCTTCAAAGAGTTCTTCACCTTCCGGCCCAAGAAACGCACCCAGCGCAGCACGCTGGATCTGCACAACATGACCGGTGTGGTAGCGCTGCCGTTTCACTTCTTCTTCGCCTTTACCGGTCTGGTGATCTTTGCGTCCTTTTACTACTTCCCGGTGTCCGGCACGTTGCTCAAGCCGTTGCATGATCGTCATGAGGTCATCGAGGCAGAGCATACCGGGCTTCCCCACGACGAGGCTGGAGTGCCGGCCGAGCTGGCGTCGGTGGATGCCATGGTCGCCGAGGCCAAGCGTATCTGGGCCGAGCGAGATATGGCGGGTGAAGTAGGCCTGCTGATGATTGAGCACTTGGGCGATGCCAACGGTTACGTGAGCATCTACCGTGCCGGCAGTGATCGCGTTGCGCTGGTGGGCGAGGGCATTCACTTTAAGGCCAGCAGCGGCGAGCTGCTGCGCGAAGAGCCACCGAGTGATCCGGTGGGTGCGGTGAACCAGTTCCTGACGGGCCTGCACCTGCAGCATTTCGAGCACTGGACCCTGCGCTGGCTTTACGTGGCTGGCGGTTTGCTGGGTTGCATCTGTATTGCCACCGGCTTTGTCTTCTTTGTTGAGAAGCGCAAGCAGGATCACGCCAAACGGGGCCTGCAGGGTTGCCGTCTGGTTGATGCCATGGCGGTCACCACGGTCACGGGCATGGTGCTGGCGGCGGTGGGTATGCTGGTGGCCAACCGCTTGTTACCAGAAAATCTGCCCGGTCGGGGCGATTGGGAGCAGTGGGCCTTCTGGGGTGTTTGGCTGTTGAGCCTGCTGCACGCTCTGTGGCGCAGTGCGCCGGTTGCGCTGGCGCGCAGCAATCCGGCCTGGCGCGAGCAGTGCTGGGTGCTGGCGGTGGCCTGTGTTGCGGCGGTACTGCTGAACTGGATCACCACGGGTGACCATCTGCTGAAAACCATGCTGCTGGACCCTTACTGGGCTGTTGCCGGCGTTGATCTGAGTTTGTTGGCTTGTGCGCTGGTGTCGGTGTACACAGCGCGGCGGCTGGCGCGCACTGTCGAGGTGAAACAGGGCAGTCGGATTGGCGGGGTGGCTTATGAGTAATGCAGGACTCTGGTTGCTGGCGGCCGCGGCCAGTATGTGGCTGGCGACCAACTGGCTGGCGCTGTCGCTACCGGTGCACTGGCGCCAAGTGTTTGTAGCCGATGAGGTAGCGCCTGGTTATCTGCGTACCCTTGGCTGGCTGGCGTTGGCGGTATCGGTTCTGTGCTGTTTCAAGGCAGACCATCCGTCCATGGCGGTGCTGGTCTGGTTTACCCTGTTGCCGGTGGCTGCTGTGGCAACAGCGATGACGCTGAGCTATCGACCCGCGCTCTTGCGCGCGGTTTGCCCAGCGTTTCTGCGCGCTCGATAGGAGCGCGTTTCCTGCGCCCGGAGAGGGCGTTCTGTCCGGGGTTAGGCGCTGGCGCTGACTTTGTCAGATGAGCGCGTGCTTAGGGTCTGTTGACGTTTCATTCATCCGCCTGTTGCAGCCTGTAAAGCC